>CAJJYX010000078.1 GCA_905197435.1 uncultured Bacteroides sp.
CGCAGAACCGGAGTCGAGAGCAGAAGTCGGTTCATCGACAATGGTCAGCGGCTTGCCAATCATTGAGGCTACAGCTATCATCATGCGTTGGCGCTGGCCTCCGGATATTTCGTTTACCCGCTTGTGATATAGCTCCTGCTCCAGACCCAAATCTTCGAAACATGCAAACAAGCGGGTTTCAGAAAAAGGAGTACCCCGGTTTGCCTTTAAATTGAAGGGTAATTGCACCATATCCTTCACCCATTCCAGTGGCAATGCCAGTTCTTGTGGAATCCAGGCAGTCTGCTTACGGATAACATCCACATTACCTTTATCCAGCACAATACCGTTCAGGACGATGCGTCCTTCCTTTAATGGGATAAAACCAAGTATGGCATTCAGCAATGACGTCTTCCCGCATCCCGAAGGACCGGAAATGCTGGCTATCTCTCCCCTTTTCAGGTGCAGGTTGAAACCCGAGAAAAGTATATCGTTGCCGTAGGCGATACTGGCATTTTCTATTTGCAGCATGGCATTCCTTTAATCTTTCTGTATCGCAAAGATAGTGCAAAAAAATATTTGTGCTATCTTTGACGCACTAATTAATTCAAGAAAGAAGAACTATGATACAAAATGAACGGGATTGCCGCCATGAGCATGTGCTCGGCGTGGCAAGACAAATGCTGACTGCTGCGCGCACAGCGCCGAAAGGAAAAGGGTTTGATGTGATTGAGGCTGCGCTGGTTACGGGCGAAGATATCAAGAAACTGTCTGAAAAGATGGTTGCCATGTTTCAAGAGCACGGCATGAAATTTTTTCTCCGTGACGCGGACAATATTTTGCAGGCAGAATGTGTAGTAATAATAGGTACGCGCGAGCAAACGCAAGGTTTGAATTGCGGTCACTGCGGGTTTTCCACTTGTGCCGGCCGGCCGGAGGGAGTGCCTTGTGCCTTGAATACAGTGGATGTGGGAATAGCCATAGGCTCGGCTTGTGCCATGGCTGCCGATTTAAGGGTGGATACGCGTGTCATGTTCTCTGCCGGACTTGCCGCCCAGCGTTTGGATTGGCTGAAAGGATGCAAGACCGTCTTTGCCATTCCGGTGAGTGCATCCTCCAAGAGTCCGTTCTTTGACCGGAAACCGAAGGAAGATAAGGCGTAAAGCTGCCTGTTGGCGTAAAGTAAAGGTTGAGGAGCATAGAATTAAGGTTTAGAAGCCTAAAGTTGAGGATTGGATATAGCCCTGAGGAGGCAGCTCTTCACTTTAGTAGCTTAAAACAATAAATCAGAAAAAATCAGATTGATATGGGATATTTTGTTGGACTTCCTTTGGGGGGTGTTGCAGAGAAAGACTGCCAGGTACGTTTTGGTAAGAATATGACTTTTCAGATAGAAACACGTGCCCCCCACTTGCCAGCCGAATGGACTTTGCAAAGCGGCATACAGCTTACATGGCCCCATGCCGGTACGGACTGGGCTTACATGCTGGACGAAGTGCAGGAATGTTTTGTAGCCATTGCTTCTGAAATAGCCGCGCGGGAGATATTGCTGATTGTAACCCCGGAACCGGACGAAGTGGAAAAACAGATTGCCGGTAGAGTGAACATGGAGAATGTCCGTTTCCTGGAGTGCGAAACAAATGACACCTGGGCACGCGACCATGGAGCCATCACCATGCTGGATACTGATGGCGCATCTTTGCTCGACTTTAAGTTCAACGGATGGGGATTGAAGTTCGCATCGGATAAGGATAATTTAATTACGCGCCACGCAGTGGAGTCGGAAGTGATGAAAGGGAAGTATGTAAACCGCTTGGGATTTGTCCTTGAAGGCGGTTCCATCGAAAGTGACGGCATGGGAACGCTGCTCACCACTTCCGCATGCCTGCTTTCTCCTAACCGCAACGGACAGATGAACCGGGTGGAAATTGAGGAATATCTTCGTTCTGTCTTTCATCTGCAACGTGTCCTTTGGCTGGATCACGGTTATCTGGCAGGTGACGATACGGACAGCCATATCGACACACTGGCACGTTTCTGCCCTGCCGATACGATAACCTATGTGCAGTGCAAGGATGCAGACGACGAACATTACGAAGAACTGCACCGCATGGAGGAACAACTGAAGACTTTCCGCACGCTGAAGGGGGAGCCTTACCGTTTGCTGGCTCTACCCATGGTCGACAAGATAGAAGAAGCAGGAGAAAGGCTTCCCGCCACTTATGCTAATTTCTTGATTTTGAATGATACAGTGCTCTACCCCACCTATCAACAGCCGGAGAATGATGCCCGTGCGGGCGAAGTGTTGCAGGAGGCTTTTCCCGGTTATGAAATTATCGGGATAGATTGCCGTGCCTTGATTAAGCAACACGGCTCTTTGCATTGTGTCACCATGCAATATCCCATGGGGGTGTTGAAGTGACATCGATTATATATAGTAAAACAATAAACCATAGAATAAGATGGCAAGGAAAATAAAAGTGGGTATTATCCAGCAGGCCAATACCCCGGATCTCAGGACTAATTTAATGAATCTGGCAAAGAGCATTGAGGCTTGTGCCGCGCATGGAGCGCAGTTGGTCGTTTTGCAGGAATTGCATAACTCTCTGTATTTCTGCCAGACAGAAAACACGCAGTTGTTTGATTTGGCAGAACCCATCCCCGGTCCTTCCACGGGATTTTATTCCGAGTTGGCTGCTGCCAATGACATTGTGCTGGTCACTTCTTTGTTTGAGAAGCGTGCTCCCGGATTGTACCATAATACGGCAGTCGTTTTTGAACGTGACGGAAGTATCGCCGGTAAATACCGGAAGATGCATATTCCTGATGACCCCGCCTATTATGAAAAGTTCTATTTTACTCCCGGTGATATAGGCTTCGAACCCATTCAGACGTCTTTGGGTAAATTGGGAGTATTGGTGTGCTGGGATCAGTGGTATCCGGAAGCTGCACGTCTGATGGCATTGAAAGGAGCTGAAATACTGATATATCCTACAGCCATCGGTTGGGAAAGCAGTGATACGGATGATGAAAAGACACGTCAGCTCAACGCTTGGATTATCTCCCAGCGCGGACATGCCGTAGCCAACGGCTTGCCGGTGGTTTCAGTAAACCGTGTGGGACATGAACCGGATCCTTCCATGCAAACCAATGGTATCTTGTTCTGGGGAAATAGTTTTGTGGTCGGACCGCAAGGTGAGTTCCTGGCTCAAGCAGGAAACGAACAGCCGGAAAACATTGTTGTGGAAGTGGATTTGGAACGCTCGGAGAATGTACGCCGTTGGTGGCCTTTCTTGCGCGACCGCAGAATTGATGCCTATGACGGACTGACAAAACGATTTCTCGACTGATACTTCAGTTCTTATAAGGAGAGGATTAACGGAACGTCACCCGTTTGTTCATCAGGAAATTGACACTTCCGTAGATGAATAAACCCAGGAATTGGGCAAGGTACTCGTCACAGTCCAGTCCCTCCACCAGTCCGATAAGGAATAGGAATTGTGCTCCGTAGGCCATTCCGAAAGCTATAGAAAAGAGCAGCACTTGCCGCCAAGTGTTGCTCTTTTTTTCTGTGGGGAATATCCAATATTTGCACCAGATGAAATTGTGTATCTGTGCAAGTATATATGCAGTTACATTGGAGAGCATATAGTTGATGTCCAGTCCGTCCATCATTACCCAAACGGTAACAGCCATAATCAAGGCATTCAGCGTGCCGATTACCGCAAAACGAAAAATGCGTGCAGACTCTTTCACTCTCTCCTACCCTGTACCTGCTTTTACTCTTTCACTTCAACAATCAGATTCAGTTCGTCCAACTGCTTCTGGTCAATAACCGAAGGCGCATCCAACATTACATCGCGTCCACTGTTGTTCTTGGGGAATGCGATGCAGTCGCGAATACTGTCGAGACCCGCGAAGATGCTGACCCAACGGTCCAGACCGTATGCTAGGCCACCGTGAGGAGGCGCACCGTATTTGAAAGCATTCATCAGGAAGCCGAACTGCTCCTGAGCCTTCTCCGGAGTGAATCCGAGAATCTCGAACATCTTGGCCTGCAACTGTGCGTCGTGGATACGGATGGAGCCTCCACCTACTTCAATGCCGTTGCACACCATGTCGTATGCATCTGCACGGACGGCTGCCGGGTCTGTATCCAGCAAAGGAATGTCTTCGTCTTTCGGATGGGTGAACGGATGGTGCATAGCCATCAGACGACCTTCTTCATCACTCCACTCAAACATAGGGAAGTCAACCACCCACAGGCAGACAAACTTGTTCTTGTCGCGCAACCCCAGCTGATTACCCATTTCAAGGCGAAGCTCGCTCAATTGCTTGCGGGTCTTCATGGCGTCGTCACCACTCAGAATCAAAATCAAGTCACCCGGCTTGGCGTTGAAAGCAGCTTTCATTTCCTGCAATACTTCCTGTGTATAGAACTTATCGACACTTGACTTTACATTGCCGTCTGCTTCCACACGTGCGTATACCATACCCTTGGCACCGATTTGCGGTCTTTTCACGAATTCGGTCAGCGCATCCAGTTGCTTGCGTGTATAGTGTGCGGCGCCTTCTGCGCAGATACCGCCGATGTAGGCTGCATTGTCGAATACCGAGAATCCGTGTCCCTTCATGATGTCCATCAGTTCCACGAACTTCATACCGAAACGAAGGTCGGGCTTGTCACTACCATAATACTTCATGGCGTCTGCCCATGGCATGCGCATGAACGGCTCGTTCATCTCTACGCCACGAATTTCCTTGAACAGATATTTGGCCATGCCTTCGAAAAGGTTGATGACATCATCCTGCTCCACGAAAGACATTTCGCAGTCAATCTGTGTGAATTCCGGTTGGCGGTCGGCACGCAGGTCCTCGTCACGGAAGCATTTGGCTATCTGGAAGTAACGGTCGAAACCGGAAACCATCAACAACTGCTTCAGTGTCTGCGGGCTTTGTGGCAGGGCATAGAATTGTCCCGGGTTCATGCGCGAAGGAACGACGAAATCGCGTGCACCTTCAGGTGTGGAGCCTACCAAAATCGGAGTTTCCACTTCAATGAATCCCTGGCTGTCCAGATACTTGCGTACTTCGATTGTCATTTTATGGCGGAGTTCCAGATTGCTGCGTACATTGGCACGACGCAGGTCCAGATAACGGTACTTCATGCGGATATCATCGCCACCGTCCGTATTCTCCTCGATGGTGAAAGGAGGGGTCAGCGATGAGTTCAGGACATTCAGTTCCGATACAATGATTTCAATGTCTCCCGTCGGGATATTCTTGTTTTTGCTGAAACGTTCGTTTACGGTGCCTTTAACCTGAATTACGTATTCACGGCCCAAGTGGTTGGCACGCTCGCAAAGTTCGGCATCCACCTCTTCGTTGAACACTAATTGGGTAATTCCGTAACGGTCGCGGAGGTCAATGAAAGTCATACCTCCCATCTTACGGCTGCGCTGTACCCAACCAGCCAGCGTCACTTGCTTGTTAACATCGGAGATACGGAGTTCTCCGCAGGTGTGTGATCTATACATCTTTCTATTTACTGTTTGACGAATTACTATTTACTATTTTGAACATGCAAAAATACATAAAACATATTATATAGCGCATCAAAAGGAGAAAGTTATTTTCAGAAACTCCATTCGTTCCTTCTTTAGAACCTGCTTAAATTTTCGTCAGCATTATTTTGAAGAAAATTTAAACTGACTCTTAGAACATTACATTTTATTAGTCAGTTTCTTGAATTGCCTTTTCCCTTTATCCAGTATCATCTTGTTTTTATGGGCGATATCTTCCACAAAGGCCTCATTAATCTGTTTTAGTCCATTGATATAGTCTTGTGCCCGCTGCAGGACATTCGAGGTATCTTTCTCCGCACCCCGAGGAACAATGACCTGTAATCCTTTCTTGATAATCTTCACATCTATATTCTCTCCCATCATCATCGGGTCGCCGTCAAAGTGGACTACTCCCGGCTTCGAGCGGTGAATGCGCAATGTCTGGCAGCGGAACGTCTTGATCCGGCTGTTCTGGTCAATAGTCTTGTTGAATAGCTGGAATGAGAGTGACGGTACATCAAGCACAGTGAACGGTTCGAGTATGGTGACGTCCAGCAGTCCGTCGTTCAATGTGGCTTGTGGGGTTATATATGCATTGTTCCCATATTGCGATGCGTTTCCGCAGGCTATCAGGAATGCCTTGTATCGCAGGGTGCTGCCATCCATCTCCAGCTCATAGGTTTCCGGACGGTACTTCAGGCTTTCGAGCAGGGTCTTCTCCAGATAAGTAAGTGGTCCTCTCTTTCCCGCCTTGGAGAATTGCAGGCTTACAAACGCGTCAAATCCCACGCCGCAGGTACAGAAGAAAGGAACATCGTTGATTTTCCCATAGTCAATGATATCTATCAGTCCGTCATTGATGATGTCGATGGCCTTTTTGGGTTCCATCGGAATCTGCAAGTGGCGGGCAAGTCCGTTTCCGGAACCGCAAGGAATAATGCCTAAGGCGGTTTTGGTATGCACCAGTGAGCGGGCTATCTCATTGATGGTGCCGTCTCCCCCTATGGCGATGACAGCATGCGCACCTTCTTGTGCCTTTTGTGCCGCTATTTCTACGGCATGGCCTGCCCGTTCGGTATAAATCACTTCTTGTGCATACCTTTCCTTATCCAGCCTTTCATCAATCCATTTCAGTATCTGCTCCTTACTTTGAGTTCCGGATATGGGATTTATTATAAATGTTATTTTCTTCTTGTTTTCGTTCATGCAAGGGTTATCGCTATGCAGGTTTTCCAATTGGCAAAAGTAATATAAATATCTGAAAAATTAGCCACACAGTGCTTTTTAAAATAAGCATTAGTAGTTTTTTTTAAGGTAGATAGAACATATACCGACATATTTTGCTATCTTTGCCCCTTGTTTTTAAGACTTGTACTTAAATAGGATTAAATATTCATTACATAAAAGATATTTCATGGGTTTACTACAAGACAAATTTGCGAAATACGACTTGCCGCAACAGTTTATGGCAAAAGGCGTATATCCTTATTTCCGCACAATTAACAGCCATCAGGATACAGAGGTAATGATGGATGGTAAAAAGGTTCTGATGTTCGGCTCTAATGCATATATGGGACTGACATACGACAAGCGTATCATTGACGCCTCGATAGCTGCCACAGAAAAATACGGCACCGGTTGTGCAGGGTCCCGCTTCCTGAACGGAACGCTCGATATACATGTTGAACTGGAGAAGGAATTGGCCGAGTTCGTAGGGAAAGACGAAGCGCTCTGTTTTTCTACCGGATTTACTGTAAACGAAGGTATTATTCCTGCTGTGGTGGGGCGTGGAGATTATATCATTTGCGATGATCGCGACCACGCTTCCATTGTAGACGGTCGCCGTCTTGCATTTGCCACTCAATTGAAGTACAAGCATAACGATATGGAGGCTTTGGAAAAGGAACTCCAGAAGTGTGAGCCGGATGCTGTGAAGCTGATTGTCGTGGATGGAGTATTTTCCATGGAAGGCGATTTGGCCAATCTTCCCGAAATTGTCCGCTTGAAGAAGAAATACAATGCCAGCATTTACGTGGACGAAGCTCACGGTCTGGGTGTATTTGGGAAACAAGGTCGTGGTGTTTGTGATTATTTCGGTGTAACAGATGATGTGGACCTGATTATGGGCACATTCAGTAAGTCGTTGGCCTCCATCGGCGGTTTTGTTGCCGGAGACAAGGAAGTAATCAACTGGCTGCGTCATAATGCCCGTTCATATATATTCCAGGCAAGCAGTACACCTGCCGCTACGGCTGCAGCCCGTGAGGCGCTTCATATCATCAAGTCCGAGCCCGAACGCATCCAGCGTTTGTGGGACATCACCAACTACGCCTTGAAAAAGTTCCGCGATGCAGGTTTCGAAATCGGCGAGACGGAATCCCCTATCATTCCTCTTTATGTACGTGATACGGAGAAGACATTTACGGTAACGAAGCTGGCTTTTGACGAAGGTATCTTCATCAACCCGGTTATTCCGCCTGCATGTGCTCCGCAAGATACATTGGTACGTGTAGCGTTGATGGCTACCCACACCATAGAGCAAGTGGATTATGCTGTGGAGAAGCTGACTAAATGTTTCAAGGAACTGGATATCATCAAGTAAACTGCTCCAAATAGATATTCAAGAAAGCCGTTTAACAATGGTTAGACGGCTTTTTTTATATACAAACAAATAAGGTTGAAATTAAATCGTAAAATACATGAAAAAGAACTTCTTCATCATTGCTGCTGTCGTATGCGGAATGAATTGTACCACTACCGCCTATGCACAGATCAAAATCGGTGGAAAGAAAATCAATGTGACCAAAGCAGTCCAAGCAGGTACCGACGCTGTTAAAGCCATTTCATTGTCCGATGCCGACATTGCGACGATGAGCAAGGAATATATGGAATGGATGGATACACACAATCCACTGACGAAACCCGATACGGAGTATGGCAAGCGTCTGGAAAAGCTGACGGGAAATATAAAGGAAGTGGATGGCTTGAAGGTGAACTTCGGAGTTTATGAAGTGGTAGATGTGAATGCCTTTGCGTGTGGTGATGGCAGTGTACGTATCTGTGCCGGGCTGATGGACATTATGACGGATGATGAAGTGATGGCAGTTGTCGGCCACGAGATAGGCCACGTTATCCATACGGATTCCAAAGATGCCATGAAGAATGCTTACCTCCGTTCGGCAGTGAAGAACGCAGCCGATGCAGCAAGTTCCACGGTATCGAAACTAAGCGATTCCGAACTGGGTACCATGGCCGAGGCATTGGCAGGTGCTCAATATTCCCAAAAGCAAGAGACGGAAGCGGATGATTATGGTTTTGAGTTCTGCATCAAGAATAATATTGATCCGTATGCCATGTACAATGCTTTGAACAAATTGCTTGAACTTTCAGCGGAAGCGCCGAAAGAATCCAAGTTCCAGAAAATGTTCTCTTCTCATCCGGAGACGGCCAAGCGTGTGGCGCGCACCAAGGAGAAAGCGGATGAATATATGAAAGATTTGCCACATCGTTTATGAAAAACATGACTTTTGTATGAAAAAGCAAGATTTACTCTTTATTTTTGTTCTTGTGATAATATTCCTGCCATTCTTTGTGAGTGAACCCATTTACAATGTGTACAAGTCTTTCAATGCTGCACACGGCATGGTAATGAGTTTCATCAAATTCGGAATTCTTGCTACACTGGGTGAGATGCTGGGACTTCGTATCAGTGCCGGAGTCTATAACCGGAAAGGATTTGGAGTGCTTCCGCGCGCCGTAGTGTGGGGACTTTTGGGAATGGGCATCAACGCTGCCATGATAATCTTCTCTAAAGGCGTGCCACAATTTATGGAATATATGGGAATGGAAAACGCTGCCGCCATCATAAACGGAGAATTCTGCCTTGACAAGTTATGGGTAGCCCTCGCCATCTCGGTTGCCATGAATACTATTTTTGCTCCGGTGTTCATGACGTTCCACAAGATTACGGATACACATATTCTGGATTGTGGCGGCTCGCCTCGCAGCCTCCTCACTCCTATCCCGATGACCCGCATTATTACGCATCTGAATTGGGATGCACAGTGGAATTTCGTTTTCAAGAAAACAATTCCTTTTTTTTGGTATCCGGCACACACCATCACATTCCTCCTGCCAGGAGAAATGCGGGTGTTGTTTGCAGCGATATTGGGTGTGGTGCTCGGGGTATTACTGGCTATTGCGGCGCGGATGAAGTAAGCCAGCTACAAGAATATACAAAAGGCACCTACATTTTATTGTAGATGCCTTTTGTATTGTCGGGGTAGCGGGAGAATACACCGATAAATTATAAGCCGCTGATTATGTGTTATTTTACAGTATTAAACAACTGTATATTCTTCTATAATTGTCTATTAGTGTATATCGTCATTATTTTCCTTTGCTATTTTTCGCAATTCATTTTCAAGCTCTTCTGGCTGAAGTACTTTCTGGGAATTACATTCCTTTATCCAACCTTCTATGAACCCTTTATGTGCTCCATGTATAGCTTCAAAAGGAAATTTCATAGTTTTATTAGTATCATATTTGAATAGTACATAACAATTAGGGGTTGGTTCATCTACCTTCTGAATAGATAAAGTTGGAAATACCTTACGCCATTTCCTAATGAAACTATCAATTTTGTAAATCGAAAATATTTCTATTGTTCTCACTACTTATTTAGTATTTCTAAGTTATTATCACCAAAAACCAATTTGAGCACTTGTTCTTTCCGATCTTTTTTTAATTTTATCTGAAGAATTGCTTCCAAATCTTCTTCTTCACTCTTACCGTTGAGGGTGTATTTTTGAGGATAAGTGAAAACATCAATTATATCCATATCCAAGTTCGTTGCAAAATTTGAAAGTTGCCATAAACTTAGTTGAACTTCCCCTCCCAGTATCTTGCTAAATTGAGATGGTGATGTTCCTGCAAATTCGGCTGCAACAATTTGGGTTAACCCCCTATCTGCAATGATTTTACGTATCTTTTCAATCACTGGATGTATCGGTGTTTCATTCTTCTTTTTCATGATTTAAAGTTATGAATTGGTTATCAATAAGTTATCTTCTTTTATGAAATAATATTTCATAATATTCAATTATTAATTTCATATTTTGAAATATTGTTTCTATGTTTGCACAGCGTTAATAAATTCACGCAACTAAGTTGAAGAAACGAAAAGCAAAATCAATAGAAAAATTTAATTATTTATCAATTATGGTATTTACAGATTATATGAAGAACCTGCCAAATCAACAGCAAGAGACTATTAAGAAATTGGCAGAATTGACTTATTCCACTACAGCAGCAGTGTATCGTTGGATAAATGGCGAGAACAATCCTCCGCTTATTAAGCAAAAGGTTATTGCCGAATACCTCGGTATGAGTGTAGAAGAATTATTCCCGCCTAAAAATGAATCAGATAATTAATATCGAGTTCTACAACACTCCCGAAGGTGATGTGATGATGAAAGAGTTGGGACAGCCGGCTGTTATCCTTAAGGAGACCGACCGTCCGACCATTGAGTACATGCTTGCTATCATCAGAGATCGCTATCCGAAAGCACATGCCCGGCTGATGCAACTCTATTCGGCCAGCACGATGAACCGGTGGCATTATGAGTTCCGGGTGGTACACCGCTTCATCCGCTGCAACTTCGGGGAATATGACCAATACAACCTTGACATCAACAAGGATGGGCAATTCGTGTTCGAGGAGGTCAAATGCCCACTGCGTGGTGAATGTGAGCATGAGGGGGTGATTTGCCGGCCGGAACTCGAGACATCATTGACTGACCGGGAAATGGATGTGTTCCGGCTGATCGCTTCCAATTGCCAGACAGATGATATTGCGGCAGAGCTGCATATCTCACCTTGTACAGTGAACCGGCACCGGGAGAATATAAAGGCAAAGATTAAAGTAAGAAGTGTTGGGGAGATGATATCGTACTGGCATCTGAACCAATTGAAATAAGCCCACCGTGAGGTGCGCCATATGCGTTTTAATTCAAGTATTAATATTAGTATCAAGTATTATTTTAGGCTGTGACGGTCTGTGAAGATAGTCCGGCCAAAATCCCGTACTACGTCCGAATGGTAGCGGACATGAGCGGAATATGGCGTGACTGGGGTTCGATTCCCCATACGGGACGACGATTTACTAACTTAATAAACAGAAGACATGAGCAACAACAAGAATTTTGCGTCGATTTCCACTTCAGACGGACAGTTCCGGATGTGGATCCCACGCCCGACTGCTTCGGGCAAAGTAATATGCAATTGCGGGTTTGCACTTAAGAAACATCTCTCTTTCATTGACGCCATCGATGCGCTGGACTACTTGCAGGTAGACGAAGTGCGACAGATAGACCAAGACCTCAGCAGCCTAATCATAACTATCCTTGATACACCGCACGAATGCATGCTGAAGATGATAGAAGACCTACCCAGACTCATGGAGCAATACTTGGTAAATACATCAGCCTCATGATTACCAATGACATGGATATAAATTAGAATGACTATGAACTACTTTATAGATAATATCAAGACTTATGCCAATGTCAACAAAAAAGGCAGGGCATTACAGATATACGTGCAACAGTTTGACCGACATCTGATTGCTCACGAATGTTCGCTGGATGCACTGAAATGTGACATCGAGCACCAGATTAAGATTCAGAATGAGAAATACCCGCGTAGCCGTCCGGTACGGCTTGATGTTTTTGACAGCGGAAAGGATGGGCAATGGACTATCCTTGTAGAGCATGACAGCGACAGTATTGTCTGCATAATTTCATATAAAAAGGTGATGGGCTATTATGCCTTGGCGGATAAGATAGATGAATTTGCAAAAATAGGACAGTGATCATGGTAACAAAAACAACATTCAAAAAGAAGTTTCCAGACGTTAAGGTGCAGAAGCTGCAGACCAGTGTTGTCTTTAGCAGGCAGCAGGTAGAAGAAACCGTATTGAAGATGTGCGATTCTCTTGACACCGGACTGCTTTATTACAATTATTCCAACAGATGGATAACCATTTACACTTCCGAGAAAATGAGAAGAGCACTGGAATCAATGAAACCTGGTTCAGAAGTCTTTCATGAACATTATGGTGTTTATGGCAAGGTCGTGAGCGACAAGCCTTTTGTCATTTGCGGAGAATTGTGTATCAGGGTTGACTTTGGAGGAATGCCGAAAAGTGGAGTATATAGCTGTGCACGTTTTGTAATGTGACTATATGAATAAGAAACTATGGAAACTAAAATTATCGCAAGAGTGAACAATATAGTATCTACAAGTGACGAACAAATAGTGCCCATCCGCCCTATCTGCGAAGCGTTGGGCATTGATGCAGACAGTCAAAGAAAGCGCATAGAACGGGATGAAATTCTCGGTTCAACTGCGGTCATGATGACCACAGTTGCCGGTGATGGCAAAGAACGTGAAATGTATGCCATACCCTATATGTATGTTTTTGGCTGGCTTTTCTCTATTGACACATCAAGAGTAAATGATGAAGCTCGTCCGGCTGTGTTAAAGTATAAGGAAGAATGTTACCGGGCGCTATACGAGCATTTCACCGAGCCACAGACTTTCCTCAAGCAGAAACAAGAAGTCATGGAGAAGAAAGTAACCGAGTATCAGGAGTGCCAGCGCCGTTTCAAGGATGCCCAAAAACTGATGAATGAGGCAAAGTCTGAACTGAATCAGGTGATGAAGCTCACCATCGAGGACTGGAGGGCGAACAACCGCCAGCTTAACTTACCGTTTTCAACTGAAGAATAAAAAATAATCCGGGCAATATATCGCACAATTTAAAACAGTAATGAATAAAAAAGAAATATCAATAAAAAAAGGTCAGAAGGTACGCATCCTGCGTACCAATCAGGTAGCGACAATCGTCGAAGTGGAGTTAATCAGAAAAGGTGGCAAAGTACACCGACCTTTCAATTGAGGAAGTCCGGGCATTAGCTGAAAAGAAATCTGCCTAACAAAAAGATAAGCCGATTGGAAATGTTG
>CAJJYX010000079.1 GCA_905197435.1 uncultured Bacteroides sp.
CCTTTTTATACAATATGTCAAAGAACACTTGATGATTACTTTTTACACAACCTCCCGGGAGGAGGAGAATTAAGATAGCACTGCTTAACCATTTACTTCAGTTCATATCAGTTATAAGCAAAGCCTTATTTCGAATTCAGTTCGTTTTTAAGCAAGAAGTCATCAATCGCCTTTTTGTAGGTAGCCTTGTCGGCTGCTCCGCGGAAGAGTTGGGGCTCTCCGTTCATGGGGATGAACACAAAAAGAGGAATGCTTGTTGCATTGAACAATGCCGCCAGTTCTTTCTCTTTATCCACATTGACTTTGTAGATAATGATTTTGCCGGCATACTTTTTGGCCAGCTCCTTCATGATGGGAGCCGTCATGCGGCAAGGCCCGCACCAGTCGGCATACAAGTCGATGATGGCGGGTTTGCTTCCTTTGTATTTCCAGTCCTGGGATTTCTCGTAATCGAACACATCCTTGATAAACATGGCTTTGTTCATGACGATTACCTCTCCATCGGCTTGTACTTCCGTTGCTTCCGCCCGGGCATCTGCCGCTTCCGCCTGCTCCTGTTGTTTGGCTCCGTTCATGCAAGCATAGGCCAGCATGCTGGAAAACACAAGGACAGCCATTGTTATAATTTTCTTCATTCCTTCTTTTTAAGAGTTTTGTTCTATGGCGGCTTTCAAATCCTTGCCGCTGATGACACCTGAGTGACGCCATACGGCTTCACCTTTCTTGAATACGATAAATGTCGGTACCGCTTGTATGCGGTAGTGGGCAGCGAGTTCTTCGTGCTGGTCGACATCTATTTTGGCGATACGTGCTGCATCTCCTATTTCGCTTTTGAGCTCTTCCAATACCGGATGCATGGCTTTGCATGGGCCGCACCAGGTTGCAAAGAAATCTACTAAAACGGGCTTTTCTGATTGTATCAATTCTTCAAACTTTTCCATGATTCTTCTTTCTGTTTTTCTGTTTATCTGTAGTGATAACAATATGAAAGAGAGTTTTGTTCGCTACACGGAGAATTAAGTTACTCTGATGAGTCACGATAGACTCTGCTGAACCATCATTTAATTGTCATCTCCTTGATGAGGTGCGAAGCTCCCGCATATTTGTCGATGATGAACAACGTGTAACGGATGTCTACGCATGCGGCTCGTTGGGAAGATGGGCGGAAAGCGATGTCGCCTGTCAGACCTTCGTAATTGCGGTCGAAGCCGGTACCTATCAGTTCCCCCTTGGCATTGAACACAGGGCTGCCGGAGTTTCCGCCGGTATTGTCTGTGTTGACAATGAAGCAGATGGGCATCTCGCCGTTCGGCATGGCATAACGCCCGAAATCCTTTGCCTGGTATAGTTGTTTCAGTTTGGCAGGAACCACGAACTCCCAGTTGTCGGGGTCTTCCTTCTCCATGGCACCTTTCAGGGTGGTGTAGTAATTATATTCCACACCGTCTGCCGGAGCATAGGGGAGCACCTGTCCGTACGTCAGACGCAGGGTGGAGTTGGCATCCGGATAGATGGGCTGGCCGTTGTCGAGCTTCATGTCCATCATTCCTTTTACCCATACCTTGTGGGCGGCGTTGTAGTTCTTGTTGGCATCCATCATGGCAATGGAGGTCTGGAGCAGGCCGTCGGTGATGGAGTATTTCAGCAAGACCATCCAGTCGGTGTTAATCTTGTAGAGGCTGGGCTTGCGGATGAACTTGGCAAAGTTCTCCTTGTTGCCGAAGATGGAATGTTCGAAGCAGGCGTCGATGAATGCGTCGCTGTTTCCCTTGAAGCGCTTCTCGATAACCTGGAAGATGCCGATGCGTTGTTCGGCAGGGATATACTTCATATAGGTTTTCAGCATTTCCTTGCCCACGATGCGTTCCACTTCGGGGAAGGGGACGGAGGCAAAGTAGCGGTCGGCTGCCGCCCAGAGGCTGTCTTTGGCTGCTGCAATCTGTGCTTTGTCCTTGCTTTTCAGGGCAGACACCAGTCCTGTGGTGCTGGGGATACGCATGAAATCGAGTCCCGTCACCAGTGCTTCCTGAATGGCCTGTTGGTGGTAGAGGGCCGGGCGGCGTTGTTTCACGATGGCGCGTATCTGGTCGAATGCCTGCTGGTAGCTGTTATCGTTCAGCGAGCGTCCGCGTGCCAGCAGTGCTTCCTGTTGTGCGCGTTTGGTATCCAATACTTTCAGACGGACGAGGCCTTCGTTCATACCGATGGCATTTTTCCAGTAGTTGGCAGAAGATGCATACTTGCTGGCGTAGTGGATGCGTATGGCATTGTTTTGCAACATCTGCTTCATCAGGGCTTTCTGGCGGACATCGCGCACGTGGTGGCGCATGAAGTTGGTGGTTTGCATGCGCTCTTCCACCTCGTCGGAAATCATGTAGCGCCAGTTGCGTCCGGGGAATCCCATGATGAAGGTGAAGTCGCCCTCGCGATAACCGTCGAGGCTGATGGTGAGGTGTTTCTTCACTTTCAGGGGGACGTTGCTCTTGCTGTAAGCGGCAGGTTTCCCGTCTTTGTCGGCGTAGATGCGGAAGATGGAGAAGTCTCCCGTGTGACGGGGCCACATCCAGTTGTCGGTATCAGCGCCAAACTTGCCGATGGAGGAGGGGGGAGCGCCTACCATGCGGATATCGCTGTAGGTGGTCTTTACGAACAGGTAATATCTGTTTCCGCCATAGAAGGCTTTCAGCTCCAGTGCGCGGCCGGGTGCCGGGTCGATGCCTTCGGACTTGGCGAAACGGTCGGCTACCGTCTTCAGGTATTTGGGAGAGAGGTAATTGGTGCCGTTCGGGTCGTCGTCGGTTTTCAGTTGTTCGTTCACGTAGTCCGTCACGTCCAGTATCCGGTCGATGTAGGTGATGGTGAGTCCCTTACAGGGGAGTTCTTCTTCACGGGACATCGCCCAGAAGCCGTCGGTCAGGTAGTCATGCTCCACGCTGCTGTGTTGCTGTATGGCGCCATAGCCGCAATGGTGGTTGGTCAGTACCAGCCCTTCGGCAGAGATGACTTCGCCGGTGCATCCGCTGCCGAAATGTACTACGGCATCCTTCAGGGCAATGCCGTCTGGATTATAGATTTGGTTGGTGGGGATGAGCAGACCGAGTTCTGTCATGGCTACTTCGTTCTGCTTTTGCAGGTCGGTGAGCATCCACATTCCTTCGTCGGCGTGTGCGGCAAGGACTGAAGATGTAATGAATAATGATAGTATGATTCTTTTCATGGTGATATGCGTTAGAAGAACATCTGAGAGGGGTGCTATTCAGTCGTATACTGAATAGGGTTGAGTATACGACTGAATGGCATTCACTATACGACTGAATGCCATTCAGTATGGAGAGCAATTTCCCAGAGGCTTTTATTTATTCTATAATGTTCATTTCTTTTATCAGATGTCCGCAGTTGCCCAGTTTGTCGAGGATGAAGAGCACGTAGCGTACATCCAGTGCGATGCAGCGTTGCAGGTCGTTGTCGAAGTTGATATCACCGCTCAACGACTCCCAGTTGCCGTCGAAAGCAGTACCGATCAGTTGTCCTTCGCCATTGATGACGGGGCTTCCGGAGTTGCCGCCGGTGATGTCGTTCGTCGTGAGGAAGCAAACCGGCATGGTGCCGTCTGCCATGGCATAGCGTCCGAAGTCTTTCTTCTGAATCAGTTCTTTCAGCTTGGCGGGTACCATGAATTCACGGTCTTCGGGGTTCTCTTTCTCAAGAATACCGTCTGTGGTGGTGTAGTAGTTGTAGTGCACGGCGTCGCGCGGGTTGTATGATTTCACGTTGCCGTAGGTCAGGCGCATGGTGAAGTTGGCGTCCGGATAAGAGGGGACGGGCTGTTTCATTTCGCCCAAGCCGCGGATGTAGGCTTTGTGGAGCAGTTCCATTCCGCTTTCCAATTCCATGTATTGTCTGCTGAGTTCCTGCAACTTCTTGTTCTTGGAGCGCGAGTAGGCCGTTGCAGGGTCTTTCTCGATGGCTTTCACGGTGGGTTTTGCCAGGAATTTGTCCAGGTTCTTGCGGTTGGAGAGGATGGAGTTGTCGTAGATGTTGTCTACGTATGCGTCGTAGTTGCCCTTGAACTCTTCGTTGATGGTTTGGTAGAAAGAGGGCAGCTCATCGGCGTTTAGCGCCTTGGCAAGGGCGGGCAGGATGGCTTTGGCTACGGCGCGGTCCACTTCATGGTCATAGTCTTTGTCATGGATGCCGCTGTATGCGCTTTCCAGCTGTTTCTTTGAAGCTTGCAGCAATGAGTCATTCTTCTCTTCGAGCGCTTCCTTTATGTTGTCCATGATAAGGTAAGTGCTGCCGAACTCGATGGCACCGCGCAATGCTTCGTTGATATAGTAGAGCTGGCGCAGTGTGGGAGTGCTTTTCTCGATGATGGCATTAATCTTTTCTACCACACCCTCGTATTCGGGTTTTCCTTGGGCAAAAGCGGCATACTTCTTCTCTATTTCGGCTTTGGCGCCCAGCACGTCATTGTCGATGATGGCCTTGTTCATGCCGATGGAGTTCTTCCAGTAGTTGCTGCTTCCGGCAAACTTGCTGGCATACTGGATACGGGTCTTGTCGCTGGCATCCATGTACTTGCGCAGTACTTCGAGGCGCACGCCGCGCATATCAATCATCGCTTGGTTCACAGCATTCATGCGTTGTTTCACTTCGCTCTGGGTGAGGTAGCGTTCTGTGCTGCCGGGGAAGCCCATAATCATGGCATAGTCGCCTTCGTTCAAGCCTTTGATGGAGATAGGCAGGAACTTCGGGGTTTTCAGGGGTACGTTGCTTGCACTGTATTCGGCCGGCTCTCCGTTGGCATCGGCATAGATGCGGAACATGGAGAAGTCTCCCGTGTGGCGCGGCCACATCCAGTTGTCGGTCTCACCGCCGAACTTGCCTACCGAGGAGGGAGGGGCGGCCACCATGCGCACGTCGCTGTAGACCTTATAATAGAACATATAGAATTTGTTTCCTGCATAGAAGGGGAGAGCGCGCACTTCAATGCCCGGTTTTCCTTTCAGGTCGCTCTTTTCCAGCTCTTCCTTTGCCAGCTTGCTGAGGAAGGGTGAGGTCAGTGCGTCGATTTCCGTCACTTCGCCTGCCTTTATTTTGGAGTTGACAAGGTCGGTGATGTCCACAATGCGGTGGACGAAGCGAAATTTCAATCCCGGTGTGGGCAGCTCTTCATTGCGGTTCATGGCCCAGAAACCGTCTGTCAGATAATCGTGCTCCACGCTGCTGTGCTGCTGTATGGCACCGTATCCGCAGTGATGGTTGGTCAGAATCAGACCTTCCGGAGAGATGATTTCACCGGTACAGCCACCGCCGAAGATACCTACGGCATCTTTCAGTGATACACCGTTGGGATTGTAGAGGTCGTCGGCCTCCAGCTTCAGCCCTTGTTTTTTCATCATGTCGATGGAGTTCTGTTGCTTCATCAGTTGCAGCAACCACATTCCTTCGTCTGCACGCGCAGAGCAGACTGTCAGTGCGGCAATGGCCGCAAGCAAACCTTTCTTAAATGTAATCTTCATATAATCAGTTATTAAATAGTATCTTTGATTTTCTCTGTCATGGCCCGTTGTCTCATGACTTGATGGCATTGTTCCTTATCGCTTCCATGATGTTTGCCGGTGGACGCCGGTTCATCAGCTCGTTCTTCATAAAGTCCATGTATGGAGCCACATGGCTGAAGAATTTATGGTATCCCGCACAAAGGTAGTTCAGTCCCGGCTCCCCGTCGGCCGTATGTGCAAAACGGTTCTTGGGGCATTCACCGTTGCAGGCAAACAGCCATTCGCACTCCTTGCACCGGGTGGGGAGCGATTGCTGCTTCATCAGCCCGAAAGCCTGCTGCCGTTCGCCGTACATCATCTCCACCAGTGTCTTCTGATAGATGTTGCCCAACTTATATTCGGGGAACACAAAATGGTCGCAAGCATATACATCTCCGTTGAATTCCATGACGCCTGCATGGCCGCAAGTCTTTGCCATGGAACAAACGCCCGGTTGCTCGCCTATCCAGTTGGCAAGGGTGGAGTCGAACAACTGTATGTAGTAGGTGCCCACATCCTGCTTCACCCATTCGTCGAACAAGGTGCAGAGGAAGTTTCCCCATTGTTCCGGTGTGACGGAGAAGTCTGCCAGTCGCGTACTCTCTCCTTTGTCTGCCAGAGAAGCGAGATGGCGCCCGTCACCGTGGGGAGTGATACGCTCCACGATAGGGGCGAATTGGATGTAATGGCATCCTATTTCCTTGAAGAAGTTATAGAAATCCAGCGGGTAGTCGGCATTGTAGTCATTGACCACCGCCATTCCGTTCCATTCCACACCGTGCTTCTTCAGCAGGTTGATGCCCTGCATCACCTTGATGAAGGAGGGCTTGCCCAACCTGTTTTTCCGGTATTCGTCATGGAACTCTTGCGGTCCGTCTATGGAGACACCCACCAGCCAGTTGTTTTCCTTGAAGAACCGGCACCATTCGTCGGTCAGCAACGTGCCGTTGGTCTGTATGCAGTTGTCTATGGTGCGTCCGTTGGCATATTTCTTTTGCAGCTCCATGGCACGTTTGTAGAAAGACAGCGGGCGCATCAATGTTTCTCCGCCATGCCACGTGAACAGAACCTGGGGCATGGTTTGCGAGTTGATGTATTCTTCGATGAACTTTTCCAGCAGTTCCTCGCTCATCACATGCTTGGGATTATCCCTATACAGTTTGGTTTTCTCCAGATAATAGCAATAATCGCATGCCAGATTGCATACCGCACCTACCGGTTTCAACATTACATAGAGCGGTTTAGCAAAAGGTGCATAGGTTGACATGTGTATTTTCTCTGTTTTTATAGTTTATAATTGTGCAAAAATACGTAAACCGAATGAAAAATCCTTTCTTTATATTCGGTTTATAAGGAATATTAATACCTTTGCCAAGTGTAATTCAAAAATCGTTTCTTGCATGATTAGAATGAGTGTGAACCGCATTTTACCCCTTTTGCTCCTACTTTTGCTCTTGGCATCTTGCAGCCGCAAGTATAAGATAGAGGGAAGCTCTTCGGTAACCAGCCTTGACGGAAAGATGTTATTCCTTAAGACGCTTAAAGACGGACAATGGGTGAACGTTGACTCGGCAGAGGTCGTTCATGGATATTTTAAGATGATAGGCCGTGCCGACTCTGTGATGATGGTTACTCTTTATATGGACCACGAAGGTATAATGCCTTTGGTGCTGGAAAATGGTAAGATTGTGGTTTCCATCTCCAACACGCAGTTAACTGCCAAAGGAACCCCGTTGAATGACAAGCTGTACGAGTTTATAGACAAACGCAACTCTTTGGAAGTGAAGATAGAGGAGTTGGAACGGAAAGAAGCGCGTATGGTGCTGGACGGCGCCAATCTGGAGGTTGTACATGAACAGTTGTCAAAGGAAGGCGAAGCGCTTGTGAAGGAGATGAACGATTATGTCCGGCAGTTCATTGTCGATAATTTCGAGAATGTGCTGGGGCCAAGCGTGTTTATGATGATGTGCAGCACGTTGCCCTATCCGGTGATGACTCCGCAGGTTGAGGATATTATGAGAATTGCCCCCTCGTCTTTCAAAGAAAATAGATTGGTAAAGGATTTTCTTACAAAAGCAAAAGAGAACATGCAGTTGATTGAAGAGCAGAAGCGTCTGCAGCAGAACAACCGTTAATCCTGGTCTTCGTTCCTCACCATCCCTTTGTACTTTTCCGGCAGCGCACTCTCCACTGCCACATAAGCTTCGCTCATGGTGGCCTTGATGTTTTCTGTCCCTTTCCCCTTGGGAGGAATAGGATTATGGATGGTCAATATCATACGATGGCGGTGTATCCACTTTCCGGTACGCGGAAGAATCTCGAACGAACCGTCTATTGTGACGGGCACCACTTCCAGTTGCAATTCATCTGCCAGCTGGAAAGCCCCTCTCTTGAAATAACCCATGTGTCCCGTGAAAGTACGCGCCCCTTCGGGGAATACTACCAGAGATACGCCGTCTTTCAAAGATGATTCTGCCTGCCGCATGGTGGCGAGCACCTTTCTGGGGCTGGAACGGTCGACGAAGATGTGTCCTGCACTTTCGCATGCTTTGCCTACAAACGGGATTTTCCGCAGGCTTTTCTTCATCATCCATTTGAAGTTTCGTCCCAGGAATCCGTATATCAGGAATATATCAAAGGAACCTTGGTGATTGGGTACAAACACGTAAGAGGTACGTTTATGTATTTTCTCCCGTCCATGCACCTCGACCGGAATGAGCAGGATATAGCAGATGAGCTGTGACCAGATTTTGCCGGGATAGTAACCCCAGAAATGTGCACCACCTATTAGTGAACCGATAATGGTGACCAATGCTGTAAGGATAGTCAGTACCAATAAAAGGGGCAGCGCAAAGCATACCTGATAAATATTGTATAGTATCTTCATAGGTGTTGGATTTTTTGTTGCTACAAAGATATACTTTTTTCTTATTTTGTCACTCTTTCTCTCTTACTAATTTTAGTACTGTAATTTCCGGCCATGCCCCGAATCGGAAGGGCAGTCCTACATAGCCGATGCCAATATTTACATACAAAGCTCTCTTGCCGTCGTAGTACATTCCCCTCCACTCGGGATAGATGAGTTCGGCAAGGGAGTGCCCGAACAAAATGCCTTGCATGGCGTGGGTGTGGCCGGCAAGCATCAGTGGAATATTCGATTGGGGCAGCACCTCGCGTCTCCAATGGGTAGGATTATGGCTGAGCAATATCTGGAACATACCTTCCGTGCCTTGCATGGCTTGTGACAAGTCGGCGAATTGGGAGAAAGGGGGCTCACCGTCGTTTTCCACACCGATAAGAGCTATGCTGTCGCCTTTATGATGGAGGATGTCATGTTCATTTTTCAACAGTTTCCATCCCATTGCTTTCTGCTGCTGGATTAAATAGTCCAGATTGGCTCTTTCTGCTTCGGGGCTTTGCCACTTATAATAGGCTCCATAGTCATGGTTGCCGAGGATGGAGTACACTCCGTCCGGTGCGTGCAGTTGGGAAAGTATCTCTTGGAAACCGTCCACTTCGTGGCTTTGCTGGTTTACAAGGTCACCGGTGAAGACAATCAGGTCCGGCTTCTGTCCGTTGACCATATCGACCAGCCGTTTGATGGGTTCCGGACTGCCTTGCCAACTGCCGATATGTATGTCTGATATTTGGATAATGCGGTAACCGTCGAAGCCTTCCGGAATGTCGGCAGAGCGGTATTCCACTTCTTTTATATCGAAACGGGTTATGCCTGCCAAGGTTCCGTAAAGGATATTGAAGAAACTGACGGCAGCCAGAACCAGTCCTATGGCGGTGAACGGGCTGCGGGGACAACGACGTATGATGAAGTGAACCACTACTCCCGTCAGCGAGCAAAGCATGAATATGGTTTTGGGAAGGACAAGTAGCATGATGGTTATTGCCAGCCTGCCTATGGCTTGCGTATGGTTTGACATCGCATTGTCGCCCGTAAGGAACATGAAGTAAACATAGCCTGCCGCTAATAGCAAGGTGGGAAGCCAATAAAGGCTGCGCAAAACTACCTTCCTGGTTTTTCTAACCACATAAACCAAGTAAATGTAAAGGTCGGGGATGAGAAGGAAAAGGATGAAAATTACAGTTATTCGGTGCATATATCTTTTAATTCTTCAATATTCTTTTTAATATTGTCCAGATGTTTGTAAATCACCTTTTTGTAGAGAATATAGATGATCAGTACATCAAATAAGACAAAGAGAGTAATCAACATGACTTGTACGCCGGCAGGCGCCAGATGATATTCCATCACCCAATAGTTGAGGATATTGAAAAGGATGATCCAAATGGAGATACCCATAACCTCATATTTGGTCCATTGACGGAAGATGGCCATGCGGCGGCTGACTTCGGCAACGCTCATTTCATCAATATGTGTATTCTTGTTCCAGCGGTATGTCTTCCAGTCCCACCACATGCCTGCGATGATGCTGACGACAATGAATCCGAGAAAGACAACAATTTTGCCTTGCAGTTGTTCATTGAAACCGAAAGTGGGCAGTAACAACCATATAAGAAGAAGGACGGCCAGGCCTACCGCTCCCATTCCGATGGAGAAGCGCTGTATGACCACGAGGCGTCCCAAGCTTTTGCGGGTATTGGCTTTGTAACCGGCAATCAGTTTCGTAATTTGCTTTTCATCAGCAATTGGTTCTTTCTGCAACTGTTCATTCAGTGCGTTCCATGATTTCTTCAGTTCATCCAGTTCCATATATTTATTCCTCCTTATTCATTTTTTTCAGTTTGTCTTTGATACGGCTGAGTTTGGTGGCGACATTTGTCAAGGTCAGCCCGGTGATTTCGGCAATTTCTTCGTAGCTTTTCTCTTCCAGATAGAGCAGGATGATGGATTTTTCCAATTGTCCCAGCCTGTTGATCATCCGGTAGAGCTGTCGTAGCATGGCTTGTGTCTCGTCAGTTTCTTCGGTCCGGTCGGCCTCCTGGGTAAGGGATACGATTTCGGGGATGTTCTTTTCTTTCCGGATAAAGCTGATGCATGTATTCAGTGCAATGCGGTAAATCCATGTTGAAATCTTGCACTCCCGGCGGAACTTTGGAAATGCTTTCCATAAGTTGAGCACTACTTCCTGATACAAGTCGTTGAGGGTAGCGTTGGGCGTGGTGTACAGATAGCACACTTTGTATATCACGCGCTCATACTCCCGTATCACGGATACAAACTCTTGTTCTGCATTTTCCATCTTCTTGCTTCTTTCGAGTTTCTTTTGCACTGTTAGTCGCGGAGAAGGGCGATAAATCACAGTTCAAAAGAATAATATTTATTTAGGCAGGTTTGCTGCCAGGAATTTCCGCATGTCTTTGACCGGCATCCCGCGACGACGGGCGTAGTCTTCCAATTGGTCCTCTCCAATCTTGCCCACTGCAAAGTAGCGGGATGCGGGATGTGCCAGCATCATGCCACAGACGGAGGAGTGTGGATGCATGGCTCCATTCTCCGTCAGCGTAATGCCTATTTGCTCCATACCGAGCAGCTTGTCCAGCAGGAAGTTGACGGACTGGTCGGGCAGGGAAGGATATCCTACGGCAGGACGGATGCCTTGGTACTTCTCAACCAGTAGGTCGGGGATGGACAAAGACTCGTCGGGGGCATATCCCCAAGCCTCTTTGCGGACATATTCATGCATCTTTTCTGTGGCGGCTTCTGCAAGACGGTCGTTCAGTGTCTGAACAAGGAGATGCTTGTAGGGGTCACTCTTGTAAGTCTCTTCGGCATCTTCACTGATGGTGGAGGCAAAAACTCCTACGATGTCAGGTGTACCCGAAGAGAGCGGACGTACAAAATCGCTCAGGCAGAGGTACAGGCTGCCATCGGGCTGTGGCGTCTGCTGGCGGAGCAAAGGGAAGGTTGTTCCTTCTATCAATAGGTTGTCGCCGTCTGCATAGGCTTGGCAAAGCCTGAAGATGCAGCGGATGGTGGTGCTTTCGTCCAATTGGTTGAGCATTCTGTTGGCCTCCTTGAAGAGCTGCATGGCTTCGGAAGCCTTGGTACGCTCTTCCTCGGGAAAGGATGCCAGCCAGAGTGCACGGCAGGAGTCGCACCCATGAATGTTGGCAATGGCTGCAAAACGGGGTTGGAACCCCCATGCATGAAAGAAGTAAATCCAATTGATGTAGGGGCTTACTTCATGAATCCGATATGAAAGCAACTCGTGTGCTTGTGCAAGCATTGTTCTCTCCATAATATTCTTACCGGTCATCAGCCTCCGGATTCCTATTCCCCGAATCTTAATTCTTCGCCACGATAAGAGTCGTCTACCGTCCCGTCGCTATAAACGGGATGGCCATTGGCAAAAGTCTTTTCCACTTTCCAGTTGAAGGTGTGTCCTTCCAACGGGCTCCAACCGCATTTGCTCAGAATCTTGTCGGCTGTCACTTCCCATGGAGTGTCGGGACGTACCAACACGAGGTCTGCCCGGTAGCCTTCACGGATATATCCGCGCTCATTGATTCGGTAGATTTGTGCGGTAGCGTGGCACATCTTTTCAACGATGGTCTCGAGTGTGAATACCCCTTCATCCACCAGTTGCAGCATGCTGACGAGTGAGAACTGTATCATTGGCATGCCGGACATGGCTTTCAAGGCGCCTCCTTCTTTTTCGGAAAGCAGATGGGGTGCATGGTCGGTGGCTATTACGTCTATCAGACCGGAGTTGACGGCAGCACGCAGGGCATCCCGGTCGGCCTGTTTCTTGACGGCGGGGTTGCATTTGATGCGTGCACCCGACGTACGGTAGTCACTGAGGGTGAAAAGGAGATGGGCGATGCATGCTTCGGCGGTGATATGTTTCTCGGAGATTGAATAGTCATTGAACAGTTTCAGTTCCTTGGCTGTGGAAACATGCAGGATATGCAACCGTGCACCTGCATTTCTTGCCAGCCTGACTGCCAGCTCAGAGGATGCATAGCATGCCGCCGAAGAGCGTATGTAGGGATGCTTGCCTATGGGGATGTCATTCTCTCCGGCAAACATTTCCTTATATTTGGCAAGATTTCTTTTGATGGTTTCCTGATCTTCGCAGTGGGCGGCAATCAGCATGTCGGTGCCGTTGAAGATATTCAGCAGGCTGTTCATCTTGTCTACCAACATATTTCCGGTGCTGGAACCCATGAATAGCTTGATGCCGCAGACACGGTGTTTGTCCAGTTTGCCGAATTCGTTGTAATTGTCATTTGTCGCGCCGAAATAGCAGGAATGATTTACGATACACTTCTCGTTCAGCAAATCCAGTTTGGCATTCAGGGCATCCAGTGTAGTGGTCGGCGGGTTTGTATTGGGCATGTCCATGATGGAGGTCACGCCCCCTGCGGCAGCCGCACGGCTTTCCGTGAGTATATCCGCCTTGTGGGTCAGTCCGGGATCGCGAAAATGTACATGGTCGTCGATGATACCCGGCAGCAGGTAGCATCCGGTGGCATCTATGGTTTCGTCGCAAGGGGCGGAGAGAGGTTTCCAGTTGGTCAGCACCTCTGCAATGCGCCCGTCTTCTATCACTACGGAACCTTTCACTGATTGTCCTTCGTTGACAATAGTAGCGTTATGTATCAATGTTCTTTTCATACCTTTTTAATATTATGGTCAAACCTTAGCGCCTCATCGCTTTTTATGGCCTCTATGCGGTTGGATATTTATGAAACAAGCTGTTCCATTTCAACCGGATTACCCCGAATACAGCTTCACCGAAGATACTGCTGTTCATTTTGGAGACACCCAGCTCGCGGTTGATGAAGATGACGGGTACTTCCTTTACTTTGAAGCCGCATTTGTAGGCAGTGAACTTCATCTCTATCTGGAAGGCGTATCCCTTGAAGCGGATACCGTCCAGATTGATGGTTTCCAATACCCGGCGCCGGTAACATACGAATCCGGCTGTAGTGTCGTGGATGGGCAGCCCGGTGATGAAGCGTACATATTTGGAGGCAAAATAAGACATCAGTACACGTCCCATGGGCCA
>CAJJYX010000080.1 GCA_905197435.1 uncultured Bacteroides sp.
CTCTGCATCTTCGCAGTTGATCTCTTCGAAGCGTACTTCATTTTCTTCAATTTCACGATATTTAGCTTGAAAACGGAGGTTGTTGATTTCCATGGCTTCCGGTTTCAATTCAAGGGAAGTGATAATATTCGGTTTGCGGTCTTTTGCTTTTCCGGTAGCAGCCCATGGACATTGTTCAATTACTTCTGCTTCCGTGCGGCGTGGCTTTTGTGCCATCATCTGACCGATCACACCGTCGGCAAGGATAATAGCCGGATTACGGTATTTGAAAGCCAGTTCGAATCCTAATGCTACGAAATCCGCCATTTCCTGTACGGATGCCGGAGCGAGGGCAATCAGTTTGTAGTCTCCATGACCACCACCTTTTACTGTCTGGAAGTAGTCAGCCTGGCTAGGTTGGATAGTTCCCAATCCGGGACCGCCACGCATTACATTCACAATCAGACAAGGAAGTTCGGCACCGGCCAAATAAGAGATTCCTTCTTGTTTCAAGCTCACACCCGGACTTGAAGAGGAGGTCATTACCTTCTTTCCGCTACCTGCACCTCCATATACCATATTGATAGCTGCCACTTCACTTTCCGCCTGGAGTACTACCATGCCGGTTGTTTCCCACGGTTTCAGTTCGGCAAGCGTTTCCAACACTTCCGATTGGGGAGTAATAGGATAACCGAAGTATCCGTCCGCTCCGCAACGGATAGCTGCGTGGGCGATGGCTTCGTTTCCTTTCATTAATACAACTTCTTCTGCCATATTCTACTGATTTACAGATTTATTCTACTTTCATTTTATATACTGAGATACATCCGTCCGGACATACTGTGGCGCACGAGGCGCAGCCGTTGCAGGTATCTTCCAATATCTGGTGGGCATAGTTATACCCTTTCACATTCACCTCTTTGGTGAGGGCTATTACATTGAGCGGACACGCTACCACACATAGGTTGCAGCCTTTGCAACGTTCGGTGTCTACTACGATTGCTCCTTTGATTTTTGCCATAATTTACGTTCTTTATTTTATTGATTGTACATATCCTTGTTGTAGAAGTTCAGGATGTCCATAGCCATTTGATGGGCATGTTGCGCCGGGCTTTCGGGGTTCAGGTCAATGGCATACTGATAGTTGTTCAGTGCTTGTTGCCAGTTGCCTTGTTTTCGGTAGGCATTTCCCCGCAAGTAGTAAGCTTCATCTTTGCCGGGAAAGTCTGTTTGCAGGATTTCGTCAAGCTGTCGGATGGCTTGCCCCACATTTCCCTGGTTGATAAGCTCTTTTATGGTATTCAATTGTTCCATATCTGAAAAATATCCGGGTTATCGAACTACAAAGATAGTTTTTATTTGAAGACAATGAGCATCTTCACTGTGAAAAATAAGAAAAAGGGCAAATAAAAGGCTAATTTTTTCTCATGATTCTATCAGAATGTCATGGTTTTGGCCGTGGATTATTAAAAATACGGCTTTACTGCTTTACGACTTTGCTGCTTAAATAGAGATTTCCGGACACAACGTCTTTCTCACCTTTTATGTCATTTCCCTATTTTCCCGAATTTGCAGGGGCATCCGTCTACTGTATTGGTGCCGGATTTGAACGGTGGCTATTTGATTTTGGAGTGGAGGTACTTTTATAAATGAAGAATCGAGGACGTGTCAAAACTCCGGCTGGCATCTCATTGTGTCGTGCAGAACGTAGTGAAGCTTCTTTTCTCCTACTTACAAAGAGAGTAGGTTCTTCGTTTCGTTCTGAGTGACAGAGCAAAATGATAGTGAGTTTTAGTTTTGACACGTCCTCGATTCTGTACTGTAAAGTCCAAAACGGGATTTCTCTGATAGTAGGGATGCTCCGCTTGCCGTCAGGCAGGGTGTACCGGTATCTTGTCCACTCTCCGTTGATGGCGTCCGCCTTCGAATGATGTACTGAAGAATACCTTCATAATCATGTCGGCTTCTTCGGTACTGATGAAACGTCCCGGCATGACGAGCACGTTGGCATCGTTGTGCTGGCGTGCCAGACGGGCTATTTCTGCCGTCCAACAGAGTGCTGCGCGAATACCCTGATGTTTGTTCAACGTTATGCTGATACCTTCACCGCTTCCGCAAATGGCAATCCCCGGATAACACTCTCCGGCTTCAACAGCCAGTGCCAGCGGATGTGCAAAGTCGGGATAATCGCAGCTTTCAGTAGAGTAGGTTCCGAAATCTTTGTAAGCCCATCCTTTGGCTTCCAACCAGCCACGGACGTACTCTTTCAGTTCGAACCCTGCATGGTCTGAACAAATTCCTATTGTTTTCATGATGGTCAGTTAATATGCCAATGTGCCGATGTACTGTTGCCTGCGGCTTATAGGACGCAGGCAATCAGTGCATCAGCACATCGAATAATGATTATAACATTGCTTTTACTTGCTTGTAAACGTTTTCAGCGGTGAAACCGAGCTTTTCGTCCAGCACTTTATAAGGTGCCGAGAAGCCGAATGATTCCAGCCCCCATACTTTACCGCGGGGACCTACCAGACCTTGCAGTGTGACGGGCAGACCGGCTGTCAGACCGAATACCTTGGCACAGCATGGGATAATGCTTTCTTGATATCCAGGAGCCTGGCTGCGGAACAAACCTTCGGACGGAACAGACACAATACGTACTTTGATGCCATCCTTGCGCAGCAATTCAGTACCGGCTACCAGCGTGGCAACTTCCGAACCTGAAGCGACGAGAATTACATCCGGGTTTTCATCGGAGCCGGCTACGATATAGGCGCCTTTGGCAGCTTGTGTGTAATCGTTTCCTGCAGGCAGGTTAGCGATGTTCTGGCGGGAGAAAATCAAACCGGTCGGAGTAGTGGTATTTTCCATAGCCAGTTTCCAAGCGACAGTGGTTTCTTCTGCATCTGCCGGACGGAGCACCAACATGGAATTGTGCCCCTTGTGGTTCTTCAGCTTTTCCATCAGGCGGATTTGAGCTTCCTGTTCTACCGGTTCGTGGGTAGGACCGTCTTCACCTACACGGAAGGCATCGTGTGTCCAGATGAACTTCACGGGAACTTCCATCAGTGCAGCCATACGTACGGCAGGTTTCATGTAGTCGGAGAATACGAAGAATGTTCCGCAAGCGGGGATTACACCGCCGTGCAGTGCCATACCGATGCAGCAGCAAGCCATGGTCAGCTCGGCAACGCCTGCTTGGAAGAATGCGCCGCTGAAGTCACCTTTCTTGAAAGCGTGTGTCTTCTTCAGGAAGCCGTCCGTCTTGTCGGAATTGGAAAGGTCGGCAGAAGCAACAATCATATTTTCTACCTGGGTGGCGAGGGCACCGAGCACGGTAGCGGATGCTGCACGGGTGGCAACGCCTGCTTTCTGTTCGATGGCGGCCCAATTCACTTCGGGAGCCTTGCCGGAGAAGAACATTTCCAGTTTGGCTGCCTTTTCCGGATTGGCCTTTGCCCATGCGGCTTTGGCAGCATATTTTTCGGCCATGATTCCTTTCAGTTCGGCTGCACGTTTGGCATATAGCTCAGCCACTTCGGGGAAGATGACGAACGGATTGGTCGGGTCACCGCCCAGATTCTTGATGGTGTTTACATAAGCGTCACCGCCCAGAGGAGCACCGTGAGTGGCACAATTGGCTTCATAACTGCTGCCGTCTGCCTTGCGGGCACCCTTGCCCATTACAGTATGGCCGATAATCAGTGTCGGACGTTCGTCTTCTGCTTTGGCTTCGTTCAATGCACCGCGGATGGCATCAGGATCGTTACCGTTGATTTTAATGACTTTCCAGCCCCAGGCTTCGTATTTCTTGGCGGTGTCTTCAATCGTTACATCCTTTGTTTCGGTGGAAAGCTGGATGTCGTTGGCATCGTAGAACATGATGAGGTTGTCCAGTCCCAGTGCTCCGGCGATACGGCCTGCGCCTTGGGAAATTTCTTCCTGGATGCCACCGTCCGAGATGTAGGCATAGATAGTCTGCGGCATGACTTCTTCGAAACGGGCTTTCATGAACTTGGCTGCGATGGCTGCACCGACAGCAAAGGTATGGCCTTGCCCCAATGGACCGGAAGTGTTTTCAATACCGCGCATGATGTCACGTTCGGGATGTCCCGGAGTGGGGCTTCCCCATTGGCGGAACTCTTTCAGTTCGTCCAGTGTGAACTTGCCGGTCAGAGCCAATGTAGAATAAAGCATCGGTGACATGTGTCCCGGGTCGAGGAAGAAACGGTCGCGGCCTTCCCATGCCGGGTTCTCAGGATCATATACTAAAAACTCAGAGAAGAGTACGTTTACAAAGTCGGCACCACCCATAGCGCCACCGGGATGTCCGGAATTCGCTTTCTCAACCATGGATGCAGCAAGGATACGGATATTGTCCGCTGCACGGTTCATAAGTTTGTTGTCGTTCATATTGAATATAATTAATTTTGAATATTATCAATGGGTTATTTTTGTTCTTGTAGGTTTTTCAAGGGCAAAGATAACTCTTTATGCGTAAATCACAACACTCGGAGAGTGCCTTTTTTCTCAGTATAGCTGCCTTTCTGCTGCTAAAATGGAACTAAACGTATTTAGCTGATTTTGTGTGGCACAGCAGCGTTTTACTGTAACTCAATAGTAACGATTGACTTGGCAGGTAGTTTGATCTTAAGTGTACCTTTATTGATTTTTACTTCTTTGAAGGGAGCCGGTTTTACATTATTAGGATTTTCAAAAGAGTTGTAGTCCGTCAGGTTGGCAGATGTCAGGATTTCACCGACCGCTTTCTTGGCTTCTATGCCGGGCAGGTTGATGGTTACTTCCTGTGCATTGTCTGCATCGATATTGGACATTGAGATATGTATCTTACCGTTTTTCCCTTTAGAGGCGGTGGCGCTGATTAGAGGCACTTTGCGGTTATCACGCACAGCCATGACGTCACAGTTCAATTCGAGAGGAATGTAGGTGGCATCCTGGTGTACATTGTACATCTTGAATACATAATAAGTAGGAGTGAGCACCATGTTTTTTCCGCTGGTCAGAATCATGGACTGCAACACGTTGACGACTTGGGCGATGTTTGCCATTTTCAGGCGGTCGGTATACTTATGGAATATGTCGAAACTGAGGGAGGCGACGAAAGCATCGCGCAGTGTGTTCTGTTGGAACAAATGTCCGGGATTGGTACCCGGTTCGGTGTCCCACCAAGTTCCCCATTCGTCGAGCATAAGAGCTACGTTCTTCTTTGGGTCGTATTCATCCATGATGGCACAATGTTTCTTGATGACATCTTCTATCTCACGGCATTTGCCAAGTGTCCAGTAATAGTCGTCTTTGCTGAATTTGGTGGCGGCACCTTTACTGCCACTCCATCCGCTGACGGTATAGTAGTGGAGGGAAAGGCCGTGCATACGACCACCTACGCGGTCCATCAGTACTTTGGTCCAATTATAGTCGTAATCGCTGGCGCCACTGGCTATCTTGAAGAGGCCGTTGCCGTCGTAGTTGCGGCAGTATGTGGAGTAACGGCGATAAAGGTCGGCATAGTATTCGGGGCGCATGCTTCCGCCGCATCCCCAGCTTTCGTTACCTACACCGAGGTATTTTACTTTCCAAGCATGGTCACGGCCATTCTGACGGCGCAGGCGTGCCATCGGAGAGTCTCCTTCGGAAGTCATGTATTCCACCCATTTGGCAAGTTCTTCTACGGTGCCGCTACCTACGTTCCCGCTGATGTAAGGCTCGCAGCCCAGCATTTCGCAGAGGTTGAGGAACTCATGGGTTCCGAAACTGTTGTCTTCAATGGTGCCTCCCCAGTTGTTGTTCACCATTTTTGGGCGGTTTTCTTTTGGGCCGATGCCGTCCATCCAGTGATACTCGTCGGCAAAACAGCCGCCCGGCCAACGGAGGACGGGTACTTGCAGTTCTTTCAAGGCATTGAATACATCGGTACGGTAACCGTTGATATTGGGAATGTCGGAGTTTTCGCCGACCCAAAGCCCGCCGTAGATACAAGTGCCCAGATGTTCGGCAAACTGTCCGTAGATTTCTTTGGGAATGATTCGTTCGCTTTGGTCTGATTGTAAAGTAATGGTTGCGCTCTTCTGTGCCGCTGTAGAAAGCGTGGCTGCCAGGAAGATACCACTGATGAAAAGTTTGTTTTTCATGTTGGATAACGTTTAAAAAAGTGGATAATAAAGGGATCGTTTGGAAAAAGTAAGTGTATGTGAAGTGTAAACTGCACATATAGGAAGTGTTCACCCCACATGTTTGTGCTGCCAGAGGTTAATGTTTGTCAGCGGCTCACTGCAATGAACAGCTTTGTTTACTGTTATGAACAAAGCGGCTCGTTATAGTGAACAAAGCGGCTCACTCCTATGAACAACTGACAAACAAAGAATATGGATGGAAAGAACTGCAGCACTTGGGCAGATAGAGCTTTGGGCATAGCACTATAAATGCCATTGCTTTTCTGCTCTTCGCCCTTGCATGCAGTTTTCCGAACAGCTTCTTACTTCTTGAATTTTACAGCCGCCTCCTCAATGGGCAGACCGGTCTTGTAGTTTTCGATGTAGGCGTTGAAGCCGGATACATCCTCAGCCGTTGGCGATACCTCGATACCGGCATCACCGGCAAACACATGCTCATCCAGAAATTCGGCAAGAGACTGTTTCTTTTCATTGTTCACGAGGTAAGAGCCGAGTAGGGCAATGCCCCAAGCGCCGCCTTCACCGGCTGTTTCCATGACGGAGATAGGTGAATTGATGGCTGCTGCAAGTATTCTTTGGCCTACACCTTTTGTCTTGAACAGTCCCCCGTGTCCCGTGATTCTGTCAACTTTGATTTTTTCTTCTTTGAAAAGGATGTCATTACCGAGCTTGAGTACTCCGACTGCAGCGTACAAGTGGGCACGCATGAAGTTGGCAAGATTGAACCGGTCGTTTGTCGAACGTACAAACAACGGCCTTCCTTCTGCAAATCCCGTAATCGGTTCGCCCGAGAAGTAGTTGTATGAAACAAGGCCTCCGCAATCTGCCTCGCCCGTAAGTGCATGGTTATAGAGCTTTCCGTATATTTCATCCATATCTACGGGTATGCCCATAAGTTCTTGGTATTCTTTGAACAAGTTGACCCATGCATTGAGGTCGGAGGTACAGTTGTTGCAATGTACCATGGCTACGAGACTTCCGTCCGGAGTCGTTACCATATCAATCATTTCGTAGGGCTTTGACAACTCTTTCTCCAATACAATCATGGAGAATGAGGATGTACCTGCCGAGACGTTTCCGGTGCGCTGTCTGACAGCATTGGTCGCAACCATGCCGGTACCGGCATCTCCTTCCGGCGGACAGACAGGTATTCCGGCTTTTAAATGGCCTGAAACATCAAGCTTTTGGGCCCCTTCCGGTGTAAGGTAACCGGCGTTCTCGCCTGCAGGCAATACCTTTGGCAAAATATCGTGCAATCTCCAGTTGTATCCTTTCGGAGCAATCAGGTTGTCGAATTTGGCTATCATCTCGGCCGAATAGTTCTTGGTGTCCGGGTCTATGGGGAGCATGCCTGAGGCATCGCCTATGCCCAATACCTTCTGGCCTGTTATCTGCCAATGGACAAAGCCGGCAAGAGTGGTCAGATAATCAATCTCCTTGACATGCTCTTCATTATCCAGAATGGCCTGATACAAGTGGGATATACTCCATCTCAGCGGTATATTGTAGACAAATAGCTCTGATAGGGCTGCTGCTGCCTGACTTGTATTCGTGTTTCTCCATGTACGGAACGGCACAAGAATTTCTTCTTTCTCATCGAATGCCATATAACCGTGCATCATGGCACTGACACCGATTGCAGCTAATGTTTCTATCTCTATACCATAGAGATTCTTTACATTCGAACGAAGATCGGCGTAGCAATCCTGAAGTCCGTACCATATAGCTTCAACGCTATATGTCCAAAGTCCATCGACCAGTTGATTTTCCCAAGTATGACTGCCTTGGGCAATCGGCTTGTTCTCTTGGTCAATCAGAACTGCTTTTATTCGTGTGGAACCAAGTTCTATACCCAGAATGGCTTTACCGGTTTCTATGGTTGATTTTGCATCTGATTTCATGGTATTAATTACAAATTACGGGTTTATAGTATCATTTATAAACTACGAATTACTAATTACGCATGCCACGAAGGTAATTGGTAATTAGTAATTCGTGATGGTTATCAGCAAAGTGCCTTGTTCAGCAAGTAGTATACTTCATTCATGCGCAGTTCTTTCTTGAACTCGCTGATGGTGGTGTTTTCATCGATGACTACCATTTCGATGCCTGCCATTTCGGCAAAATCTTCCCAATACTCTGCCGTCAGGTCGTAAGAGAAACTGGTATGGTGGGTTCCACCGGCCAAGATCCATGCTGCAGCGCCAATTTCGAGGTTGGGCATCGGAATCCACAGTGCACTGGCAACGGGAAGCTTCGGCAGCGGTTTACTCTTGATGCATTCTACCTTGTTCACGATGAGGCGGAAACGGTTGCCAAGATCGACAATGGTGGCAGCTACACCTTTACCTTGCTTGCTGGTGAATACCAGGCGGGCTGTTTCGCTGTCGATGCCGATGCTTAGGCGGTGCACTTCGAGCTTCGGCTTTTGCTCGGCAATCAGCGGACAAACTTCCAGCATGTGGGCTTGCAGGATGGCACTCTTTTCTCCGTCGAAATTCAAGGTATAGTCTTCGAGGAAAGAGCATCCATTGGGCATTCCTTGACTCATGAACCAAGTGGTGCGGTAGAGTGCGGCTGTTTTCCAGTCACCTTCGGCACCGAAACCGTAACCTTCTGCCATCAGGCGTTGGGAAGCCAGTCCGGGGATTTGGTCGAAGTCGCCCAAATCATTGAAGTTGGTAGTAAATCCTTTGGCACCGGTGTCCTTCAGTACACGGCGGATGGCGATCTCTGCTTTAGCGGAGTTCCATACTTTGGTATAGGCTTCCGTACCTTCCTGTTCGAGGGCGGCATCGTGGTCGTAGAGCTTGAAGTATTCGGCTACAAGAGCTTTCACATCTTCGTCTGCAACCGCATTGTAGTATGTCATCACGTCGTTGATGGGGTAGTAGTCCACATGATAGCCCAGCACTTGTTCTGCGCTGACCTTGTCACCGTCTGTCACTGCTACATTGTTCATCTGGTCGCCAAAGCGGATGATGAGCATGTCTTGTGCATCGGCCCACGCGGCAGCCACGCGCATCCATTCGGCTATTTGTTTTTGCGCTTTTTCGTCTTGCCAGTGCCCTACTACCACTTTGCGGTTCTTGCGCATACGGGTAACGATGTGGCCGAATTCACGGTCACCATGAGCCGATTGGTTCAGGTTCATGAAGTCCATATCCATTGTTTCCCAAGGAATTTCCTTGTTGAATTGGGTGTGGAAGTGCAACAAGGGTTTCTTCAGCTCTTGAAGCCCGTGAATCCACATCTTGGCAGGAGAGAAAGTGTGCATCCAAGTGATGACTCCGATGCATTTCTCGTCATTGTTTGCTGCTTTGAAAGCTGCCGTAACTTCTTTGGATGAGTTGACAGTTCCTTTGTATACCACCTTTACAGGCAACTTGCCGGACTCATTCAGTCCTTTTACCATTTCATTGCTGTGTGCATCTACTGCTACGACTGCGTCACCTCCGTACAAGAGCTGTGCTCCAGTTACGAACCATACTTCATATTGATCAAATGCGTTCATCTTACTTATTGTTTTTAATGATTGTTGTTCTATTGAATACTTGTTATTTCTTTTGCCCATAGTATGCATTCGGCCCATGCTTGCGGTTGAAGTGCTTTTCTATCAGCAACGGATTCATGGTCAGGTTGGGATTGATGGTGTAGGCTATGCTTGCCATCTTTGCCACTTGTTCCATGACTACGGCGTTATGTACGGCATCATCTGCATCTTTTCCCCAGGAAAAGGGACCGTGGTTCTTTACCAGCACTCCGGGAGTATGTACCGGATTCAATCCTTCAAACCGTTTGACGATGACATTGCCCGTTTCCAATTCATAGGCACCACCCACTTCCTCGGCTGTCATGTCTGCCGTGCAGGGAATGGCATCGTGGAAATAATCGGCATGCGTAGTCCCGATATTGGGCAGGTCGCATCCAGCTTGTGCCCATGCTGTGGCGTAGGTGGAATGTGTATGTACCACTCCGCCGATTTCGGGGAATGCTTTGTAGAGGACGACATGGGTAGGAGTGTCCGAGGAGGGGTTTAATTTCCCCTCAACCACTTTTCCTTCAAGGTCTACCACCACCATGTCTTCTGCTTTCATTTCATCATAACTCACTCCGCTGGGTTTGATGACTACCAGACCCGACTTGCGGTCGATGCCCGATACGTTGCCCCAAGTGAAGATGACCAATCCGTGCTTCACCAGTTCAAGGTTGGCATGGAATACTTTGTCTTTCAGTGCTTCCAGCATATTGTTTTTGATTACTAATTACAATTGTTTTGATTATTAGGCTTTTCAAAGCTTGAATTTCGGAGCTTTGCGGTATGCCTTCTCGTTAAACTGATATAAGGCAGCTCCCCGTTTGGAGGCTGTTTTATCAATCTTGTCCGTTTTCTCGATATAATCCATTTCTGCTATGCGCTTGCGGAAGTTCCGTTTGTCAATGGGTTCACCATATATGGCTTCATACAAACTTTGCAGTTGTGACAGCGTAAACAGCTTGGGTAGCAGGTTAAAGCCGATTGGTTCGGTGGATGCTTTTTGTTGCATCAATTTCCGGGCCTGTTCCACCATTTGCGGATGGTCGAAGATTAGCGCCGGCAGTTCATTGATATTTACCCAAAAAGCATTGTGCTGCTGTACCAACTCCTTGTCGTATTCGTTGATGTTGATGAGTGCATAGTAAGCGATGGAGACTACGCGTTCTCCCGGATCGCGGTCTATGGCTCCAAAAGCGCCGACTTGTTCCATATATACATCTTTCAGTCCGGTCAGTTCATTAAGAACCCGTTTGGCTGCGTCATCCACGCTTTCGCTTTCCTGCACGAATCCACCCATCAACGACCATTCGCCCATTGCCGGCTCGAAGTTCCTTTTCAGTAGCAGCAGGTTTAATTCACCCTCGTTGAAACCGAAGATGATACAGTCGATGCCTACATAGAGTTTCGGATTTGAACTGTAGTAATTATTCATATCTTAATTTTTATAGTTTAAGGGGGATGCCGCATGGATTGTAAATCTTAGCGGCATACCGCGATTTACCAGAAATACCAATAGAAGGCAGCAGTAATGCCCAGGATAATAAGGGTGTGAATTATGTCCCATTTATTCCAGCTGGCACGTGTAGTCGCTTTCTGTTCAGGAGTTGATGTCCCGAATACCAGGCCTTGAATTTTCTCTGCACTTGGGGCGGCAGTCAACATGCTGACTACAATGACTGTCACTATGCAGAACAGGAACATCCATCCGCAGAAGAACAGCCAGTTCATGTCATAGAACAGATATTTGAATATGCCGCCTGTCACACTTTCGACATTACTGTAGTATATCTTCGCTCCAAGACGGGTCAAGCCGATAATCATTCCGGCAATCAGTCCCCACATGCCGCCTTGTGCAGATGTGCGCTTCCAACAGATACCTAAGAGGAAGGCTGCGGCAATGCCCGGTGCCAACACGGATTGTACGTCTTGCAGATAAGTATAGAGCACATCACCTACGCTACGCATGATTGGAATCCATAGAATGCCAAGTATTACGATAACGACGGTTGCCATCTGACCGATGCCCACCAGCTTCTTCTCGGAAGTACTCGGCTTGAAGCGCTTGTAGAAGTCGATGGTGAAAAGCATGGCTGACGAGTTGAACAAAGAAGCGAGTGAACTCATCAAGGCAGCGAGAATACCGCAAACGACCAAGCCTTTTACTCCGGCAGGAAGCAGCTTGGCCACCAAGGTCGGGAAAGCGGCGTCTGCATTGGCATTTCCGTTGGCCAGCATGGGGAGGAACCCTTCGCCACCTGCACCGATGTACTTCTGATGCAGGGCGAAAGCAATCATACCCGGAATCAGGAACAAGAATACTGGTAACAGCTTCAGGTAAGCGCCGAAGATAGTACCGCGGCGTGCTTCTCTCTCATTCTTTCCGGAAAGCACACGCTGCACGATGAACTGGTCTGTACACCAATACCAGAAGCCGATGATTGCAGAACCTATCAGTGCACCCAGCCAGGGGAAGTTCGGGTCATTGTTGCTGCGAATCAGTTCGGTCATCGTATTCCCGTAATCGTTTACTGTAACTGCACCGCAGATTCTCATCATTTCGTCCCAGCCTCCCAGTTCTTTAAAACCAAGGACCAAGATAATCAGTGAACCCAACAGTAGAATAGGGGTTTGAAGCACTGATGTGTAGAGTACGGACTTCATGCCACCGAAGATGGTGTATAGTGCGGTCAACACAACCAGCCCGATAGCGGCAATCCAGAAGAAATCGATTCCCCAAAGGGTATCAATGCCGAACACTTGCTGGAACACCAGTCCACCGGCATAAACGGTTACCGCCACCTTTGTCAGTACATAGCTGATTAATGAAATGACGGACAATATCGTACGTGACTGCGGGTTATAGCGGCGTTCCAGGAATTCGGGCATTGTGTATACCATGCTTCGCGAATAGAATGGAACGAATACCCAACCGAGGATAAGAATCATCCATCCTTGTATTTCCCAATGTGCCATCGCCATACCGCTGGAAGCACCGGCACCGGCTAATCCGATTAAGTGTTCCGAACCGATGTTGGATGCAAATATGGATGCACCTATGGCGAGCCATGTGGCATCACGTCCACCTAAAAAATAATCAGCCGAATCATTCTGCTTTTGTTTGACTACCCAAACAATAATACCGATCAGAGCCAGAAAAAAGACTCCGATTACTAGCCAATCTAATGCTTCCACAATTCTAATATTTAAAAGTTAACTATTATTTCTCTACCGAGAATTTGAAAATACATTCGCTGTTGTAAGTCTGTCCCGGTTCCAGAATAACAGAAGGCCATTGCGGCTTATTGGGGCTGTCTGGATAATGTTGAGTTTCCAGACATACGGAAGCGCGTTGGTTGTAGACGATCCCTTTCTTTCCTTTTACAGTTCCGTCCAGGAAATTACCTGTATATACTTGGATACCCGGTTCGTCAGTGTATACTTCTAAGCTGATACCGCTTTCGGGAGAGGTGAGTTTGGCGGCAAGTTGTTTGACATCGCCATTGGTGTTCAATACCCAGTTATGGTCGTACCCGTTACCATATTTCAATTGTATGAAATCAAAGTTGGTAATGTCCCGGCCTACGGCTTTTGGGGTAGTAAAATCCATGGGAGTATCTTTTACCGGTACAATTTCTCCAGTAGTCATATAAGTCCGGTCTACTGGAGTGTAATTATCGGCATTGACATATAATATGTGGTCTGTGGCTGCTTTAGACGGATTGCCGGATAGATTGAAGTAGGAATGGTTGGTCATGTTGATAACTGTTTTTTTATCAGTAGTTGCGCTATATTTGATATCTATGGC
>CAJJYX010000081.1 GCA_905197435.1 uncultured Bacteroides sp.
TGCGCATGCCCTTGAACACCTTAGCAGGGTAAGAACAAGCACCGATAGAACCCGGCTTACGCAAACGGTCGTCCTGGCCGTGAGTAGTCTGACCTACACCACCGAAACCATGACGTTTTACTACACCCTGGAACCCCTTACCTTTAGAAGTACCTACAACGTCAACAAAAGTTGTGTCATTGAACAGTTCTACGGTAACAGTGTCACCCAGATTCAACTCTGTTTCAAATTCTTTGAACTCAGCCAAGTGTTTCTTGGGAGTTACTCCAGCTTTCTTAAAGTGCCCCATCAGAGGCTTTGTAGTGTGCTTCTCCTTTTTGTCTTGGAAGCCCAGCTGAACAGCTTCATAACCGTCCTTTTCTACAGTTTTCACTTGAGTAACAACACAAGGACCTGCTTCGATAACAGTGCATGGTACATTCTTACCCTCGGCACTGAAAACGGATGTCATTCCGATTTTTTTTCCTAATAATCCTGGCATTTCACTTAATTTTTAATACTTACACTTTGATTTCTACTTCCACACCACTCGGCAACTCCAACTTCATAAGAGCATCTACTGTCTTAGCCGTTGAGCTATAGATGTCGATCAGTCTCTTGTAAGAAGAGAGCTCGAATTGTTCACGCGACTTCTTGTTAACGAAAGTCGAACGGTTTACGGTAAAGATACGCTTGTGCGTAGGAAGAGGAATCGGACCGCTAACGATAGCGCCCGTTGTCTTCACCGTTCTTACAATCTTCTCAGCTGACTTGTCAACCAAGTTGTGGTCGTAAGATTTCAGTTTGATTCTAATTTTTTGACTCATTACTGTCTTTGGTTATTAAATAGTTATATAAGATGAGTTCCGCAGGCTAAGAGTCATTCGCTAGCCTACGGGACTTCAAGTTTTCTTTAAATTAAATCGGCACGACCCTTTACTTCTTCCAATACTGCCTTAGCAATAGAGTTGGAAACCTGAGCGTGGTGAGAATATACCATTGAAGAGGTTGCACGACCAGAAGTGATAGTACGTAAAGCTGTTACGTAACCAAACATTTCTGCCAGCGGAACCATTGCCTTCACAATACGAGCACCGGAACGGCTAGATTCCATACCTTCTACCTGACCACGACGCTTATTCAAGTCACCGATTACATCACCCATGTTTTCCTCCGGAGTAACAACTTCCAGTTTCATGATAGGTTCCATCAATACCGGACCTGCCTTAGCGCAAGCATTCTTATATGCCTGGATAGCACAGATTTCGAATGACAACTGGTCAGAGTCAACCGGGTGGAAAGAACCATCGAGCAAGGTTACTTTCAGTGAATCCAACGGATAACCAGCCAATACACCATTCTTCATTGCAGTAGTGAATCCCTTCTGTACAGACGGGATGAATTCCTTAGGAATGTTACCGCCCTTCACTTCATCAACGAACTGCAATCCGCCTTCCTTGAAGTCTTCATCAACCGGGCCGATGTTCACGATGATATCAGCGAACTTACCGCGACCACCTGACTGCTTCTTGTAAACTTCACGCAAATTAACGGTCTTAGTGATAGCTTCCTTGTAGTTAACCTGAGGCTTGCCTTGGTTACATTCAACCTTGAACTCACGTTTCAGACGGTCGATGATGATATCCAAGTGCAACTCACCCATACCGGAGATAACTGTCTGACCAGTCTGCTCGTCAGTTCTAACGGTAAACGTCGGGTCTTCTTCAGCCAGCTTAGCCAAACCATTTGACAGTTTATCCATATCCTTCTGAGTCTTAGGCTCAACGGCAATACCGATTACCGGTTCCGGGAAGTCCATAGATTCCAATACAATCGGTGCAGTTTCGTCACACAATGTATCACCAGTGTGTATATCCTTAAAGCCTACACCAGCACCAATATCACCAGCACCGATAACTTCTACCGGATTCTGCTTGTTTGAATGCATCTGGAACAGGCGAGATACGCGTTCCTTCTTTCTTGAACGGGAATTATAAATATAAGAGCCTGCTTCAATCTTTCCAGAATAAACACGGAAGAAAGTCAAACGGCCTACATACGGGTCTGTAGCGATCTTGAATGCCAAAGCTGATGTTTTTTCATCATCATCCGGCTTACGATCTTCTTCCAAACCAGTATCAGGATTAGTACCTATGATGTTCGGAGTATCCAACGGAGAAGGCAGGAATGCACAAACATAGTCAAGCAATGTCTGTACGCCTTTGTTCTTGAATGAAGAACCGCACAGCATCGGAACGACAGCCATTTGTACTGTAGCATTGCGGAGTGCTCTCAAAATCTCTTCTTCTGTAATAGTAGAAGGATCATCGAAATACTTCTCCATCAAAGCATCATCAAACTCAGCTACTTTTTCGAGCATTTTATCTCTCCATTCGTTAGCTTCGTCTACCAAATTGGCAGGAATTTCTTCCACTGAATAGTCAGCACCCATTGTTTCATCATGCCAATAGATAGCTTTCATTTTAATAAGGTCAACCAACCCCTTGAAAGTTTCTTCAGCACCAATGGGAATAACGATAGGACATGGATTGGCGCCCAAAACATCCTTCATCTGACGAACAACTTCAAAGAAGTCTGCGCCGGAACGGTCCATTTTATTAACATAGCCGATACGCGGTACATTATACTTGTCGGCCTGACGCCAAACCGTTTCAGATTGCGGCTCAACACCACCAACGGCACAATAAGTAGCAACAGCGCCATCCAACACACGCAAAGAGCGCTCCACCTCAGCTGTAAAGTCAACGTGTCCCGGAGTGTCAATCAAGTTGATTTTATAAGTATTACCGGCATATTTCCAATGAGTAGTGGTAGCCGCAGAAGTGATAGTGATACCACGTTCCTGCTCTTGCTCCATCCAGTCCATTGTTGCGGCACCATCATGAACTTCACCAATCTTATGAGTCAGACCTGTATAAAAAAGGATACGTTCAGAGGTTGTAGTCTTTCCGGCATCAATGTGAGCCATGATACCGATATTACGTGTCAAATGTAAATCATGCTTTGCCATTTCTAATTCTTTACTTTAAGTTTTTAATCTTCTAATTAGTTAGTCTCTTATAGTATTAGAATCTAAAATGAGCAAATGCACGGTTAGCTTCCGCCATTCTATGCATATCTTCTTTACGTTTGTAAGCACCGCCCTGTTCATTGAAAGCATCCATGATTTCAGCAGCCAGCTTATCAGCCATAGATTTACCGCCACGCTTGCGCGCAAAAATAATCAAATTCTTCATGGAAATTGATTCCTTACGGTCGGCACGGATTTCTGTAGGAACTTGGAAAGTAGCACCACCCACACGGCGAGACTTAACTTCCACTTGAGGAGTCACATTATCCAGAGCTTTTTTCCAGATTTCAAGAGCAGACTTTTCTTCGTTCTGCATTTTGTTCTTCACTGTTTCCAAAGCAGCATAAAAGATTTCATAGGAAGTATTCTTCTTTCCATCATACATCAGATGGTTCACGAATTTGGAAACTTTCACATCATTGAACACGGGATCCGGCAGGATAACGCGTTTTTTTGGTTTTGCTTTTCTCATTTGTCTGAAAGAATAATGTTTTTCGTTCTTGGTTGTTTACTTCTGTTTTCTTCAACTCTCCCTCCGGAGAATTTACTCAACCTTTAGCATTTCCAACAAACTAAAACGTAAGTTATTACTTTTAATTTTCTGTTTTCAGGTATCAGGCCGCCAGATTATTTTTTCTTAGCAGGAGCTGCTTGACCTGGTTTCGGACGTTTTGCACCATATTTGGAACGTCTTTGTGTACGACCTGCGACACCTGCAGTATCCAAAGTACCACGTACGATGTGATAACGCACACCCGGAAGGTCTTTTACACGGCCGCCACGTACCAGTACGATAGAGTGTTCCTGCAAGTTGTGGCCTTCTCCCGGAATATAAGAGTTTACCTCTTTACCATTGGTCAAACGTACACGAGCTACTTTACGCATAGCTGAATTCGGTTTCTTCGGAGTGGTTGTGTACACTCTCACGCAAACGCCACGTCTTTGAGGGCAAGAGTCCAAGGCAGGAGACTTTGATTTCTCCACCAGCACTTCGCGTCCTTTTCTTACTAATTGCTGAATTGTAGGCATTTTAATTGTTTTTAGTTATATATTATTGTTTATATTAATTCAAAACTATACACTTTTGGGCTGCAAAGATACTAATAAGTTTTGAATAATCAATGCACTACAAGTTTTTTTTTGATTTCACGCTTCACCCTTGATGTTGGAAAGTGGTGGAAATGTTTGTTCGCCCGGCATACAAATCGGGCCAAAGGAACGCTCATATTTCTCAATATTCTCCTCGAGTGCACGCAGCAAACGCTTAGCATGTTCAGGCACTAAAACTATGCGCGATTGCACGCCGGCCTTCGGCATTCCGGGCATCACGCGGATAAAATCTAAAATAAATTCCGAGCTGGAATGAGTTATAATAGCCAGATTAGCATACGTACCTTGTGCCACTTCTTCCTTCAATTCTATCTGGAGTTGACCGTTGTTGTTCTCTTGATTTTCCATATTACACAATTGTTTTAAAAATGTTCTTAAAAGATAGACCAAAAGTACTCTTTTTTTTCGGATGATGTGCATTTAAATTCAAAAAGTGCATGATAGTCCGGATAGAAAAAAAAGGATATAAGCAAGTAAGCCCACACAGTAAAGGCACTATATCCATAGGACAGTATCAGTACAAAAGGCTTGCAGCATCACTGCACTATAGATACAATAATACTGCAACCACTTTGCGGTGCCTCTGCCACATACATGCAGAAACAATTCACTGCGTTTGCAGCGCCACTATATTCTATCTACAGAAAGTATAAGAAGTGGCATCGAAAGAAGAAGCTTGGGCAAAATAAAGAGGGAATACCCCTTTTGCAGGATATTCCCTCTCTTATTTTTAATGAAATTCTATGACGTTGTATCGGGGTTATCCCTCTACTTTCTCATCTACGGCATAATCGAGTACCGTCTTCTTATTGGCGAGCATACGATCGTATTCTTCCTTGGAACCAACGATAATCTTCTCGAACTCTCGCTGTCCGGTACCCGCAGGAATCAGGTGACCGCAGATTACGTTCTCCTTCATTCCTTCTAGACGGTCTACTTTTCCGTTGATGGCAGCCTCGTTCAGCACCTTCGTCGTTTCCTGGAAAGAAGCAGCCGACATAAAGCTTGAAGTCTGCAATGCAGCGCGGGTAATACCTTGAAGAATCTGTGTAGAAGTTGCAGGCACAGCGTCGCGCACTTCCACCGGTTTCAAGTCACGGCGTTTCAACATGGAGTTCTCGTCACGCAACTTACGGGCTGTTACAATCTGGCCAGCCTGCAGACTTTGGGAATCTCCGGCATCCACAACCACCTTTTTACCCCAAATACGGTCGTTCTCTTCCATGAATTCCAGCTTGTCAACAACCTGCTGTTCCAAGAAGCGGGTATCGCCCGGCTCGTCGATTTGCACCTTACGCATCATCTGACGAACGATGATTTCAAAGTGTTTATCATTAATCTTCACACCTTGCAGACGGTAAACGTCCTGAACCTCATTTACGATATATTCTTGTACAGCCGTAGGACCTTTGATGGCAAGGATGTCCGCAGGTGTGATAGCACCGTCGGACAACGGAGTACCGGCACGTACATAGTCGTTCTCCTGAACCAGAATCTGCTTGGACAACGGCACAAGGTACTTCTTCACTTCACCTGTCTTGGAAGTAACGATGATTTCACGATTACCGCGTTTCACCTTACCCATTGTAACCTCACCGTCGATTTCGGAAACCACGGCAGGATTGGACGGATTACGTGCCTCGAACAACTCGGTGACACGAGGAAGACCACCCGTAATATCACCCGCCTTACCTACGGCACGCGGAATCTTCACGATAACTTCACCGGCCTTCACCTTCTGTCCGTCTTCAACTACCACGTGACCACCCACCGGCAAGTTGTATGTACGGATCAGTTCGCCGTCTTCGGTCATGATGTGTGCGGTAGGCACCTTCGTCTTGTCTTTGGACTCGATGATGATGATTTCGCGCAAACCGGTAGATTCGTCAGATTCCACCTTATAGGTTACGTTTTCAATAACGCCCTCAAATTCAATCTTACCGGTAGCTTCGGTAATGATAACCGCGTTGAACGGATCCCAGCGGGCAATCATCTTGCCTTTCTCTACCATTTCACCGTCAGTCGCATAGAGCGTGGAACCGTAAGGTACATTGTGGGTGGAAAGTACGATGCCCGTGTTAACATCCACAAAACGTACTTCGGCCAGACGGCCTACCACTACCTTTGCCGGTTCGCCGGCTTCGTCAATAACGTCTACCGTACGGAGCTCTTCAAACTCCAAACGGGCAGGGTTCTTGGCTACAATACTTGCGTTGGCTGCGATATTGGCAGCCGTACCACCGGCGTGGAATGTACGCAGTGTCAACTGTGTACCCGGCTCACCGATAGACTGTGCGGCAATTACACCAACTGCCTCACCCTTCTGAACCATGCGGCTAGAAGCCAGGTTACGTCCATAGCACTTCGCACAAACGCCCTTCTTGGATTCACAAGTCAGTACAGAACGGATTTCCACACTCTCAATCGGAGAATTTTCAATCTTCTGTGCGATGTCCTCGGTAATTTCCTCACCGCCGGCAACAATCAGTTCACCGGTTGTAGGATGTACTATATCGTGTACAGACACACGGCCTAGAATACGTTCATACAGTGTAGCAATGACTTCATCATTGTTTTTCAGCGCCGTACAAACCAATCCGCGCAACGTGCCACAGTCTTCTTCATTAATAATCACATCGTGTGATACGTCAACCAGACGACGGGTCAGGTATCCAGCATCGGCTGTCTTCAAGGCGGTATCGGCAAGACCCTTACGAGCACCGTGGGTAGAGATAAAGTACTCCAACACAGACAAACCTTCCTTAAAGTTAGACAGAATCGGGTTCTCGATAATCTGACCGCCTTCGGCACCTGCTTTTTGAGGCTTTGCCATCAAACCACGCATACCGGAGAGCTGACGAATCTGTTCCTTAGAACCACGGGCACCGGAATCCAACATCATGTATACAGAGTTGAAACCTTGGTCGTCGTTCGAAATAGTCTTCATCAAGATATTGGACAACTCTGAGTTTACATGTGTCCAGATATCGATTACCTGATTGTAACGTTCGTTGTTGGTGATGAAGCCCATGTTATAGTTGTTGATTACCTGCTCTACTTCATCATAACCCTTCTGTACCAATGCTTCCTTCTCTTCCGGGATGATGATGTCACCCAAGTTGAACGACAGACCGCCCTTGAAGGCCATGTAGTAACCGAGATTCTTGATACCGTCGAGGAAGTCGGCTGCCTTGGCAACACCACACACCTTGATTACGTGACTGATGATGTCACGGAGTGACTTCTTGGAGATAATCGTATTGATGTATCCGGCTTCTACCGGAACAATTTCGTTTACAATGACACGTCCCACGGAAGTATCGTGCATCATCTTGTCCACAATGTTACCATTCTCATCGACGTCTTTCACTACGACGCTTACCGGAGCATGGATATCGCACTTGCCTTCGTTGTAGGCAATCAATGCCTCTTCGGGACCGTAGAATATCAAGCCCTCACCTTTAGCTCCTTTGCGCAATTTGGTGATGTAGTACAAACCGAGTACCATATCCTGAGCGGGCACAGTGATAGGAGCACCGTTGGCAGGGTTCAATATATTGTGTGACTGGAGCATCAGCATCTGTGCTTCCAAAATTGCTTCATTACTCAACGGCAAGTGTACAGCCATCTGGTCACCGTCGAAGTCGGCGTTGAACGCCGTACATGCCAACGGGTGCAACTGAATTGCCTTACCTTCGATCATCTTGGGTTGGAATGCCTGGATACCCAGACGGTGAAGTGTCGGGGCACGGTTCAACAATACCGGATGTCCCTTCATCACGTGTTCCAGGATGTCCCAGATAACGGGTTCCTTGCGGTCCACGATCTTCTTGGCGCTCTTTACCGTTTTCACAATGCCGCGCTCGATAAGCTTGCGGATAATGAACGGTTTGTAAAGCTCGGCTGCCATCAGTTTGGGGATACCGCACTCGCCCATCTTCAGTTCCGGACCTACAACGATTACAGAACGTGCAGAATAGTCGACACGTTTACCCAGCAAGTTCTGACGGAAACGTCCCTGCTTACCCTTCAAGCTGTCGGAAAGTGACTTCAACGGACGGTTAGCGTCAGTCTTCACAGCGCTTGATTTGCGTGAGTTGTCGAACAGAGAATCAACAGCTTCTTGCAACATACGCTTTTCATTACGCAAAATTACCTCAGGAGCTTTGATTTCAATCAATCTCTTCAGACGGTTGTTACGAATGATAACACGACGGTAAAGGTCATTCAAGTCAGATGTTGCAAAACGACCGCCATCCAACGGAACCAACGGACGAAGTTCGGGCGGAATAACCGGTACAATGCGTACAATCATCCACTCGGGCTTGTTGCGTCCGCGTGACGCACGGAACGACTCAACTACCTGAAGACGTTTCAGGGCTTCGGTCTTGCGTTGCTGTGAAGCATCGCTTCCGGCACGGTTACGCAATTCGTAAGACAAAGAGTCAAGATCGAGGCGTGACAGCAAATCATAAATAGCTTCCGCGCCCATCTTGGCAATGAACTTATTGGGGTCTGAATCTTCGAGGAACTGGTTGTCTTTCGGCAACTTTTCCAGCAAGTCCAGATATTCTCCTTCTTCAAGCAGGTCGTACTGTGCCACTTCGTCAGACAATGCACCCGGCTGAATGACAACATAACGCTCATAGTAGATAATGGCATCCAGCTTTTTGGTGGGCAAGCCCAGCAGGTAGCCAATCTTGTTGGGAAGTGAACGGAAGTACCAGATATGGGCTACGGGCACAACAAGCTGAATGTGTCCCATACGCTCACGACGTACTTTCTTTTCAGTCACTTCCACACCACAACGGTCGCAGACAATACCTTTATAACGAATACGTTTGTACTTACCGCAATGGCATTCGTAATCCTTGATAGGACCAAAAATGCGTTCGCAGAACAATCCGTCGCGTTCGGGCTTATACGTACGATAATTGATGGTTTCAGGCTTTAAAACTTCACCACTCGAATTCTCAAGGATTTCCTCAGGAGAAGCCAAACCGATAGAGATTTTCGAGAAATTACTCTTTATCTTGTTATCTTTTCTAAAAGCCATAGATATATTTAATTGATAATTGACAATGGAAAATCGAAAATGAAAAACTGAAAACCGATAATTGAGAACGGAAACTTACATTCGCCATTCTCAATTATCAATTATCCATTATTCTAAGTTGATGCTCAAGCCCAAACCTCTCAACTCGTGCAACAATACGTTCAATGATTCGGGAATACCCGGAGTAGGCATCGGATCACCCTTCACGATTGCTTCATAAGCCTTGGAACGTCCTACAACGTCATCAGACTTGATAGTCAGGATTTCCTGCAGAATGTGTGCGGCACCGAAAGCTTCGAGTGCCCAAACTTCCATTTCTCCAAAACGCTGACCACCGAACTGTGCCTTACCACCCAACGGCTGTTGCGTAATGAGTGAGTACGGACCGATGGAACGTGCGTGCATCTTGTCTTCAACCATGTGACCGAGCTTCAGCATGTAGGTCACACCTACCGTAGCCTGTTGCTCGAATGCTTCACCGGTACCACCGTCATACAGTGTTGTCTTGCCATAGCGGGGCAGACCGGCCTTGTCGGTCCACTCGTTCAAGTCGTCCAAAGACGCACCGTCAAAGATAGGAGTGGCAAACTTCACACCCAACTTCTTTCCGGCACGGCCGAGAACAGCCTCGAATATCTGACCGATGTTCATACGTGAAGGCACACCCAACGGATTCAGTACGATATCCACCGGAGTACCGTCGGCAAGGAACGGCATATCTTCCTGACGCACTACGCGGGAAACGATACCCTTATTACCGTGACGACCGGCCATCTTATCACCAACACCAATCTTACGTTTCTTGGCAATGTATACCTTAGCCATCTGAATGATACCTGCGGGCAACTCGTCACCGATAGTGATGGCAAATTTCTTGCGCTTCAACTCGGCATCAAGTTCCTTGTACTTCTTGATGAAGTTCATCACCAATGCACGGATCAGCCCGTTGGTATGTTCATCCTTGGTCCAGTTGCTCAACTGAACAGCGGTGAAGTCCAAATCGCTGAAGTCGGAAGCAGAGAATCTGGCGCCCTTAGAAATGATATCGGCACCCATATAATCCTTCACACCTTCCGATGTATAGTTTTCTGTAAGTTTCAACAGTTTGTTTATCAATACTTTCTTGAGGTCACCTATCTTGGCGTCAAACTCATCGTCAATCTTCGGCAACAGAGCTTTGTCGGCCAACTTGGAGCTACGAGTCTTGACAACACGGGAGAACAGACGCTTGCCGATAACGACACCCTTCAAAGAAGGAGAAGCCTTCAAGGAAGCATCCTTCACATCACCTGCCTTATCGCCGAAGATGGCACGGAGCAACTTCTCTTCCGGAGAAGGGTCTGATTCACCCTTCGGAGTAATCTTACCGATAAGGATATCACCCGGTTCAATGCGGGCACCCACACGGACAATACCGTTTTCGTCGAGGTCCTTGGTAGCTTCCTCACTTACGTTGGGAATGTCAGAAGTCAGCTCTTCCATACCGCGCTTCGTTTCGCGGACTTCCAAGGAATATTCTTCCACGTGTACGGAAGTCAAGAGGTCTTCACGAACCACACGTTCGTTCAGCACGATGGCATCCTCATAGTTGTAACCCTTCCACGGCATGTAGGCAACCAGCAGGTTCTTGCCCAATGCAAGCTCTCCGTCTTCGGTTGAATAACCTTCGGTCAGAATCTGGCCTGCGGTGACGCGTTGCCCCTTCTCGCAAATCGGACGGAGGTCAATCGTCATGTTCTGGTTGGTACGGCGCCACTTCGGAATATTGTATTCTTTCAATGCAGGCTCGAAGTTTACAAACTCCTCCTCTTCCGTACGGTCGTACAGAATACGGATAGTCGTTGCATCCACGAATTCAACCACACCGTCGCCCTCGGCAGTAATCTGCGTGCGAGAGTCACGTGCCAACTGGCGTTCGATACCGGTACCAACAATCGGAGCTTCACTCTTCAACAAAGGAACAGCCTGGCGCATCATGTTTGATCCCATCAATGCACGATTGGCGTCATCATGCTCCAAGAACGGAATCAATGAAGCCGCAATAGAAGCAATCTGCTGAGGAGATACATCCATCAGTTCCACCTCGGCAGGAGGAACCACCGGATAATCGGCATCCTGACGAGACTTGACTTTATCACGAACAAAAGTGCCGTCATCGTTCAAAGGAGCATTACCCTGAGCGATGATTTTGCCCTCTTCCTCTTCGGCAGTAAGGTAGACCAGACCTTCGTCAGAGAGGTCGACCTTGCCATTCGCCACCTTACGGTAGGGAGTCTCAATGAAACCGAGCTCATTGATTTTCGCAAACACACAGAGTGAAGAAATCAAACCGATGTTCGGACCTTCAGGAGTCTCGATAGGACAAAGACGTCCATAATGTGTATAGTGTACGTCACGGACCTCGAAGCCTGCACGCTCACGTGACAGACCGCCGGGACCCAAGGCAGACATACGGCGCTTGTGAGTAATCTCGGCCAGCGGATTGGTCTGGTCCATAAACTGTGACAAGGCATTCGTACCGAAGAATGAATTGATAACGGAAGAAATTGTCTTGGCGTTAATCAAGTCTATCGGAGTGAAGACCTCGTTGTCACGAACGTTCATGCGCTCGCGGATGGTACGCGACATACGTGCCAGACCGATGGCAAACTGATTGGACAACTGTTCGCCCACCGTACGCACACGACGGTTGCTCAAGTGGTCGATATCGTCCACATCTGCCTTCGAGTTAATCAACTCGATCAGATATTTGATAATTTCAATGATATCTTCCTTGGTGAGGACACGCACGTCCACATCGGTCGTCAGGTTCAACTTCTTGTTGATACGGTAACGGCCTACATCACCCAGGTCATATCTCTTTTCCGAGAAGAACAGGTTGTTGATAACCTCGCGCGCACTGGCATCATCAGCAGGGTCTGCATTACGCAGCTGACGGTAGATGTAGAGCACAGCTTCCTTTTCCGAGTTACTCGGGTCCTTCTGCAGAGTATTATATATGATAGAGTAGTCAGACTGGTTCGGTTCTTCCTTGTGTACAAGAATATTCTGAACGCCCGACTCTAATATAATGTCAACATGTTCCGGTTCAATTACGGTTTCACGGTCAATAACTACTTCGTTACGCTCGATGGAAACAACTTCGCCGGTATCTTCGTCTACAAAATCCTCAATCCATGTTTTCAGCACACGTGCAGCCAACTTCCGTCCTACCATCTTCTTGAGGTTCGTCTTGTTCACCTTCACGTCTTCCGCCAAATTAAATATCTCGAGGATGTCCTTGTCATTCTCAAAACCGATGGCTCTCAGCAAGGTGGTAACCGGCAACTTCTTCTTACGGTCGATGTACGCATACATGACGTTGTTGATGTCGGTGGCAAACTCAATCCACGAGCCCTTGAACGGGATGATACGGGCCGAGTACAACTTGGTGCCGTTGGCATGTACACTCTGTCCGAAGAATACGCCCGGTGAACGGTGAAGCTGGGATACAATCACACGCTCCGCACCGTTGATGACGAATGTCGCTTTATCCGTCATGTAAGGAATGGGACCAAGGAACACGTCTTGAATGACCGTGTCAAAATCTTCATGGTCAGGGTCGGTACAATATAATTTCAATTTTGCCTTCAAAGGCACGCTATATGTAAGCCCTCGCTCTATACATTCATCAATGGTATAGCGCGGCGGATCAATATAGTAGTCCAAAAACTCAAGAACAAAATTATTTCTTGTATCGGCAATGGGGAAGTTTTCAGCAAATACTTTATACAGTCCCTCGTTCTTACGCTTCTCGGGTGGGGTGTCCAGTTGTAAAAAGTCTTTGAATGACTTCAATTGTACTTCCAGAAAATCCGGATATTCGAGCGGATTCTTAGTCGAAGCAAAATTAACTCTTTGATTTACAGTATTTGAAGACATCTGTTAATGGATTTGTAGAACTTAATTTTAAATATATACACAAAAAGGTTAAGAACCCTTTTCACGAAGGGTTCCTAACCGAATTACCTGATTTACAGGCTAATGTTATTTAAGTTCAACTTCAGCTCCAGCTTCTTCCAATGTTTTCTTCAATGATTCTGCTTCATCCTTAGCCAAACCTTCTTTTACTACGCTAGGAGCACCGTCTACCATGTCTTTAGCTTCCTTCAAACCAAGACCGCAAGCTTCCTTAACGGCTTTAACTACTTGAAGTTTAGCTGAGCCAGCGCTCTTCAATACTACATCGAAAGAAGTCTTTTCT
>CAJJYX010000082.1 GCA_905197435.1 uncultured Bacteroides sp.
TTGTGGAACTGCAAAACAAATATGCCAAAAGCACCGGTATTTCGAACCTTAAAATCAAATACAACAACGTTATCGGCTATTTTATCGAAGTGCAGAGCAAGTTTGCCGCCGAAATGCTGGAAAACAAAGAGTTCATTCACCGTCAGTCGGTTTTGAACGCTTCGCGTTTTACCACGGTCGAACTGGCCGATTTGGAAAATAAAATCCGCGGTGCGGCCGACAAGGCGCTGGCGATGGAAATTGAAATATTCAACAATCTGGTTCAGGACGTCACGATTGCTTCCGATGACATTTCGCGCACGGCCAAGGCGCTGGCGGAGCTTGACGTCGGCGCGGCTTTGTCCGATTTGGCCGTCGAAAAAAACTACTGCCGTCCGGTTCTGGACAATTCTCTGGTCTTTGACGTGGCAGACGGGCGCCATCCGGTTGTCGAAGAGGCGATAGAGCGTGACCATGCCGGCGCTTTTGTCGGCAACGACTGCTGCCTGAGCGACGACAGTTCGCTGATTTGGCTGCTGACCGGTCCGAACATGGCCGGTAAGTCGACTTTCCTGCGGCAGAACGCCATCATTGCCGTTATGGCGCAGATGGGCTCCTTTGTTCCCTGCAAAAGCGCGCATATCGGCGTTATCGACAAGATTTTTTCCCGTGTCGGCGCTTCGGACGATTTGGCGCGCGGCCGTTCGACCTTTATGGTTGAGATGGTCGAAACCGCCAGCATTCTGAATCAGGCGGATGAACGCTCGTTTGTCATTCTTGATGAAATCGGCCGCGGTACGGCGACTTTTGACGGTCTGTCGATAGCTTGGGCAGTCATTGAACATCTGCATGAAAAAAACCGCTGCCGGGCATTGTTTGCCACGCATTACCACGAGCTGACCTCGCTGACTTCCAAACTAAACCGTATGTCGCTGCACTGCATGAAAATCAAAGAGTTCAACGACGAAGTCGTTTTTCTGCATGAGGTTATTCCCGGCGCCGCCGACCGTTCTTACGGCATTCACGTTGCCAAGCTGGCCGGTTTGCCGTCGGTGGTTATCAAACGCGCCGAACAGGTTTTGGACGCCCTTGAACACGACAAGAAAAACCAGAAGATAAATGATCTGGCCGACGATTTGCCGCTTTTTGCCTCTGTGCAGAAAAAGGTCGCGGAAGAGGAAGTCGAACGCTTTTCGCCGGTGGAGGAGGCTTTGGAAGCCGTTAATCCCGATGAGCTGACGCCGCGCGAAGCGCTGGAAAAACTTTATGAACTCAAGGCTCTCATTTAGATAAACATTGACAAAAGGGAAAATTTGCGCCACTCTCCCGCTCAGAGTGAATAAGTATTCTATTGTATAATTTTAAACTTTATTTTGTATGGAAACAAAAAATAAAATCGTACGCTATTCTGAAAGTTTCAGAACAGATAGCGAGATTAAAGAGCCATGGCATTATAAAAGCATGGAAAGAACGGTTGACGGTGTTTATGTCGTGCCTGAAATTTACATCCCTCTTCATCGGTCTTTCGGTCAACGAATTACCCAAAAGGAGGCGGAAGCAATCTGTTCAGAATATGGTCTGAGTTTTCCGAGCCGCGAAGAGATAGAGATGCTTGAAGTTGCTTATGATGCCGCAAAATCGCAGTTCTCTGAGATTCCAGAATATACGGATTGCTGGACTTCGGATGGTGCCGCAAGGGATGAAACGGAAAGAAAATTTCTGATTTTATTTTGCTATGAAGCCGGAACCGTAAAGCTAATTAAGCATCGCTATGTGCTGGTAGATGAGAAAGAGTTATACCAATATGTTTTGGGTATTTGGCTGAGGCCGTCTCCAGAACTGCTCTTAGGAGATAAATTTTCCAATCTCTTTCAGACCCAAGACCATGACTTGTTTTTGCAAAAAGAGCAAAAACTCACTTATGTTGGTGGATGTAATGGGATATGGTATGATGAAATCATTTTGAGCAGCACGGGGCTTTATCAATATGTAGATGGCGAAATGCGTTGTCTGGTAAAAGTTGATGAAAGTTGCGAAGAGCATAATAACTCAAATTACGGACATCAGGAATGGATTGTTTGGGAAGGAATAATGCCGGACGGCGAGGTCGTTTGTACGTTCAAAACCTATGACTGGTGCGATGACGGCGAACAGACAAATGAAAGTGCGGTTGAAAAGCGTTTCCGCAAAGATGGACAAGGCCTCTATCAGCCTTGTAAGTGAAAATATAACCGATTTAAGAAAAGCTCCCGATTTGTTTCGCGGAGCTTTTTCTTATAATGAGCATAAAGAAAGCAAAAACAAGACGTTAATGAACGGTATTATAATACCTCTGATTAGTTTGTTGAAAAAAAACGATTTTTTATTGTTGACATTCATGTTTATTCCTGTATATTCGTTTCGAATTCAATAACCATCTTTATAAGAGAGATAAATATGAACACTTACGCAACAAAACCGTCTGACATTGAAAGAAAATGGTATGTCGTTGACGCCGAAGGTGTTGTTCTGGGTCGTATGGCAGCTCAGATTGCCAAAATTCTGCAGGGCAAAAACAAGCCTTCCTATGTTCCGAACCTGGACTGCGGCGACTATGTCGTTGTTATCAATGCCGACAAAGTAAAATTAACCGGTAACAAATGGAATGACAAGGTATATCTGTCATATACAGGCTATCCCGGCGGTCAGAGAGAAATCACTCCTGCTCGTTTGCAGGCAAAACCGAACGGTGATGACAAGTTGCTGAGAAAAGTAGTAAAGGGTATGTTGCCTAAGAACAAATTGGGCGCACAATTGCTGGGCAATATGTATGTATATGCCGGCAACGAGCATAAACATGATGCTCAGAACCCGAAATTGATTGATATTAACGTACTTAAATAAGAGATAATGGAAGTAGTAAATGCATTAGGCAGACGTAAAAGTGCGATTGCACGTATTTTCGTAAGCGAAGGTACCGGAAAGATTACTATTAATAAGAGAGACCTCGCAGAGTACTTTCCATCAAGCATTCTTCAGTATGTAGTTAAGCAGCCGTTGAACAAGCTGGGTGTTGCTGAAAAGTACGACATCAAAGTTAACCTTTGCGGTGGCGGTTTCACCGGACAGTCTCAGGCTTTGCGTCTGGCAATTGCCCGCGCATTGGTGAAGATTAATGCAGAGGATAAGGCTGTTCTTCGTTCTGAAGGCTTCATGACTCGCGATCCTCGTTCTGTTGAACGTAAGAAACCGGGACAGCCGAAAGCTCGTCGTAGATTCCAGTTCAGTAAACGTTAAGAGTTGGAGAACGGTTGGGGCGGACAAGTTGCTTAATTCTCGACTTTCACCTCTCAACTCTCAACTGAAAAGGCGTTTAGTATCTAAACTACCGGGACTCTTCAGATTCAGACTACCCGGCGGTTGGTTTAGAAGAAACAAAAAAGAAAGTAAACGATTAATTTAAAAGAAAATGTCTAGAACAAATTTTGATACATTATTGGAAGCCGGTTGCCACTTCGGTCACTTGAAAAGAAAGTGGAACCCTGCAATGGCTCCTTACATCTTCATGGAGCGCAATGGTATTCATATCATTGACCTCAACAAGACGGTTGCTAAAATTGACGAAGCTGCTGAAGCTTTGAAGCAAATCGCTAAATCAGGAAAGAAAGTCCTGTTTGTTGCTACTAAAAAACAAGCTAAGCAGGTGGTTGCCGATAAGGCTGCATCTGTAAATATGCCTTATGTAATCGAGCGTTGGCCGGGTGGTATGTTGACTAACTTCCCGACTATCCGTAAGGCTGTCAAGAAGATGGCTACCATCGACAAACTGACAAGCGACGGTACCTATTCAAACCTCTCCAAAAGAGAAATTCTGCAGATTTCACGTCAACGTGCCAAGTTGGACAAGACTTTGGGCTCTATCGCTGACTTGACTCGTCTGCCGTCTGCTCTGTTCGTTATCGACGTAATGAAGGAAAACATCGCAGTTCGCGAAGCCAACCGTCTGGGAATCCCCGTATTCGGTATCGTTGATACAAACTCTGATCCTACGAACATTGATTTCGTAATCCCGGCAAATGATGACGCCACCAAGTCTATAGAGGTTATTCTCGATGCTTGCTGCGCTGCTATGCAGGAAGGTCTGGAAGAGCGTAAGGCTGAAAAGGTAGACATGGAAGCTGCCGGCGAAGCTCCTGCCAATAAAGGCAAGAAGAAAGCTACAAAAGCAAGACTCGACAAGTCCGACGAGGAAGCAATCAACGCTGCTAAGGCTGCTGCTTTCATGAAGGAAGACGAAGAGGCTTAATTATATAGAAAGTAGTTAGTAGCAAGTAGTTGAGTAGTAAGTAGAGAAATGTCTGCTTACGTAAGTTGGCAAATGGAGTTTCTTCTACTTACTACTTAACTACTGATTACTAACTACTTTTTTCGTTATTAACAATTAAAATAAAAGATATTATGGCTGTAAGTATGGCTGATATAACCAAGCTCCGCAAAATGACGGGTGCTGGTATGATGGATTGCAAGAATGCTTTGACTGAAGCTGAGGGCGATTTCGACAAGGCAATGGAAATTATCCGTAAGAAAGGACAAGCTGTTGCTGCTAAGCGTTCAGACCGTGAGGCTTCTGAAGGCTGCGTGCTGGCTAAGAATGCAGGTGACTTTGCAGTTATCATCGCTTTGAAATGTGAGACTGACTTCGTAGCTCAGAATGCTGATTTTGTGAAACTGACTCAAGACATTCTGGATCTTGCTGTAGCTAACAAGTGCAAGACTTTGGATGAAGTAAAAGCTTTGCCGATGGGTAACGGTACTGTACAGGATGCTGTAACAGACCGTAGCGGTATCACTGGTGAGAAAATGGAGTTGGACGGTTACATGACTGTAGAAGGCGCAAGCACAGTAGTCTACAATCACATGAACAGAAACGGTCTCTGCACTATCGTTGCTTTCAACAAGGCTGTTGAAGAAGGACTGGCCAAGCAGGTTGCCATGCAGATTGCTGCTATGAACCCGATTGCAGTAGATGAAGACGGTGTATCCGAGGAAATCAAGCAGAAGGAGATTGAAGTTGCTATTGAAAAGACAAAAGTTGAACAGGTACAGAAGGCTGTGGAGGCTGCTTTGAAGAAAGCCGGCATCAATCCGGCTCACGTGGATAGCGAAGACCACATGGAAAGCAACATGGCCAAAGGCTGGATTACTGCTGAAGACGTAGCAAAGGCAAAGGAAATCATTGCCACTGTTTCTGCTGAGAAAGCTGCACATCTGCCTGAACAGATGATTCAGAATATTGCTAAGGGTCGTCTTGGCAAATTCTTGAAAGAAGTTTGCTTGCTGAACCAGGAGGACATCATGGACGGCAAGAAGACTGTTAGAGAAGTATTGAAGGAGGCTGATCCTGAATTGAAGGTTGTTGACTTCAAACGCTTCACTTTGCGTGCTGAATAATTTCGCTTAGAAACGATTCTATAAGAAGAAGTGGTTGTACATGGAAATAAATCCTGTACGGCCACTTCTTTTTGTATCTTTCCGGTTGTTGTGGAGCGAATAACTGCATTTATCCCACGGGCTTGGTCTGCGTATATCCTTCTGATTTCAGCAGTTCGATGACTCTCTGTTTGAAGTCGCCTTGTACAATGATTTCTCCGTCTTTGGCGCTTCCGCCTACTCCGCATTTACTTTTCAGCAATTTGCCCAGTTCCTTCAAATCGTTGTCGGTACCCACGAAGCCGGTGACAAGGGTGACGACTTTGCCGCCCCGGTTCTTACGGTCCAGTTGCACGCGCAGGCGTTGTTGTGCAGAGGGAAGGGTAGTCTGCTCCTCCTCCTCATTCATCTCATAGTTATAGTCCGGGTTGGTAGAATAGACTACATTCAACCGTTCTTTCCAATCATTGTTCTTCATACTTCTTTCTTTTAGACTTCCCAAAAGTACGATATTATGTGGAATTATGCAATTAGAAATTATGTTAAGCTTTTGTTGCATCCGTATTACTGATTAGAAAAAAAGCACTATTTTTGCCAATCGCAATATTGAGCACTTAAATTAGAAACTATGAGCAGTCCGTTACAGAAAAAAGAAACCATGAAGGTGCCGGAACCTACCTTGCGCCGGCTTCCGTGGTACCTTTCCAATGTAAAGTTGCTGAAACAAAAAGGAGAACGATTCGTATCATCCACTCAGATTTCCAAAGAAATCAATATTGACGCTTCGCAAATAGCCAAAGACCTTTCGTATGTCAAAATTTCCGGGCGTACGCGTGTGGGCTATGAAGTGGACACGCTGATAGCCGTACTGGAGGATTTTCTGGGATTTACCAATATGCATAAAGCCTTCCTGTTCGGAGTGGGAAGTTTGGGTGGCGCCTTGTTGCACGACTCAGGTCTGAGCCATTTCGGTCTGGAGATTGTGGCTGCTTTCGATGTGAAGCCCGAACTGGTGGGTACAATGTTGAGCGGCATTCCTATTTACCATTCGGATGAGTTCAAACAGAAGATGCAGGAATACAATGTCAATATCGGTGTGCTGACGGTTCCCATTGAAATAGCCCAGCAGATAACGGACTCCATGGTAGAGGGCGGCATCAAGGCCGTATGGAACTTCACCCCGTTCCGTATCCGTGTTCCCGAGAACATTGTCGTTCAGAACACCTCCCTTTATGCCCATCTGGCGGTGATGTTTAACAGACTGAACTTTAACGAAATCAAGTAATGAAGATTATTGCTGTAGGAATGAACTATGCTCTGCACAACAAAGAGCTGGGACATACACGCGAGAATAAGGAACCGGTTATCTTCCTGAAACCCGATTCGGCCATACTGAAAGATGGCAAGCCTTTCTTTATCCCCGACTTTTCTGATGAGGTGCATTATGAGACGGAAGTAGTCGTGCGCATCTGCCGGTTGGGCAAGAACATTGCCCCCCGCTTTGCTCATCGCTATTATGATGCGGTGACGGTGGGCATCGACTTCACCGCACGCGACCTGCAACGTAAGTTCCGTGAGGCAGGCAATCCGTGGGAACTCTGCAAAGGCTTCGACAATTCGGCAGCCATCGGCACTTTCGTCCCTTTGGAGCAAGCGGGCGGCGATGTGCAGAATCTGGGCTTCCATCTGACGATTGATGGCAAGCAGGTGCAGCACGGCAACACGTCGGATATGCTCTTCCGGGTAGATGACATCATTGCTTACGTCAGCCGCTTCATGACCTTGAAAATAGGCGACCTGCTGTTCACGGGTACACCTGCGGGAGTAGGCCCCGTCAGTATCGGGCAGCACTTGCAGGGCTATCTTGGGGAAGAGAAAGTCCTCGACTTCAATATCCGCTGATTATCTTCGTCTTGTTTTTCCTTGCTACCTCGCTTTTTTTTCCGTACTTTCGTGTCAATTTAAAGAAGCAACGATATGAAGATACGTACAGGTTTCGGCTTTGACGTCCACCAACTGGTGGCAGGGCGCGAACTTTGGCTGGGCGGCATCCGCCTGGAACATGAAAAGGGATTACTGGGGCACTCGGATGCAGACGTGCTCATCCATGCTATCTGTGACGCACTGCTGGGTGCGGCGAATATGCGTGACATCGGCTATCATTTTCCCGATACCGCCGGTGAGTTCAAGAACATAGACAGCAAGATTCTGCTGAAGAAAACAATAGAGCTGATAGCTGCCAAAGGTTACTCAGTGGGCAACATCGACGCCACCATCTGCGCCGAGCGTCCTAAGCTGAAAGCCCACATCCCTGAAATGCAGCGCACGCTTGCCGCAGTGATGGGAATTGACGAAGACGATATCTCCATCAAGGCCACCACCACGGAGAAACTCGGCTTTACGGGCAGAGAGGAGGGAATATCCGCCTATGCCGTTGTGCTGATAGTGAAAGAATGAGGCTGACGCTAAAATGAAACCAACTAATTTAAATCATCCACTTATATGAAGAAAATCTCCTTGACCTTTTGCCTGGCACTTTTATCCTCCTTGTTCTGCCCGGCACAAGTATCGCCTTTGCAGTTCAACAAGAACGGAGAGTTTAAAATCGTCCAGTTCACAGACATCCACTTCAAGTATGGCAACCCGGCTTCGGACATTGCCTTGAAGCGTATCGGCGAAGTGCTCGATGCCGAACGCCCCGATTTGGTAGTCTTTACCGGCGATGTAGTCTATGCCGCGCCTGCCGATACGGCCATGCGCAAGGTGCTTTCCTATGCCGCGGACCGTAAGATTCCTTTTGTCGTAACCTTTGGCAACCACGACAACGAGCAGGGAAAGACACGTGCCGAACTCTATGACGTTATCCGCTCCATGCCTTTCAATATCCAGCCCGACCGTGGCGGAGTGGAATCGCCCGACTATGTCCTTACACTGAAATCCTCGGACGGCGCGAAAGATGCAGCCCTGCTTTACTGTCTGGACTCCCATTCCTACTCCAAGCATCCCGACGTAAAGGGATACGACTGGTTCTCTTTCGACCAGGTGGACTGGTTCCGCCGGCAGAGTGCCGCCTATACAGCAAAGAACGGTGGGCAACCTTTGCCTGCACTGGCATTCTTCCACATCCCTCTGCCGGAATATAACGAAGCCGCTTCCGACGAAAACGCCATATTGATAGGGACCCGCATGGAAAAGGCTTGTGCTCCGGAGCTGAATACGGGCATGTTCACAGCCATGAAAGAGGCCGGCGATGTAATGGGCATGTTCGTCGGGCATGACCACGACAACGATTATGCCGTGATGTGGAAAGGCATCCTGCTGGCTTACGGCCGTTTCACCGGTGGAAATACCGAGTACAACCACCTGCCCAACGGTGCGCGTGTCATTGTGATGAAGGAGGGTGCCCGTACTTTCACAACCTGGATTCGCTTGAAGGGCGGTCAAATCATCGACAAGACAATCTATCCCGATAGCTATGTGAAGGACGACTGGCGTAAGCGTCCGTTGGCAACGGAGTAGGGCTGTCCCACAAAGTCGGCTTCTTTATAGCCGGAAGCCTATCCCCCTTCACCATAAACACTCTTGCTCATGCTGCGCGAGATGCACATCTCACATTGTTCGAGATGCTCATCTCATGCAGCATGAGATGCACATCTCGTGCAGTAAGAACAATACCCTTCTGCCTCTTTACTTCCGTTGTCCTGTTTCCTCTCCTCTATTCTTCTTGCTCTGACGCGGCCGCCTTTCGGCCATTCACTCCTTTGCATTTTCAAGTGCCCCGTTTATAACATTGGCGTAAACGGTTGCCGTATCGGCTGATTTTATTAATTTTGTCGGAAGAAAAAAGAATGCCTTATGGACAGGATAAGAACCGGATTAGCCGCTTACGGAATGTCGGGACGTGTTTTCCATGCCCCCTTCATCTCTACCAACCCCCATTATGAATTGACTGCCATTGTGGAGCGCAGCAAGGAGCTCTCACGCGAGAGGTATCCCGACGCCCGCATCGTGCGGAGCTTTGATGAGCTTATCGGACTGGAGGAACTGGATTTGGTTGTCGTCAACACACCCGACAACACTCATTATGAATATGTCCGCCGCGCCCTCGAAGCAGGCAAGCATGTGGTTGTGGAGAAGCCTTTCACCACCACCGTGGCAGAAGCAGAAGAACTTGTGGCCCTTGCCGGTGAAAAAGGGCTGACCTTAAGCGTTTACCAGAACCGCCGGTGGGACTGCGATTTCCTGACAGTCAAGGAAATACTTGCCAAAGGCTTGTTGGGACATCTGGTGGAGTTTGAGTCCACCTTCCCCCGCTACCGTAATTTCATCAAGCCGAATACCTGGAAGGAAACCGGAAAGGATGGCGGCGGGCTGACCTATAATCTGGGCGCCCACGTCATAGACCAGGCTGTGCAACTGTTCGGGATGCCCGAAGCTGTTTTTGCGGATATTGCCACATTGCGCAAGGGCGGCAAGGTGGATGATTATTTCATTATCCATCTGCTGCGTCCCTCCGAAGCGCCCGAAGTGAAGATAACGCTGAAGTCCAGCTATCTGATGTGCGAAAACGAGCCCCGTTTCGTCCTTCACGGCAGGGAAGGGTCTTACGTGAAGTATGGCCTCGACCCGCAGGAAGCGGCCTTGACCGAGGGTGCATTGCCCGGCACTCCGCATTGGGGCGAGGAAGACAAATCCTTCTGGGGACTGCTTCATACGGAAAGGGACGGTAAGGTGGTGCGTGAGCCTTATCCGAGCCTTCCCGGCGATTATGCTGCCTTTTACGAGAATATCTACCGGCATATCCGCCACGGCGAACCGTTGCAGAGCGATGCCCGGGAGGTTGTCGGAGTCATCCGTCTGATAGAAGCCGCCTGGGAGAGCAGCCGCATGCAGCGTGTGGTCCGTATCTGAGAGAACCTTTTCACCCGGTGTGTCCGCGCAGCTTCACGTAGGTCAGCCGGGTATATCTGGTGTTTCCTGTCATATAGGTGCGCGCTATGCGTGCCGATGCTATTTCCATGGTTTCCCCCACTTGGTAGGCATGCTCCACGGCGGGCAGCCGGCATGATTCCCGGCTTGCCGTGCGTGCATTCATCCGGATGCTGACGAAGTTGCCGGCGGAGTCTTTCAGCTTCAGCACTTGGCGTACATAGAAATAAGGGGTGGTCCCTTTGAACTGCGTCTTGTAGGGGTTGTCCTCCAGCCGCACACTGAGTACGGTCAGTGTCAGGTTCTCCACTTTTTCGCCTTCCTTTCCCAGGAAACGTCCGCCGTTGGCCTGCTGTGTTTTTCTCCGCTGTATGTCAAGATAGACCGAATGGTAAATCTTGGCAATCTCTACAAAACGTTCCTGCTTGGGGATGCGCGGCCGGAACTTGAAGGCTATCCACGCAAGATAGGCGGGGTCTATACGGAGGATTTCGTGCAGGAGGTGCCCGTGATATTTTCCGATGGAGATGATGTCGTCCCCTTTGCTCTGCATTCTTTTGGCGTTGTACTCCACAAGCAGCAGGCTGCGTGGCGAGTAGAAGCATAGCGTGCTTGCCATCCGCAGCGTTTCGTGAATGTCGGTGGAAAGGTCGCAAATGTAGAAGATGGACTGTCTTTCGGGCAGTGGAGAGTAAATCCACAAGGTATATTGGGGATGTCCCGGGCGGGGCAGTACCACAAGATAGGCGCCCGCCTCCTTGTAAGAGGCTCTCCCTTGATTGTATGCACTCAGTTTGCTATACAACGAGTCTTGTTCAGCTTGCGGTATACCGGGTATGATTGGATTTGCCATAGCTCGGAATAATTTATTCCAAATATACGTTTTTGGAATGAAAGCCCCAAGCGTTTTAAGCACTAATTAAGAAACCGCAAGTGCCGGCAGTGGCAAGAACGCGTTGCAATTAGAAGCGTACCATTAATTCCAATACGATTTTGTCCTGCTCCGATTCCTTCGCTATGCAGTTTTTGGCATAGAAGTATTTCTCGTAGTTCAGCCGGAGGTCTGTGCGGAATGCTTTGCTGAGGCTGAAGGTGATGCCGCCCGTCAGACGTTGGCGCTTGTAGTCGGTCACAATCAGTCTGCCGGTTTCCTTATCGGTGGTTTTGGCATCGCTCTGGTCGGTCATCATGTCATAGCGCAGCAGGAAGGACATCTTGTTGAATACTTTCCGCAACGGCAGGTCGTAGTTGACGAAGGAGTTGACGGCTTGCACATCCTTGAAGGCGTTGCCGGAATATTGCTTGTACAAGTATTCGCCTTCGATATGGAAGCGTCCGGTTTCATAGTAGGCGCCGATGTCGTAGGACTTCATCCGTACTTCTTCCGGCTGGATGCTCTGCACGCTCAGTGTCAGGTTCAGTCCCTTGGCGAACAGCAACTGTGCTTTGGCGGAGTAGTTCACTTCTTTGTGCCATTCTTTTTGGTTGGTCAGCCCGGAACCGTTGAAGAGTCCTCCTTCCACGGTGATGGGTACGTCGGTGGGCAGGGTATATCCTACCGTGAAGCCCACATCCCGTACGTTGCCCACTTGCTTGGCGATGAACGAGCGGTTGGGGAAGTATTGTTGGTGTGGCGAGCGGTGGGCGTCGATGGTGAAGGGAACGCGCATTTGTCCGGCAGTGACTGTCAGCCCCTTCGTCGGGAAAAGCCGGGCGTAGGCATCCAGCATCTTGATTTGGCCTTCGTCGGAAAGGTCTATCTCGGCTTTGTAGGCAACAATGGGCAGTACGTTGCCCGTCACGCTGATGCGTGCATTGCGCACCTCGAAACGTCCTGCTCCCATAGTGGTCTGATATTCGTATTTGGCACGGATGGTTCCGTGGACTTCCGGCAGGTAGTCTTTGGTTTCCATCTTCTCCTTCTCCACCCTTTTCCCGTCTTCATTGATGGAGGGTGTCTGGGCAATTGCAGCCAGTGGCAGCAGGGCAATCAGCATTGTCAATGCACTTTTCTTCATGGTCTGTTGTTGTCGAATTATTTGTCGGCGGCAAAGTTCGGAAATACGTGTTGTGTTTTTGTGTCATACATGTTGCATTGTTGTTACAAAAGCTGTCGGAGGGAAGCAGCATGGTGGGTGCTATTTTAATCTTTTTATGGCTTGATTTAGCTCTTCTTTATTATTAATGCATTGATTGCTAAGTCTGTATGCAAGATGCAACAAATGTTTCAGCCTGAAATATCAATGAAATGTTCTTATCTTTGATGCAAATATCAAGAACGTTTATTTAGAACCCTGATGCTTATGAAAAGACCGTTGTTTTTAGTAGGAATAAGTTTGTTGCTGGGTGGTATGCCAATGTTTGCCCAGGATATATCTCCGATGAACTCCGTTCCTTACGAATGGAAGAATGTACCGATAGTGGGAGGAGGCTTTGTGGACGGTATTGTTTTTCATCCGGAAGCTCCCGGTGTCCGCTATTGCCGCACCGACATGGGAGGGGCCTACCGGTGGGATGCTGCTTCCGGTCGGTGGACCCCCTTGCTGGACTGGATAAGTCTGGATGAAAGCAATCTGCAGGGGGTGGAAAGCATTGCCATCGATCCGCAGAATCCGCAGAACGTATATATTGCTTGCGGTACATATACCAGTAGCTCCAATGGAGCCATACTCTGTTCTTATGATGGTGGCAGGACTTTTGCCCGTGTCGACGTGCCTTTTACGATGGGCGGCAACGAGAATGGACGTGGTAATGGGGAACGGATGATGGTGGACCCGCAGAATGGGAATATCATTTATATGGGAACCCGTATGCATGGCTTGTGGCGTAGTACGGATAAGGGGCAGAGCTGGGCACGGGTGGTGTCTTTTCCGGATGTCTCCGAGAAGTTTAATCCTGCCGACCGTGCCGCATGGGGGAACCGCGGCAGTGGCATTGTCTGTGTAGTCTACGATGCCCGGGGCATCCGCGACGGTCGTGGCACCCGTGACATTTATGTGGCAGCCTCATTG
>CAJJYX010000083.1 GCA_905197435.1 uncultured Bacteroides sp.
GAATATACAGACATACATATATACAGCATCTTGAAAGAAGAAGTGCTGGCCAACCTCAAACGATAAAATATCAAATTATATATCAACTATTGAAATTATACATGGAACAACAACCTCATCTCAATGACCACAACAAGCAGGAGTACCCTCCTATGCATACAACGGAGCACATCATCAACCAAACCATGATAAGATTGTTCGGTTGCGGCCGCTCCATATCAGCACATATAGAACGGAAAAAGAGCAAGCTGGACTATCAGCTTACAGCATGCCCTACAGAAAAAGAAGTAATGGCTCTGGAAGAGGCGGTAAACAAAGTCATCGCCCGGCATCTGCCCATCACAACCAAATTCATCACACAAGAGGAAGCACAAGGGCGTTTCGACCTGAAACGCCTGCCGGATGATGCTTCGGAAACAGTACGTGTCGTGGAAGTAGGCGATTACGACGAGTGCCTCTGTATTGGAGTACATGTAGGAAACACATCAGAAATCGGAACCTTTAAAATTATCAGCCATGATTGGGACGAAGAAGCGAAACGATGGAGAATGCGTTTTAAATTAGTCTGAAAATCCATCAAAATAGGATAAAAAGATAGCAAAATGGCATTAAGTAAGCAAATAAGTCAGCTCACCAATGACAAAAAGTCAATAAAGTCAATAAAAACCTGTTGGCACGAGGTTTGCAACATACTTAGTGAACGACGGTTCAAGAAACGAACGGTGGAAGTCCCCAAAGACAGACACCCAAGAAAAAGAATCGGAGTTCAAAACTAAATTGAATGTTTAACTTAAACAATAGGAGACTATAACTATGATGCCTGTAAGAAGAAACCAAAATTGGTTACCGAGTATTTTTAATGATTTCTTTGACAATGATTGGATGGTAAAAGCCAATGCCACTGCCCCTGCCATCAACGTATTCGAAACAGAAAAAGAATACAAAGTTGAATTGGCTGCCCCCGGTATGACCAAAGAAGACTTCAACGTTCACATTGATGAAGAAAACAATCTGGTCATCAGCATGGAAAAGAAAACCGAAAACAAGGAAGAGAACAGCAAGGACGAAAAGAAGGAAGGTCGCTACTTGCGCCGTGAGTTTTCATACACTAAGTTCCAGCAGACTATGATTCTTCCGGACGATGTTGATAAGGAAAAGATTGGCGCTCATGTAGAAAACGGTGTGTTGAACATTACATTGCCTAAATTCACAGAGGCTGAAAAAGAGAGGGTTAAAAAATTCATTGATGTAAAATAACCCCCGTCCTTTAAAATGTCGAGCATATAAATTAAACTGTGTCAGCAAAGAATTAGACATTAACTTTGCTGGCACAGTTTTTTTATGGTAAGTGTTTCGGTATTTTTTATTCACTCTTGATGCTCTTCGCCGGATTCTCGTTGGCAATGTTCCAGGTACGCCATACAATACACGCTGCTATTATTGCCAGCAGCAGTATTATGACCACTCCAAAAGCTCCGAAACCAACATCTACTCGCTCTGCAAAACTATCCAGCCAACGCCGGCCGAAGATATAGGCGCAGATGCCTCCCAAGCAAACTCCCGGAATGGCAATCCAAGTGATTTCTTTTGTCAGCAAATGAATAATGCTCCCTGCTCCGGCACCATTTATTTTACGAACCGCAATCTCCTTACTGCGACGACGCACCTCATCATTGACATACCCCAACAGTCCCATCAAAGTAATGAAGAAAATGGAACAACTTGCCAGCAATACCACATTGCGGAAACGACGTACGTCCACATATTGCTCTTTCAGTTCCTGCTCCAAAGAAGTGAATACGACATCATCTGTAGGAAACATTTCCTGCATCAAACGATTGAGCGCTGCGAGGTTCTCACCAAATGGCTCTTTCAAACGCAAATAATGCGTCCTTCCCCAATTATCATTGACAACCAAAACAATGGGCGATTGTTCCTTAAAAGCACTGTTGACCGGATAGTCTTCCATGACCCCCACTACAATAAAATTAGTACTAATCCATTTTACCATACGCCCTACCGCGCTGCCGGTCCACCCCGCCTGCCTGACAAAGGTTTGATTGACAATCAACTCATTGTTTTCCGTCAATGCTGTTCCATTGCTTTTTGCAGAAGAAAAATTGCGTCCCTCTATCAGCCTGATTCTCATCATAGGTAAAAAGCTATGGGTTACCCAATCAAGCCGGGTAGCTACTTTATGCCCATCCCCCGTATCAAATGTATCGCCACTATATCCTTCAGTGATGAGCTGACCTGAACAAGTATAACTTTCTACCATGGGCAAATTGCTAAAAAGAGCGACCTTGTTTTCGTAATCGCCTCCTACATCTGCCCAACAGGTCACTACGCGCGTAGGGTCATACTTCAAGGGACGGTTTATAACCTGATGATACTGACACAAAACCACCAACAGGAAACAAAAGATAAACGAAACCCCTATGAACTGAACGAACAGCAACGGACGTTTCCAGGAAGTATTACGTTCGGTGTAACGGCGGAACACTTGCGTAACCGGTATGGACGAGAATACCCATGCGGGCAATACACCTGCCAATAACAGAACGGACAAAACCACCACTCCTGGTACCCATAAGTTATGTACTGTAAACAGCGACAAGAGCCTGGCTGCCGCCATTTCCTCGACAAAGTCACGGAAGAGATACATCAGTCCGCCTGTCAGGACTACCGAGAACAGTATCAATATGGCAGTCTCATTCAAGAACAGTCCGAATATGGTGCTATTTGCCGCACCGTTGCATTTATGCACCCCTACTTCCTTGGCACGTCTCGCCAAAGAAGACAAAGAAATCAGCACATAGTTGAATGCAGCTATCAACAGAATAGCTATCGCCAGTATGGTCATTACCATCACCATTGTAGAGACGGTGGAGTTCTGCATATGCAAATCCGTCAAAGGCCGGAAATCGATAGTCCACCTGTTATTGGCATCCTCGTTGAAACGGGGCAGGTATTTCTTAATCATTTCCGGCACCCTTGCTTCTACCAATGGAATGTCTTTCTCCGGATTCTTGAAACGGACCAGAGAGGCATAACTGATATCAAATCCCCATCCTCCACGTTTGTTATTCCAAAAGTATGCCATGGAAGCCACTACTTGGAAAGGTACATCCGTGTTCTCGGGCAGGTCTTCGAAAATACCACGTACCGTCATCGGCTCTTTTCTGTCGAGATACAACTGTTTGCCGATGACAGTGGTCAGTTCAGCGCCTTCACGTATTTTATCTGCCAACGAACGTGAGATGAATATATTCCCGTCTGTTTTCAAGTCTTCAGAATTGCCAGCCAGTAACTTAATCCCCATAGTGGAAAAGAGATGGCTGTCTGCATAAATGGTACGCTGCGATAAACGCACATTGCCATAATAGAAGATTAGTTCCCACGAATCCCGCCAGACAGTTGCATCTTCCACCTGTTCGGGAAAGTTCTCACGCATGGCTTCGGCAAAAGGGCCATAAGTATACGGAGAGCCTTCATCCGGTACACTGTTCAGCAGGTTGGTCATATAGGCCAGGTAAAGTTGTTCCGGCTTATCGAAAGAACGATTATAACTCAACTGAAAAGCTACACAGGCAAACAACAGAATACCAATGAAAAGACCCAGTGTCAATGAAATCGTTTTGGTCAAGTTATTGCTACGTCCACGCAACAACATTAAGACACTATAGTAAAGTCGTCTCATGAATCAATTCTGATTATATCAAAGTTCTTGGGCCGCAATGCTTGCCACCACGCTACCGTCGAACAGATGTACCGTGCGGTGTGCAAAACTGGCATCATGCTGGGAGTGGGTTACCATAATAATCGTAGTACCTTCCTTATTCAGTTCCGTCAGGAGGTTCATCACTTCGGCACCATTCTTGGAATCCAAATTACCGGTAGGCTCATCGGCAAGTATCAGCTTGGGATTGGTTACGACTGCACGGGCAATGGCCACACGCTGCTGCTGACCACCGGAAAGCTGTTGTGGAAAGTGTTTGGCACGGTGGCTGATATTCATCCGTTTCAGAATATCCTCTACCATGCGTTTACGCTCACTTGCCTTCACGCCGAGGTATGTAAGGGGAAGTTCCACATTCTCGTACACATTCAGTTCGTCTATCAGATTGAAGCTCTGGAACACAAATCCTAACTTGCCCTTGCGTACACGGGTACGTTCCTTTTCCTTCAAATCGGCCACTTCCTGTCCTAAGAGCTTGTAACTGCCTTCCGTAGGATTGTCCAGCAACCCAAGGATATTCAACAAGGTTGACTTGCCACAACCGGACGGCCCCATAATGGCTACAAACTCTCCCTCTTTTACATCGAGGCTTACGTGGTTCAGTGCTACTGTCTCTACTTCCGAAGTACGGAATACTTTGCTGATGTTGTTAATCTCAATCATGATATTCATTTTTTATTGTTTTATTATTATTCACTCTTAATACTGTTTACCGGATTCTCGTTTGCTATCCGCCAAGACTTCCAAAGCACGCAGGCTACGATAATCACCAGATTGATTATCATGACCAGTACGTACACTGCCCAACCGATGGGAATACGTTCCGCGAACTGTTCCATCCACATTCCGTTGACATACCATGCCAATGCCGTACCGATGACAACTGCCGGAGCTGCCACAATGAGTATATCCTTAGACAACATTTCCAAGATGCCGGAGGCCTCTGCCCCATTCACTTTACGGATGGCGATCTCTTTGCTGCGGCGACGTACCTCGTCAGTGGTATACCCAATCAGTCCCATCAGCATGATGAAGAACATCGTCACTGCCGCCATCAAAGTTGCATTGCGGAATACACGGACAGAATTATAGCTGTTCTCTATCTTTTTCTCATAACCGGTAAAGTCAATGGTCTGGTCATGGAAAGCCTCGGCCACATCGTGATTCAACTTCTGCAGATTTTCTGCAAAAGGTTCCTTTAAGCGGACATGTATCGTTCCATTAAAATTCTTGTTTCCCCTGGCTATGAAAGGCATCTTTCCATTTCTGAAACTCTCTATCTGGAAATCCTTCAACTGCCCTACAACCTTAAAAGTATTCCCCTCGGTATATACCGTACGGCCTATGACATCATCTCCCCAATGCATCATCTCTGCAAAAGTCTCGTTCACCACTACCTCCTCTCTATCGCGTGCCATACGCCCCGCCTTTATGGTCATCCCCATCAAAGCAGGAAAGTCCTCGCGCATGTAATACGAAGAACGGCAAGAGAAAAGTGCCTGCCCGCTCTCATTCTTAATCATCGAACCGCTATACCCGTTGATGGGAGTGCTGTTGGCACTGGACACGGCTTCCACGTAAGGCAGTCCTTTGAAGAACTGATATGCCGCGTCACGCGTTTCTTCATTGCTCCAATAGGCACTGCCTACGGCTATCCGCTTTGGATTATACCCCATGTCTTTTTGCAGTACATACTGATATTGCGACATCACCACACACATCAATCCACTGATGAATGCCACGCCTGCAAACTGAACAAACAGTAACGGACGCTTCCAGCCCTTCTTCCCCTCAGTATAGCGACGGAACACCTGCGATACAGGAATACGGGCAAAGAGTCTGCCGGGCAATACACCTCCTACTATAAACAACAAAAGCACTACCGACAACGGTACCCAGATACGCTCCGGAGCCAGCAAGGTGGAAAGCTTCACAACGACCGTATCTTCCACAAAATCACGGAAGTTAAGCATTAGCAGTACCATGAGCAACAATGCCGCCACGATGATGATGCCCGTTTCCAGCAAAAACATACCGAAAACCGTGCCACCGCTTGCACCACTGCATTTATGTACGCCTATCGACTTAGCACGGTGGCTTAAAGAGGAAATGGAAATCAATACATAATTCAACGCTGCAATGAACAGAATGGCAAACCCAAGAATACTCATGATGTTGCGCATCCGCCGTACATCATCATAATTGCGATATGTATCACGGATTGGTTGCACAAAAGCCGTATAGCCAAACTCTTTTTTATCTTCTGCCGGGCGGTATTTATCTATCATAGCGTCAATACGCGCATTTACAACAGTCTTGTCTGCGCCGGGACGGAAACGGATAAACTCCACCCAACTGTCTCCCCCGCTCCACGAGTAATTATTCCAGTTGCGACTCCACAAAGTAGGCATCGAGATAACGGCATCCGGATTGATCGTAGCATTTTCGGGCAGATTGGCATAGACTCCTTTTACTGTCAAATCTATCTGATGGTCATAGCTAAGCATTTTTCCTACCGGATTCTCCTCACCGAATACTTTCCGGGCCAAGCGTTCACTTAAGAAAACAACATCTTTCTGCACCAAGTCCTTCTCGGGATTTCCATTCAGGACTTCGATGCCCATGGTACGGAAGAAAAGCGAATCGGCTGCAATCTTCTTCTCATTGAAACGCACGCTTCCATTGTAAAGAGGAGCAGATACCATAGAGCTCAAACTTACTGCCGATTCCACCTCTTTGGGAAAGTTCTCCAAAATAGCTCCTGCCACAGGACCGCAATTCCACTCCTGAGGTTCAAACGTCTCTCCTTTCACCGAGAATATTGACCACACTTGATACAGATTATCATAATCCTTAAAACAAGTGTCAAAACTCTGTTCATACGCTACGCGGGAAAACAACAAAATACTCATCGTCAATCCCAATCCCAAAGAAATAACCTTGATGATATTTGAGCCACGTCCCCGTAGCAAAGTCTGAATTACATAATAGATTTGTTTCATTCTGTTTATCGTTTATTAGATACATTTTCTTGCTTTTTATATTGCAGAAAGCGTGCCAAAGTACATATACAACTGATTATCAACACACAAAACATTGCAATAGAAAAAGAAAGTGTCTAAAATTTAGACACTGCCGTCTAAAAATTAGACAGAAGACTTCAGGTCAGACTCATAGAGCAGAAAAAAGGAGAAATACAGTTCCAATATAATTTTAAACACAACTAAATTACCAGCCAATGAACTGTAAAACAGAAAACTTTGGATTTCACCAAATAGAATGCAGATAAATCACTAACTTTGCCCGCAAGAAATATAAATAGCTTATGGCAAAAAAAAACGGAAACATTCTGATTGTCGATGATAACCGGGGGGTACTTACAGCCTTGCAACTTTTGTTGAAGCCATATTTTGAAGAAATTGTCACCCTCCCTTCTCCCGTAACACTGCCCAGTGTATTGCGGGAAAAGCCATGGCAAGTGGTTCTTCTTGACATGAACTTCACCTCGGGCATCAATACCGGCAACGAAGGGCTATACTGGCTTCATGAAATTAAAAAGCAATATCCCTCCCTGCCCGTAGTGTTGTTTACCGCCTATGCCGATATTGACCTTGCCGTACGGGGAATCAAGGAAGGAGCCACAGACTTTGTCGTAAAACCCTGGGACAACCGGAAGCTGGTAGAAACCTTACTGAATGCCGTATCGGCTCCTGAAACAAAATCTCCGGCCAATGGGTCGAATGCCAAACACACAGCTGAGAACAACCACTCACTTTCAGATGCTCGCAACATGTATTGGGGAAGCAGCCCTGCCATGCAGCAACTTCGGCTTATGGTAGAAAAGGTGGCTTCTACCGATGCCAACATTCTCATTACGGGCGAAAACGGTACCGGTAAAGAGATGCTGGCCCACGAAATTCACTCCCTTTCGCCACGCAACCGACAGGACATGGTAAGCGTGGATATGGGTGCAATCACCGAAAGCCTCTTTGAAAGCGAATTGTTCGGCCATATGAAAGGTTCTTTCACCGATGCCCATGCCGACCGTGCCGGTAAATTTGAAGCAGCCAGCCACAGCACCCTGTTTCTGGATGAGATAGGCAATCTCCCCTATCATCTGCAAGCCAAGCTGTTAACCGCCATCCAGCGCCGCAGCATTGTCCGCGTAGGCAGTAATACTCCCATTCCCATAGATTTACGACTTATTTGTGCTACCAACCGCAACCTGCCCGAGATGGTGGCAAAAGGTGAATTCCGTGAAGACTTGCTGTACCGCATCAATACGATACACCTCGAAATCCCCTCACTGCGCGAGCGGCCCGAAGACATCATTCCCCTTGCAGAACTTTTCATCACCCGCTTCTGCAAACAATATGACAAGCCACTCGTCAAACTAACGGACGGAGCCTGCGAGAAATTAACGCTCCACCCTTGGTACGGCAATATCCGTGAGCTGGAACATGCCATCGAAAAAGCCATCATCATCTGTGACAACGAGTTTCTCCCGGCAGAATTGTTCCAATTGGCACGGCGAACCGACATACCCGAAGCAACCGCGTCCACTCTCGAAGAAATGGAAATGCAGATGATACGAAAGACGCTTGACAAATGCAATGGAAACCTCTCCGCCGTTGCCGCACAACTGGGCATCACCCGCCAGACGTTGTACAACAAAATGAAGAAATATGGCCTTTAACTATTCATTCCGTGTTGCCGTCAGTCTGGCTGTAGCACTCCTTGCAGGGGTGATGTGGACCACCGACATATTTTTGGGGGTACTCTGCACCGCACTTCTTCCCATTGCCTTATACTGGCAGCAGAAACTATACCGCCATCACGTGCGGAATGTGCTTTTCATGCTCGACGCCATCGAAAACAATGACAACGCCATCCACTTCTCTGAAACGGAAAATACGGCCGAAGCACGTCTCGTAAACCGTGCTTTGAATCGGGTTGCCCATATACTCTACAATGTGAAAAGTGAAACAGCACAGCAGGAAAAGTACTATGAACTCATTCTCGACTGTGTAAATACCGGCATCCTTGTACTGAACGACAACGGTGCCGTATATCAAAAAAACAGTGAAGCCCTCCGTTTGCTGGGACTCAATGTTTTCACCCACGTCAGCCAACTGAACCGCGTGGATACGCGCCTTGCATCCCTTCTCGCAGATTGTCGTCCGGGAGACAAATTGCAGATTCCGTTCAACAATGAGCGAGGCACTGTAAACATGTCTATTCGAATCAGTGACATTACAGTCCGCCAGGAACATCTGCGCATCCTTGCCTTGAATGACATCAACAACGAACTGGATGAAAAGGAAATTGACTCTTGGATCAGACTTACCCGTGTATTGACGCATGAAATAATGAATGCCGTAACTCCCATAACTTCCCTGAGCGATACACTGCTGGGACTGACCGAAGAACAAGCGTCCAAAGAAGAAATCAGAAACGGACTACAGACCATCAGCAGTACGGGCAAAGGCTTGCTCTCCTTTGTGGAATCATACCGGAAATTCACACGCATCCCTACCCCTGAGCCATCCCTGTTCTATGTAAAAAGCTTCATCGAGCGAATGGTCGAGCTGGCCCATCATCAGTACCCCGATGCCCGGGTTACCTTTCATACAGACATCACGCCCAATGACCTTATCCTGTATGCCGACGAAAACCTGATATCACAAGTGGTTATCAACTTACTGAAAAATGCCATACAAGCCATCGAATCGGATAGAAATACGGAAGAAGGACATATCAACATACGTGCCTACTGTAATGAAGCGGAAGCCATACTGATAGAAATTTCCAACAACGGGCCTGCCATTCCCAATGACATTGCCGAACACATATTTATTCCTTTCTTTACGACCAAAGAGGGTGGCAGTGGCATTGGATTGAGTATTTCCCGACAAATAATGAGGCTTTCCGGTGGAAATTTATCCTTATTGCCCGGTAAAGAAACCACATTTATTTTAAAGTTCAATTGAACTATTTCAGATTTGTATTTGTTAAATATAATGCATATCTTTGCACTATTAGCTACAGGAAACATCATATTTCAAACCATATAACACAAAAATTATGTTATTTACAGCAGGAAACATACTACTCATAGGTTCCATATTGCTTTTCGTCAGCATCATTGTCGGCAAGACGGGTTATCGCTTCGGAGTTCCCGCATTATTACTTTTTCTTGTCGTCGGCATGCTGTTCGGCAGTGACGGACTGGGATTGCAGTTCCACAATGCCAAAGAAGCACAGTTTATCGGAATGGTTGCACTCAGCATCATCCTGTTCTCCGGTGGTATGGATACCAAGTTTACGCAAATAAACCCCATCCTTACCCCCGGTATAGTCTTGTCAACCGCAGGAGTGTTGCTCACTGCCATCTTTACCGGATTATTCATCTGGTGGTTGTCCGGCATGAGCTGGACCAACATCCACCTGCCGCTGATAACCTCCCTTTTGCTCGCATCCACCATGTCATCCACCGACTCGGCCTCCGTATTCGCCATTTTGCGTTCACAAAAGATGAACCTGAAGCATAACCTGCGCCCTATGCTGGAACTGGAAAGCGGTAGTAATGACCCGATGGCATATATGCTGACAATAGTGCTGATTCAATTCATCCAGTCCTCCGGAATGGGAGTTCCCCAGATATTGGGTTCGTTTGCCATACAGTTTATCGTCGGTGCCGCAGCCGGTTACTTCCTCGGAAAACTGGCCATCCTTATGCTGAACCGGCTGAATATAGACAACCAGGCACTCTACCCTATCCTGTTGCTGTCTTTTGTATTCTTTACTTTCTCCATCACCGATTTACTGAAAGGCAATGGTTACCTGGCCGTATATATCGCCGGAATGATGGTGGGCAACAACAAAATCATGCACCGGAAAGAGATTTATACTTTTATGGACGGATTGACTTGGCTTTTCCAAATCATCATGTTCCTCTGCCTCGGTCTGCTTGTCAATCCACACGAGATGCTGGAAATTGCAGTTGTAGCATTGCTCATCGGAGTATTCATGATTGTTATCGGACGCCCTCTCAGCGTTTTCCTCTGCCTGTTGCCTTTTGGCAAGAAAATCACCTTTAAGTCACGGCTATTTGTGTCGTGGGTAGGACTACGTGGCGCAGTCCCCATTATCTTTGCCACCTATCCCGTGGTAGCTGATGTTCCCGGTGCACATGTCATTTTCAACATTGTATTTTTCATTACCATCATTTCACTGGTTATCCAAGGCACCACAGTTTCCTGGGTAGCCCGGTTGTTGAACCTCTCCACCCCGTTGGAGAAAACCGGCAATGACTTCGGCGTTGAACTGCCTGAGGAGATTGACTCCAACCTGCACGATATGACCATTACGCAAGAAATGCTAAACCAAGCAGATACCCTAAAAGATATGAATCTGCCCAAAGGCACACTGGTTATGATTGTAAAACGTGGCGACGAGTATCTTATCCCGAATGGGACATTAAAACTACATGTCGGTGACAAGCTGCTTCTTATTTCGGAAAACAACAAGGAGTAGATTGCCACCTTGGTACCTGTAAAGTTGCCCTTTACACTCACAAAGCTACACTTTGCATCCATAAAGCTGCACATTAAAACAAGCAAGAAAAAGCAGAAACAATTTGCTTTGCATCACTATAAGACCTATCTTTGCGCAGTTTTAACTAAAGTGTGCAACAGACGAATGGAACAAGGACAAGGGTTCATCAATTATATAGAACAAAGCATCATTAAAAATTGGGATCGCAATGCCCTGACAGACTACAAAGGAATAACACTACAATACAAAGATGTAGCAAGAAAAATAGCTAAATTCCATATCGTATTGGAAAGAGCCGGCATACAGCCAGGTGACAAGATTGCTGTCTGCGGACGCAACAGTGCACATTGGGCAGTCACTTTCTTGGCAACAGTTACATACGGAGCTGTCATTGTCCCCATCCTGCATGAGTTCAAGGCCGATAATATTCATAACATTGTCAACCATTCCGAGGCCAAGTTACTGTTTGTCGGTGACCAGGCATGGGAGAATCTCAATGAAGAGACAATGCCCTCGTTGATGGGGGTTGTGTTACTGACAGATTTCAATCCGGTGGTTTGCCGCAACGAACAACTGCTGGAAGCTTTTGAACACCGCAATGCCATCTACGGCACACGCTTCCCCAAGAATTTCCGTCCCGAGCATATCAGTTACCGCAAAGAGGAATCACCCGAAGAGCTGGCTGTCATCAACTACACTTCGGGAACTACGGGATATTCCAAAGGAGTCATGCTCCCTTATCGCAGCCTTTGGTCCAATGTCGCCTATTGCCATGAGATGCTTCCCGTCCGTCCGGGCGACCATATCGTATCCATGTTGCCTTTAGGACATGTCTTCGGTATGGTGTACGATTTCCTGTATGGTTTTTCTGCAGGTGCCCATCTGTACTTCCTTACCCGTATGCCATCTCCTAAGATTATCGCACAGTCATTCTCCGAAATCAAGCCACGTATCATTTCGTGTGTACCGCTTATCGTGGAGAAGATTATCAAGAAGGATATTCTGCCCCGGATAGATAATAAGATTGGTAAATTGCTGTTGCGGATGCCCATTGTCAATGATAAAATCAAAGCAGACATGCGCAAAAAGGCAATGGAAGCATTTGGCAATAATTTCGATGAAATAATCATCGGAGGAGCACCCTTCAATGCCGAGGTGGAACGCTTCCTGAAACAAATAGGTTTCCCCTACACCATCGCATACGGCATGACGGAATGTGGCCCCATTATTTGCTCCAGTCGTTGGGAAACACTGAAACTGGCTTCCTGCGGCAAGGCAGCCACCCGTATGGAAGTAAAGGTAAACTCTTCAGACCCTCAGAACGTGGCAGGAGAAATAATCTGCAAAGGCGCCAACCTGATGCTGGGTTATTATAAAAATGCCGAAGCAACCTCTCAAATTATTGACGTGAACAGATGGCTGCACACCGGTGACCTTGCAACAATGGATGCTGAGGGATATATCACTGTCCGCGGACGTAGCAAAAACATGCTACTTACAGCCAGCGGCCAGAACATCTATCCCGAAGAGATTGAAAGCAAACTGAACAACATGCCATACGTATCCGAATCACTCATCGTATTGCAGAAAGACAAGCTTGTGGCTCTTATCTATCCGGATTTTGACGATGCATTCGCCCACGGCATGGAACAATCGGACATCGAAAAAATTATGGAGGACAATCGTAATGAATTGAATCTACAATTACCGGCCTACTGCCAAATCACAAAAGTCAAGATACACTTCGAGGAGTTCGAGAAAACAGCCAAGAAGAGCATCAAGAGATTTATGTATCAGGAAGCAAAAGGGTAATCCCCCCATCCCGCAAAGGGGGAAGGAGGAATATCCTTTTAGTTAACAAAAATATAAGCAAAAGAATAAACCGCTAACAAGTGTTATAAAACATACCTTTTTATTTGGATAATTTGCAGAACTCCCAAATGTCCGTATCTTTGCACTGTGTTTTTCATAGTATTAGATTTAAGGTTAACAAAGGTTGGAGTACA
>CAJJYX010000084.1 GCA_905197435.1 uncultured Bacteroides sp.
ATTTGCACAGCAACGAGCGTCTTCGGTGCCACTCCTGCAGAAAGCATGAATGTAGGCACCGCCTTCTTCGACTGGTTTGGCGCCATGGGAACGGGCATCACCGGCATGGGCGAACTTATCATCATCACTTTACTGGCAGGCGGAATGTTGGAAACAATCCGCTACAACGGTGGAATAGATTTCATCATTACCCGCCTTACACGTCACGTCACAGGCAAGAGAGGTGCAGAACTCAGTATAGCCGCACTGGTGAGTGTTGCCAATCTTTGCACCGCCAACAACACCATTGCTATCATTACCACCGGACCTATCGCCAAAGACATAGCCAAACGCTTCCACCTGGACCGCCGGAAAACAGCCAGCATACTGGACACCTTTTCATGCCTTGTGCAAGGAATAATCCCCTACGGAGCACAAATGCTGATTGCTGCCGGACTGGCCGGCATCTCACCACTCAGCATCATCGGAAACCTGTACTATCCGTTCTGCATGGGAACATGCGCCATACTTGCCATCCTGATGAGATATCCCATGAAATACTCGGGAGAAGGATAAGTGATGAGTGATAAGTGATGGGTGATGAGTGATAAGTGATGGGTGATGAGTGATGGGTGATGAGTGATAAGTGATGAGTGATAAGTGATGGGGCGATACAAAAACGAGCTACAAGTTCCTGGCGACATAAAAGCACAACCACTTGTAGCTCAATTTTATAAATCCACCGTTACAACTACAAGCCATAAGCAAACCACTCATAACTTATAACTCATAACTTTTTTACTTTCCTTTATTATTCTCCTTGATAAACATATCAAGCGCCGCCGTCATTGAGGGTGCTTGTACGCTGGGGGCCTCCAAGTCGAGACGAAGCCCGGCATCGCGAACCGCCTGGGCAGTTGTAGAACCGAATGTTCCGATCTTGATTTCCTTCTGGTCAAAATCCGGGAAATTCTTTTTCAAGGCACTGATACCCGCCGGGCTGAAGAACACCAGCATGTCATAGTCAAAAGCCTCATCTGCTGCAAAATCATTGCTAACAGTACGGTACATGACAGCTTCCGTGTGTTGAATCTTATGCTTATCCAGCAGGTTCTTCACATCATCATTATGTACATCCGACATGGGTACCAAGTACTTTTCAGTCTTATGCTTAACAATGGAAGGTATCAAATCGTCAATCTTCCCGGTGTTCCCGAAGAAAATCTTACGCTTACGATACTGCACATACTTTTGGATATACAGAGCAACAGCCTCCGTCACGCAGAAATACTTCATTGTTTCGGGAATTGTCACACGCAATTCTGCACACAAATGGAAAAAATGATCGATAGCATGACGCGAAGTAAAAATAACGGCAGTGTGATCCAGGATCGAAATTTTCTGCTGTCTGAACTCTTTCGCTGAAAGGCTCTCCACTTTGATAAAGGGGCGGAAATCTATCTTCACACCATACTTCTCGGCGATGTCGTAGTAAGGAGATTTCTCTGATGCCGGTTTCGGCTGCGACACAAGTACTTTCTTAATTTTCAACGTCCTAAAATTTTATTATCAAATAATTGTTTAGCTGCATCATGCCTTGATATAACACAAAACAAGGCATGATTTCAAGGGCACAAAAGTACAAAATTAAAAAGAAACCACCATGCAAATTGTTACAAAAAAGCTTTATCCACTTGTATAACATCAATATTTTAACCAAAATGCCTAAAAACAATCCTATTATTATTGTCAAATGCAAACTCAAATCAAAATAGACAATGAACAAAGCAAACGGGAAAAGGGCGAATCCAAGGTAATAAAGTAACGTGGAATAGGACTCAAGCCATAGCGTTGTAACGCTTTCGTCAAAAAAAATCCAACCCAGAAAAGAGTAAATCATCCACTTCAGGCACAAATAGAGGAGACACACACCGATATAAATCCCCAACAGAATCCCCGGTGATACGTGATGCACCAGGTCGGGCTGCAGGTCGTTGAAGTAGTTGAATATACAAACGCCGGCAAGGACGCAGGTCTGCAGAATAAGCAGCAATAGATAGCGCATATCGGTAGCAGTGGAAGTAGCGAATATGCTGGTACGCTCACGGTGCAGCAGGAAATCCTTCACCAACTGCAGCAGAAACTTGCGGCTGCGCGACAGGACATAGGCCGACAGAAAGAAGCAACACAAGAGAATTACGGTGATACCATCGTCCATTCTCGGAGAATATGGGAGAGGGATTCCCTCCGTCCCCACTACTGTCCAAGCCATCAACAGCCCTATCATATCGCAGCGAATTTACGGATGGAGGCGTCCCACAAGGGAGTGGTATGTATCAGTTCCACCGCTTCCTGCGGTGTCTGCGCCACATGCCAGATGGCACCGTGCTGCACACGCATGAAGTTTTCCTCCACCGCCTTGCGAAGCATGTCAAGCAAAGGTCCAAAATAGTTCTTGGTATTCAATATGACAATCGGGTTCAGATACAGTCCCAGTTGTTTCCAGGTAATGATTTCCAGCAGCTCTTCCAATGTGCCGCAACCACCGGGCAAGGCAATGACAGCATCGCTCAGGTCGGCCATCGTTTTCTTCCGCTGGTGCATACTCTCTACCTCCACGAGTTGGGTAAGCCCCGTATGATGCCATCCCTGCTCTATCATAAAACGGGGAATGACGCCCGTCACTTCTCCTCCCGCCCGGAGTGCCGCATCCGATACGGCAGACATCAGTCCCATGTTTCCCGCCCCATTAATCAAGCGGATATGTTTCTCTCCCAGCAGAGTGCCCAGCTCGCGGGCAGCATCAAAATAAGCAGAATCTATCTTTGTACTCGAAGCGCTATACACACATACGGAATTAATCTTATTCATCATCTTGTTCTATGCCTTGTTATATGACTGCAAAGGTACATGATTTCAAGGAGATTTGAAACAAGGGGCAGATATCTTTCCTATGCCTTGTCTGCAATTTTTTTATGTTTGGAGAGTCTGTTCAGCGCTTGGGCCATCCTGTTAATCCTCACTTCTTCCACTTTGGCAGAGTATATCCATTTGATGTAGCTGTGCCGTTCGTTGTCATTGAGGGAATTAAAAAACCGCAACGCTTCATTGTCGTCTTGCAGGCACAGCATAAGTTCCTCGGGGACTTCCGCAGGCTCATTATCGGGATATAAAATAACGTGGACATAATCGCCTGCCTGCTTTCTTATCTTTTTCCGTATCTCAGATTTCACGGCAAGCATCAAGCTCCCTCTCCCGGAAGGCATCAGATGGTATTTCTCGATTTCATGCCCGTCGATGCTTCCCCGTACTTTCACCCAACTGAACGGAGCATTCGGATCCGGCAGAATCTCGGGAATAATCGTAAATGTCCAACCGCCTTTGCCGGGACTTGATTTCTCAAGCAAATATTCTTTATCTACCAATGGCTTTTCATTCATATCATTAGTACTTTTCATGGATTTCGTTGGTTAAATGTCTATATTCTCTATATTTCATTAAATTGAAGATTCTTATATTCGTTCGCCTGCTTCACACCGTCCTTGAACTCGAAGCCACCGTTGTAGGCAGAAGCCGTCATGTTCTCACTGACACGATTGGCATTCGTGCTGAGGCTTGCCGTTTCACCGTAAATGGCGTTTAACATCCTACCTTGCCCGTTGTAGGTGAACTCATAGCTGCAGATAGAAAAATCTTATCATTAAAAATGCTATATGAAATGAGGTTGCGTCAAACTTTTTGGGAACACTTCAAAACTCTGGCACAACCTCAATCTGTGAAATTAGTTTTAAATTATAGTATGGTAGTTTTTACTCTCCATGTATAGCTTTAACAAAGCCTCCGTTCTTTTTTCTAATTTCAATGTAGGCAGTGCCACCTAACACATCTCTACCATTTGCTTTGGGCAAAGTTCCGTATATAATCCAAATGCCATCTACTAAATTAATATGAAAGGGTTTCTGAAGTGAAATATTTTCTTTTCCATAGGCATCGATTAATATCGGTTCTGCTATTTTGAAAGCCATTTCTGCTGAAGAAACCTCTTGCCCTCTTTCGTTCAAAGATGTGGTATCTTCCGGTTCTTCTATATATAAACGTTGCAATGTGCTGTCTAAAACAAACTCTCCAGCAATAGTATCATTTGTCCACACAATGGATGTTGTATCTATCAAGATACCATTTACTAAATTTGAAGATTTTTTAGGCATGCAATTAGTAAACAATGCAGCTACCATTAAAAAACAAATAAATATTCTCATATATGCATATATCAAAAAATATTTCTAATCCAATCTATAATACTCGTTACTAAAGACTTTGCGGCAGGATTTTCTGTTGGATTAATCCTATTTTGGCGATTAGGGTCTTTAGGATCACTTGATATATCTTTTGAAACAGTTGTTATTTCATCATTCTTTGGATTATATTCCAAAAGGGTACCACTTGGTGTTGTCAAATATCCAATAGTTTTTTCTTTTTTATTATAGGCTTTATCCGCAGGGGAAAATGTATTATCATTCACCTTCAGTTTTTCCCCATTTGCATTGACTGTTACACCATCATAATTTCCATGTGAGTGAATTGTTGCCACAGTAGTTGCCCCTTCTGGAGATAAGCTCAAAGAAGAATTATGCTCTGTTCCCATTTTTGCAGGAGAATATGAATATCCTTCCAATGCACCTCCCTTTCTGACCTCATAAATAGAAGAGCCCATCTCTCTTTTACGAATGATAGATGCACCATTATAATACATTCCCCAATCTTTAGCAGCTTCCCTTGGCGTTTTAAATAAATCACCGGGACCGAAATCCATGCCACTTTTGTCAATAAAGAGTATGGGATTATTTCCACAATATGTATAAGGACTCAACAGATAATACTTCTCCGCCAACGGGTCATTCGTCGTAAACCTCCCCAACGCCGCATCATAATGCCTTGCACCGTAGTCATACCAATTCAAACCCTTCTTTGAGTCATACTCCTTGCCGTTGTACTTGTAAGGCTGGGCATTGCCCGTGCTTGCGAACACACCGCCGAAGGGATAGTAATGGCTCGTTTCCTCAACTGTGCCGCTCTGGTTAATCACTACACGGTTATTCCCCTGATGGTCTTTCAAGTAGTAATGATACTTGCTATCACTCAAAGTAACATAACCCTCTTCGGTCAACAAAAGCTTCTGAACACCGTTCTCATAGATCACATTTCCGCAGTAATCGGCAGTGAGGGTGACATTTCCCATCTTATGAGCCGTTTTCAGCTTTGTGCCGTCAGCAGCATAGGTATAGGTGATGGTACTCCCGTCACTGAAAGTCACCTGGCTTGGCAAATTTAAACAATTATATTGGATATCAGTGATTCCCTTGTTCAAATCTTTAGTTAAATTGCCGTTAGCATCATACGCGTACTCGTTCGACTGCTTCACACCGTCCTTGAACTCGAAGCCACCGTTGTAGGCGGAAGCCGTCACCGCATCGTCCACGCGGGTCAACTGATTACCATTCAAGGTGTAAGTCAGGTTATCAAGCATGCTGTAGGCTGAGGCCCCGGTCCGTCCGTAGTGCTGCAGGCTCTTGATGTTGCCGTTCTTGTCATAACCCGTAACCTTTTCCGTATATTGGCCTGCGCCGTGGGTGAAAGCAGTCAGACGGTTAAGGCCGTCGTATTAGTATTAGAAAGAAAAAACAAAAAAAAGCTATCCTAACATGCAAGATATAAGATATCTGATGTTAGGATAACGATAAAAATAGTCAATTCATATCAGGGCAAGACGGTCTAATTATCAATACAAAAGAGACTGCGTTTGTTTATGATAAACTGCATTTTTCTTTTGAAGATTTACGGCTATTGACAAGAGAAGCTACTAAATAAAAGATATTAATGATTACATAGCATAGAAAAAACTTCCACACTTTAATCGTTTCTTTTAGCCACTCCTCAACCCATAAGATATCAATCTTATCCCCACATCGATTTTCAATCTCATATTTATAACTAATTTCACAATTAATAATTGCGTATACAATTAATAATGAAAGAATTATTGATGTGGCAACAAACACAATTCTAAGCCATTTCATAATCTATCTTGTTTTATAAACTACACCTCCTGGTTTGGATATTCTCACTAAATGATTCTGCATTGATATTGGAAGAATAAATCTGTTGACAATAGGAATAGTAGTCCATGTTCCAAAATTACTTGTTTGTTGTAGCCTTGTCCCTTTCAGAGCATTTGACCCACTTTTATTCAACACGTCAGATACCATTGTTGTACAATTATTACTTGTCAGCTTATATTCATCAATAATACGAGCAGAAGAACTGTTATAATAATCACTTTTAGGATTATCTGGCATTGTAGTTGACATATTAAACTTTTCGTCTAAAATATTAGCAACTTTTTCATCTGCCACATCTGTTACTACAAATACAGACATTCCACCAGCTGCTTTTTTGTCATTGTAAGCTTTTGCTTCATCCCCCATTAACTTTAAAAGAACACCGGAACCGTTTCCTAAAGAATTAGAGCTTCTATCTGGCCCTTTGTTAGTTCCATTGTATCGTCCGTAGCTATAAACAGTCATATTAGATCCTTCACCAACACTAATCCATGTGTGACCAAAGGACTGAGTTTCAGTGTAAATTCTAATACTATCTCCATTCACATCAATATTAACAACCGGACTATTCGCCCCGTACTGATACGGAGACAATGAGTGATACTTCTCGGAAAAACTATCATTCGTTGTAAACCTCCCCAACGCCGCATCATAATGCCGTGCACCGTAGTCATACCAGTTCAAACCCTTCTTTGAGTCATACTCCTTACCGTTGTACTTGTATGGCTGGGCATTGCCCGTGCTTGCAAACACTCCTCCAAAAGGATAGTAGTGGCTCGTCTCCTCAACTGTGCCGCTCTGGTTAATCACTACACGGTTATTCCCCTGATGGTCTTTCAAGTAGTAATGATACTTGCTATCACTCAAAGTAACATAACCCTCTTCGGTCAACAAAAGCTTCTGAACACCGTTCTCATAGATCACATTTCCGCAGTAATCGGCAGTGAGGGTGACATTTCCCATCTTATGAGCCGTTTTCAGCTTTGTGCCGTCAGCAGCATAGGTATAGGTGATGGTACTCCCGTCACTGAAAGTCACCTGGCTTGGCAAATTTAAACAATTATATTGGATATCAGTGATTCCCTTGTTCAAATCTTTAGTTAAATTTCCGTTAGCATCATACGCGTACTCGTTCGCCTGCTTCACACCGTCCTTGAACTCGAAGCCGCCGTTGTAGGCGGAAGCCGTCACCACATCGTCCACGCGGGTCAACTGATTACCGTTCAAGGTGTAAGTCAGGTTATCGAGCATGCCGTAGGCTGAGGCCCCGGTCCGTCCGTAGCGCTGCAGGCTTTTGATGTTGCCGTTCTTGTCATACTCCGACACGTTCTCCGAGAAACGGTTTATGTTCGTGCTGAGGCTTACCGTTTCACCGTAGATGGCGTTCTGAATCCGGTCCAGACCGTCGTAGGTGAACTTGTAGCCGCGGACAGTACTGTCGTCTCCGGCCCGCCATATCATGCTGCTGATGCTGCCATTGTATTTCGCCGTGCCGTTTCCGGTATTGTAATACAGGTTCTGTGTGAACTTGCTTCCGCTGATTCCCGTCAGCCAGCTGCGAACATTATAGGCATACGTCAGTTTGTTGGCGGCACTGCCGTGCAGGGACTTGGACTGCAGCCTGCCCAAGTTGTCATACGCATAGTCGGCAAGGGTTATCTTGGTACCACCCAAGGTATGTTCGACTTTACTTATACGGTCAACATGGTCGTAACTGTAGGTATAGACTTCAGTACGAGTGGGCTTTCCGTCGGCAGTGTGGATATGTGTCACTGTAGCAGGCTTGTTTGTAAAAGTATAGACGGTAGTTGCTACATCATAACCACCCAAAAGATTACTTTGCACAGTCTTCACTGCACGGCCTTTGATGTCGTAGTAGTATGCCGTATAAATCTTGTTGCTACTGCCAAGTACCGTTGCCACACTTGCAGTCAAGGCACCTTTTCCATTGCCCGAAGCATCATCGGGGAAATTGCCGTTGTTGAAACCTGCTTGCAAACGGAAAGCGTAGTTGTCATAGTAGTTCCTGATATGCACCGTAGTGCCCGAAGTAGTCACCTTGTCGGTGCATACACCTTGCTCCGTCAGGCGGTTCAGGCTATCGTACTTGTAGTATGTCCAGTTGCCGGCAGTGAGGGCACGCTGGTTGCCGTCCTGCGAGAAAACCAGACGGTCGGCATTGTCATACACCATTTCCACATATCCCGCACCGGGAAGTTTCTTCCAGATACAGCGGTTCAGGCCGTCGTACTTGTACTGGAAAGCATACCGGTCGAGATTGGCCGAACTCTGGTACATAGGCTGAAGCACGAAGCAGAGGTTGCCTTTGTCGTCATACACATAGTACGTGTCGTGCGTTTCGCTGCCTTTCATCTGACGGGACAACACCACATGTCCCAACTTGTCGGTGAAGGTGTAGCTCACATTCAGGTCTTCATCGGTGATCTTAACAACCGAAAGCTGGCCGGAAGCATAGCTGCCGTCGCTTGTCAGTGTGCCTGCACTGCTTACCCCATAGTTAAGGCAATTCAACTGAGCATTTGCCGTACTGTTGGCCAAATAGTCGGTGCTGACGGGATGCCCGTTATACCATGCAGCTCCCGGTCCGTACTGCTTGGCAATACGGCTCAGCGAAGAAGCCTCGTAGACGGGCTGACTATACGGACGGGAATCATTGCCATAATTCCCGGGGGCACTGCCTTTAAAAGTAGCCGGAGCAACATACTCGTCAGAAGAGGTTATCGGCAACCATGAGCTTGCTTCACGTCCGGCAACATCATATTCTTGCAATGTCACCAGATTACCGCCGGAACCGGATGCCTTTTTCAATACCGTCTGGAACGGGCGGCCCAATCCGTCAAAGTACTCTATCTTATCCATGTATTTCCCGGCTGCTTCATCGAGCATCATACGCGTACGCACATAATTCTGCGAGACGACCTGCGCCAGTGTTGTCAAAGCAGTACAACACAGCAACGCTATAAGCATATATATTCGTTTCATATTATTCAATCCGTGTTTATTAGTGTTTGTAATTATAGTCATACTCTTCCACCACCTTGCCATTATGGTCTTTCACCCGCAGCAAGCGGTTGAAATCATCATACTCGAAAGTGGTTTTCCCTTTGTTCGGTTCAATGGTTTCCGCCATCCCCACCAGTGGATTATAGAGATAGGTCGTAACCAAAGCATTGTCGTTGGCAAGCCCGTTTCGCACGGTATTCAGTATGGCAGTAATGGATGCCGCATTCGCGTTGGTCGGCAGTTGCCTGATGCCGGTCTGCGAGATTCCCTCTACCGCCTCATACGTCTTTCCTTCTATCCGGGCCACCAGATAAAGATTGTTATAAGCCCACAAGAAGCTCACCGGAAGGTTGTTGCGGATATAGCCCAGCAAGCGTCCTCTTGATGTGTACTTGCCAAACCAGACATCCTGCACATAAGCTCCCGCATAATCTGCCAGTGTTTTGGCCGTAGCAGAGTTGAATCTCAATGTACGTTTAGGCAAAATCATATTGAGCGTGTCTTTATATTCAGTCTTCGACGCATTCACCACTTTGCCGGCGGAGAGTTCGATGCGCTCTACAGGTATGCCCACCATATACTTTGTTTGCATCTTGGCAGAAACAGCATCTGTAAAGTTGTCTGCATATTTAAACAGCTTTTCTCTCTCCACCCCATGCTTGTTGCTCTTCAAGGAAGAAAGTACTCCATAGTCGGTATAGGTATATCTCTCTTCGTCCACTATATTGCCTTCGGCACGATAGTCGGTAGTAACTTTCTTGCTGAGATAGTAGGATTGTGCCCACAGCTTGTAAGGCTGCATAGTACGAGTAGGATGGGAATAATCCTCATTGAAATAATAGCTACGTATCTTCGGTGCCCAAACCTCTTCCGAAGTAACAAGCGAATAGGTGTACTCCTCCTTCTTCAACAATTTATGATTTTTATCCCTGTATTCTACCGACGAAAGTTTTCCGTTCTCATAGTCCGGTACCGTAGGAATGCCAGCCAGATATATATCTGTAACCTCATCCGGGACATTGTGATATCTATAAGTGGTATATCCCTGAGCAGCCATGTCGCCATAAGACTCGTTGACCGCCGTATATCCCACAAGGTAACCTCTGGAAAGATTTGTCAAAGGGACATAAGGAGCAGATTGAACCATCTGGTAGTAAGCATCCATCCAGTTGCCTGCCCAACTGCCAGCTTGCTGTACACGTACCGGTGCATTGAACACCGGTTTCACCATCAGCTGAGCACCCAGGTATTCAAAATTCCTCCAGCTCTGATTACCGTTGCCATCCGTATTGGTGATGGATTTGATACGTAGTCCTGCACCCAGATAGTCCTTGTCCGTGGCGGTAGGGCTTTTACCTACTACCTCTACCGATATATTGATGGGATATTCAAACTCGAAATTAGTCACCTGCAACCCTACCCTGTAAGTGCCTTTTTCCAATTGATACTCCGTGTCGTCGGGGAAAGGTTCCATCACATCCCATACAGGAGAGGAACATACAATACTATATGTATCGCCATTTTGCTTTTCAATCCAGGTTGAATAAGTAACAGAATAAGGAAGATATTCATCCGGATGGGGTTCGTCATGATACTTTCGCAGAATAATTTTAGGATTAATGTCATCCACCACAAAAGGTTCGCTCTTATAATTAATAACCGCATTGTTGTACGTTACCGGTTCCATGCCATTGTTTGCATAGGCCAAAGTTCCTTCACGCAAGGGGGGTATCATGGGCAATTCGTCGAAGCGGTGTCCTTCGTATTCAAAGGTAGTGGTGCCACCCGTGGGATAGGTGATGGTGCGCAACGTCCCTATCTTGCACAATGCTTCATTGAATGAACGATCCATACCTTCTTTAAACAAGCATGTCTTATTGCTGGGCTGTAGCGATTCCGACCAATAAATGCTGGGAGTAATCCTCAACGGTTGGGGATAAGGAGCTGAAGGCATGCCGTTGTAGAATCCCCACGCATCTACAGACAGAGAACGTTTCGGGGGTAATTTTCCCATATTGTAATCCAGGGTATATACATTGCTCTTCTTTGAACCAACCGCATCATATACCCTCCAGAGCAACAGACGATCATCATAGCCATTGGTGGTAGTTGCTGTTCCACTTAGCAGATATTTATATTCAAGTATGGTGGTTTTGATATTGTTTCCTGCCAAATCACTAATCTTAATACTCGATAATTTCTGCACTTTTTTTCCACTCTCAGTGCTCTCTATGTCTTCACGGTCGGTTGTATCGAATTCCACTGTGCCTCCCTCAAAAGAAATCTTCGACAGTGTCCACTGATCTATTTTAGAATACGAATAGTTGTAATCAAATTTTTGTTTGAAATATTGAGGAGAAGTGGCGCTTATCTGACCTGCAATTATTTCTGCCAGAAAAACCGCATCTTCCGTGGTTGAAATAGGTGTGTAAATGCTCTCTTTCTTATAGTCGAAAGTAATCTTTCCACCGTTGGGAGATGTCACAGAATCAAGCATCCAGGCTGTTACAACCTGCGGTTCTTTATAGTACGGAAATATATGCTTCCTATCCATATCCGTCTGGAAGAATTTTGTTGTATTCAAGAAATAATAGGTTGTCTCTTTCGTCGAGAAAGAATAGACATACCCTTCCAAGTCCGTCATAGTCCATATTCCACTACTTGTGTTGTATACCATCTTTACCACTTTTTCTTGTGTCTGGATGGTAGGGACGGCATTCGTCTGCCGGTTATTCTTCAATACGTCGAAATACATGGAACCCGAATGCCCGCCTGCATTGAAGTAGAACATGTCCGGTTCGGCGTCATAGTCGCCTTTGAAATAACTCATATACTTCTCCAAATTCTGATCGGTCACCTCAAACCTGGGATTGGTCAGCCACGGGGCATCGGTCTGGTTATAGCATCCACGCATAGTAAAGTCATCCATGCCTTGTACTTGCCTGATGACGCACCCTCCTGCCTGTAGGGTCCAGCCGAGCCCTACCCAGGTGGCTTCCTGCGCCACGCGGGTTCCGTCCGTATGGTAAGATAGCGCGATGGGGAATTTCTTCCCATCGAGGTCTATTTCATAGATGGGAATGCTGAGCCGGGCCTGCCCCACATAATTGTCGGTAGGTATCATACCGAAGGTTCCCAATGCTGCCGCGTTGGGCGATACGGGGACAATACGGAGGTTGGTCTCTGGATTTTGCGCATGTGCTGTTGTTGCTTTCAGTAAAAGAAACAGCAGTAAAAATAAGGATATTCTTTTCATGATGAATCGTTGTTATCAGTAAATTTATTCAGTAAGTTTTGCGTGACAAAGAATCGGGGAGGCTGTCTTCCAAGCCTCTCCCATTCCCTTAATGGCTTTTCAGCCTCCTACAACGGCATCGCCTGCACCCCAAGCACACTGGCTATGGTAGCGATGATAGTACCTACGATTTTCAGGATGTCTTTCCAGGTTTCTTTTGTAATTTTCATAATTTCATGTTTTAAAGATGATTGTTTCAAAGTTCTTTACCTACCTCAAAGCACGGGCACTGCTTCACCCACTCCCACGGCTCCACCGTTCCATCCCCGTTCAGGTCGGGGCTGAGGTCGCGGTGCCCGCATACACGGACGTTGCGGAACTGTTGCAGCAATTGGTGCACCAGCAGCCTGAGTGCCGAGCGCTGTTCCGGCGTGCGGGTGTCCTTCGGATTTCCCAGGGCATCCAGTCCGCCTTCGTAGCAGATGCCTATCGAATGCTTGTTGTGACCGCGGCAATGCGCACCGGGCAATTCCAAAGAACGGGTTCCGAGCACGGTGCCGTCGCGGCGGATATAGTAATGGTAGCCCGTCGTGCGGAAACCGCGGCGGCGGTGCTCTGCCTCCAGAGCTTCGGGAGTGAGCGCGCAGCCCTCCCGCGTGGCGCTGCAATGCACCACGATGTAGTTGATTTTTCGCATAAATAAGTTAAGTAATGAATAGTTAGCGGTTGGTGATTCCGGCAGCCCAAGGAACCGTCCCTTCGTCCCTGCCGGCCGGGGGAAGCGGCGGCTCCTTGCTGCGGATTAGTTTAGTTTTGTGTACATTTCATGTTGTGTGTGCATTTCATGTCGTGTGTACGCGAGGGGACAGGCTGCTATCCCAGCGGATTTTCACCCTGGTTGCCGTCGCC
>CAJJYX010000085.1 GCA_905197435.1 uncultured Bacteroides sp.
GTGAAGTCCGGGCAGCCAAGGATGCCGCAGGTACCCTACACGAGAACTTCATGAAGCGCGCCACGCAGACTTATGTCATCAGCCACTACGCCAAGACCAGCCCTTATCCCGTGCTGGTGTGCGGTGACTTCAACTCGATACCTTCCTCCTACACTTACCACCACCTGAGGAAAACGCTCAAAGACGGCTTTCGTACTGCCGGAAACGGATATATGTACACCTACCGCCATGCCAAGCACATGCTGCGTATCGACTACATCTTCCACTCTCCCGGCCTGAAGGGTGTCGAATACTACTCTCCCGACCTGGATTTGTGCAGCGATCACAATCCGGTGATTATGGAGGTTGAAATACAGTAAAACAAAGAAAGCCAGCTACAACAAGGGCTGTCCCGGAATTTCCGGAACAGCCCTTGTCTTATCACATTCCGCCATTCAGCGGAGGGTCTCTATAATCCGATTAGTTGAACACGTAGCGGATGCCGACTTGCAGTTTCCAGCATTCGCTGTAGTTCTGATAAGTATCATAAGTCTTGGTAGGATATTCACCGTTCACCTTGTACATGGAGAATACCGGAGTCAGGTCAGTGGCACTCTTCACTCCTTCATACTTCAGGATTCGGTTGCTATTGGAAACGGCATTGGTCTTGGAGATACCCCATTTGGAGTTGATGAGGTTGCCTACGTTCATGATGTCGAAACTCAACTGGAAGCAATGCTTGGTCTTTCCAATCTTGAATTCGAAGTCTTCCAGCAAGCGGAAGTCAAAGCGGTGCACCCACGGAGCGCGAGCGGCATAAGCCTCGGCATACTCACCTTTGTGGTTCTTCAAGTATGAATCCTGCTCTACGAATTTCCAGAAAGCAACGCGGTCTTCTTCTGTCTTGAAGTTGATTTCACTGTCGTCCTTCGGAATGTACATCAAGTCGTTGTTGATACCGTCACCGTTCATATCGTTGGTATAGCAGAAGCTGTAACCACCGGAAGAATAACCGGAATAGAACAGGTTCAGGTGTGTGCCGCGAAGCAGGCCTTTGTGTCTGAACGGAATGTAGTAGTTCACGGAAGCAATCACCTTATCGGGAACTACATACTGTGAACGTTGTGTGGTCGCATAGTTGGAACCGTCAATCGTGTTCAGTCCCTGCCAAGTAGAGATGGGGTCGCTGCCCGGAAGACCGGAAACTTCTTTGGACTCTGTGTGCGTATATGCCAGCATCAGCATCAGGTCATCCACCGGCTGGGCATTCACCGTGATGTTTGCCGTATAGCCGTAACCTTTGGAAGTATTGTCAAGCAGTACAGCATTCTTGCCATTGTAATATGCAAAGTCGCCTGCATATTTCACATTCTTATCCGGATTATTGTAAAGAGAATAAGAATAAACCATACGGTTATCTGCACCATTGAAGCGTTGCATACCGGCATGCAGCTGTTCCGTAGTTGTCACATCTTTCCCGTCAGCACCCTTCACAGTGGTCAACTTATTATATTTCCACTCATCGGGGTTCTTGATGTTAATGTTGTTGATGGTAACGGCATTTACATTCTTCGTAAACATGAACTCTCCCGTCACAGTCAAAGGGAAAGATACCGGTACCTGATAGTCCACAGCGATGGAAGACTTCCACACCTGCGGCATCTTGAAGTCTTTGGCAACACCAGAAATCTTGCTTCCTGCCACGTGTTTCTCTATCGTAGTGGGAAGACCGAACTTATCAATGACTTGATTCATGTCCGTAATCATGCCACCGGCCAACTGATCCAAACGGGAATCATGTCCCACAACCTTTCCATTCTCATAGGTCGTCTTAAAGGTTACGGAGTTCTGTACCATAGAAGCATTGGTCGGCATATTGGTGAAGAAAACCAACGGCAGACGCCCGGTAAATACACCCGTACCTCCACGTACTTTCAGCGATTTGTCCTTGAACACGTCCCAAACGAAACCTACACGGGGAGAAATCTGCCATCTGGAATCCGGCCACTTGCCAGTGTCGATGTGCTGTCCGTTGAAGTCAAGTTCATGATGGCATCGTTTCTCTGGAGGTCGGCATTGTCGAACATCAAGTTGTCGAAACGGATACCGTAGGTAAGTTTCAGACTGTTGCCAAGATTCCATTCATCCTGGGCATAGAAACCAAGCTGGTTAAAGGTAACTTGGGCATTGGGGTTGGCAATACCATTGAAGCCATAGGTCAAAGCGAATGATTCGGGAGCTGCACCACTCAAGAAATCCTCCAGGCTACTGTAACGATAATATCCCGTACCGTTACGCATATAAGCGTTGTTGGCAAACTGGTGTTCGTAGCTAAGACCTGCCGTCAGCTTATGGTTACCGGTAAAGAAAGTAAAGTTATCGGTAATATTCGTAATCTTATTTTTCACACCGTTGTTATAGGTGAACAGTTCGTAACCGGCACTCATATATGGTTCCAAAATCTGGTCCCCATTTTCGTCCCTGCCTGCCATGATGTCGATGAAGGGGAAAGGAGAAGAATTGGTGCCGCGCATATCCTCGATATTGGTGTAGGTAAACAACAACTGATTTGAAATCTTATCAGTGAAACGGCTGTTCAAATCTGCTGCCCAAGACTGCACCTTGTTATCCATGGAATACATGCTGTTGGCAAACGCCATAGACTGCGTACCTACACGGTAAGTATTGTTCAAGCGGTATCCCGTATCGGAAGAGTTTCCGTTAGGACCATTCCAAGCCGTGTTCTTTGTATTGTTGTAGCGAAGGCTCAAACGGTGACGGTCCGTAATGTTCCAGTCAATGCGGGCCAGCAGTTTAGTGTTCTCCTCGTCGGCAGGGAAACTTGTGTAGGAGCCTGCGTCGTAACCGTATTTGTCTTTCAGATGGTTGTAAACCTTCTCCATATCCGATTTCAGGGTACGGGACACCATACCTTTCGCATCTTCACCATCCTCGCGCGCGCGATACTTTATTACCTCTCCCGGAGTCTTCTCTTTTTCGTAATTCACGAAGAAGAACAGTTTGTTCTTGATGATGGGGCCTCCCAGCGTGAATCCGTAGGTAGTCTTTGACTCGTCGGAGCGAGCTCCCAAGTCCTCTCCGTTGATGCGGTTACCGCGCATGTCCTGATTGCGGTAATACGTATAGGCAGTACCTCTGAACGTATTCGTACCACTCTTGGTGATGGCATTGATACCGCCGCCGATAAAGTTTGTCTGGCGTACATCGAACGGGGCGACAACCACCTGCACCTCTTCGATGGCATCCATTGAGATAGGATTGCCGCCACCGGGAAGGTTGGAGCTCAGTCCGAAGTTATTGTTGAAGTTGGCACCGTCGATGGTGAAGTTTGTGGAACGGCCGTCACCACCGGCAAAACTCATCCCGTTGGCATAGGGAGAAAGGCGGGCAATGTCGCTGATGCTACGGTTCACAGTGGGGAGCTGCGTCATTTGTGCAGACGAGATGTTGGTAGTAGCACCCGTCTTTTCGGCTCTGAACTTGGTCTTTGCAGCTGTCACAATCACTTCGTTCAGCAGTTCGGAAGATTCGCTCATCACTACGTTCAAGTTATACACCTCGCCCAGCTGGAGGGTGATATCCTTATAAACAACCGTCTGATAACCGATGTAGGAAATCTCCACCCGGTAAGGACCACCGGTACGCATACCCTGAATGGAATAACGTCCGTCAACATTGGTCACGGTTCCGTAACGCGAACCGGAAGGCTGATGGATTGCCTGGATAGTGGCACCGATAATAGGCTCATTACTTGAATCCGTCACCTTACCGGCCATGGAGGCTGTGGTGACCTGCGCATCTACACCTACGGCGGCCAATAGCAGCATCACCGTCAATATAATTCTCACTCTCTTTAACATAATGTCTTTTAAATTAGTTCTTTAAAACGTTATATTTTTTAAAACACTGGCAAAGATACGCAAAAAAATATATAAATCCATTACATTAAGATTACATTTTTAAGGACTTATTCAATATAAGGCAGCACCACCGTGAAACGGCTTCCACGGCCTTCTTCGGAGCGGAGTTCGATGTGTCCCTCCATTTTTTCGGCAATAAGTACACAGATGGACAAGCCCAGCCCGACGCCTTGGGAAAACTCACTGTGCTTGTAGAACCGTTCGAAAATCATCTTCTGCTCGCTGTGCGGAATGCCCACACCGGTATCCTCCACATAGAGATGCACCTCTCTCGCACCGGGCGGACAGCAATAGCCCAGCCGGATGCTGCCTTTTTCCGTAAACTTGTTGGCATTGTTCAGGAAATTGGTGAGCACCTGCGTCAGGCGCATGGAGTCTACGTTCACCTGTACATCCTCGGGAGGAAATTCTTTGAGGAACTGCAACGGCGGATGGATGAGCAGGCTGTGCGTCTGATAGACATCATCGAGCAGCTTGCGTACGCTCTCCCGCCGGAAAGCGAACGAGAGGTTGCCCGACTCGATGCGAGAGAGTTCCAATACATCCCCCACCAGTTTCAGCAACAGTTTGGTATTGATGTTGATGATGTCCACAAACTCCTTCCGCTCTTCATCGGAAAACTCCGGCTCATTGGCCAGCATGTCCGAGAAGCCGACAATGGCATTGAGCGGAGTGCGGATTTCGTGGCTCATGTTATTGAGGAACGACTGTTTCAACTCAGCCTGTTCAGCCAGCTCACGGGCTTGGATAAGCTCCTGCTCATGGTCCTTCACCTCCTGAATGTTCTGTAACAGTCCGGCGATGATAGGCTCATGCCCCGGACTGTGAATGGTGTTGTAGCTAAACTCCCACCATTGGAACTCACCACTGAAATTGCAACGGTACTGTCCTTTGTGACGAACCAGCGTGTGTCTGGCCTCTAAATTCTTGCGGAAAGCGGGCAAATCTTCGGGATGGATATAGGGGGCAACTTCATCCAGCAGGAAGCGACCGTGGGTGTGGTGGATAAGTTCGCAGAACTGCGAGTCGCAGGATACGGAATCCCCCTCCAGTCGCCAGGCATACGTAGAACTTCCCCCGATGGCAAGACAGAGGGTTTCGTGCTCGTAGAGAAGGCTTCGCAGTGCCTCACGCTTACGCTTGCGTTCACGCAGCAGGCTGAAGGCCAGCAAGACTATCACCGACAGAACAAGCACAGCTCCCAGAATAGAGCCGGTGAGGATGTGGTAGCGATACTGCACCACGAAAGGAATATACATCACTGTATATTCGACCGGTAGGTCTTCGGGTGGAATCCCGTACTTCTGCAGCACATGCCAGTTCAGCACATACTGCTTGGCACACTCCGTCACCTGCTGCCGGGGCGCCTTCCCCTCGAGGCGTTCTTTGATGCCGGTAGCCATATACTTCATCTGGTTTTCAAGCGGAGTGAAATATCCACCCAGCATATAATCGGCAATACCGAAACCCTCGTTGATGGTCTGAAAGGTAGGATTGTTAAAGAGTGTAGCCACACGTTTGGTGGTATAATCGCGCTTGGTATAGAGCATCAGCGTGTGGTCTCCACGTCCCAACCACATCACGCGGCGTATCTCCACCGAGTCGCTCGACATGCGCACAATCTTCGTGGTGTCCAGCACTATGTCTATGTTCTGCCGCTTCAGAATAGGGCTGATAACTTCCCCCTCGCGTACGTGATGATAGGAAGAGCTGGCAAAATAGGCACCTTCGGTGGAAGTCATAATGTTGAAACCTTGACCTTTGCACTGCTCGTTCAGCGCGCTCCATATCTTACGGTCCAGAAATGTCTGACCATTCACCAGGCAGATGTGCGAATTCCCCATAATGCTCTCTATCATGCGGATAGTACGCAGATAATCAGGCGTATCGGCATAACCCGTAATGTTTGGATATTGCCGGAGCAGGGTGAGATTGGGATAGTTCACCCCACCGAACACGACGGATATCTTGCGCACCAATGGATGCCGGCAGGCCATCAGCGCATAAGTAGCCTGGTCGTCGAGCACCACCACCAGTTCGGCGCCCCAGGCGGACAAGTCGTCCACGAAGCCGGTCATGCGGAGGTTTTCGGCTGCCTCCTCGTAGCGGTCGCAGTCCAAATAATATTCACGGATGTCATAGTCCAGGCCAATGCTACGCAATTCCTTATGCAATAATTCCATAACCTTACCGGCAGCTGGATAATCCGGTTCGAAAGAGTGTATCAAGGCAACGCGGTGTACTCCCGCACAAGCGGGGCACGTACACCACACAAGGCAGAGGGAAAGAATCAATATATATCCGGCAACTGCCTTTATGTGTTTCATATATCCACAAGGGTTGTTTTTCAGCTTATACCGACAAAGATAAGAATGTTTTTAAGAATAACAGACTAATCCTTCTGTTTATGTAACATAAGCCGTCACCTTCACCATATTTTATAAACGTGCGGTCAAGAAGAACATTAGCCCCTCATGAAAAAGGGGAGACTCCCCTCCAACGGACAATCTCCCCTTTTTCTTGTTATATCGAGTTCCCCGAAGCTTTTACCAAGCCCAGTCATTCACATCATACGAGCTTTCTACAGCCTCCTCAATCACATCCGGCAGGTTGCAGAAGAAGTCGATGCCGGTTTCTTGCTCCAATTTGTCAATGCTCACGGCATATACCTGGAAGTCACCGGCCGTGGGTTTCTGTGGCAAGAGTTCGGAATGAGGCACCAGGAAGCCGATGGCATGGTATGTATCGCCTTTCTCTGCGAGGATGGCCATGTAATAGTAAGCCGGAACAATCAGCCCTTTCACTGTTTTGCCATCGGCATCCGTTGTAGGATAAAGTCCGTCATTAGCTTTTATTGTACCAGTAAAGTTTGTCAGCAACTTATTTATCGTACCACCCTTGGTCACATATACCTTATCATAGACAGATTGCTGAGTAGAACGTCCCCATGTCTGCACTTGTTTCTCCAAAGCCGCCCAATACTTCTGGTTGAACACTCCTATTTGCGGAGAAATGTTAGCATAATAAAAAGTCTGCTGATTAGCGTCTCTGCAATATACCCTGTCTTCACTCGCCACCAGATGTCCCTTATCGTACCCATCGTTTTTGTGCATACTCTCAGTCACTTCCACTGAATTATCAATATTAGGGTCATCCTGCTCCCACACATTCTTTCTGGAAACATTATCCTGGCTTGTCCATTGGTCGAAACTGAATGCCACCCATGCCGAATGCTTCTTTTCTGCCACATACTCCAAAGCATAATTCACCCACTGACTATTGTCAAAAGTCACGTTGTATGCCACATACTGATTGCTTGCATTCAAAGCAGGGGTTTCCATATTCATCGCAGACGGATACTGAGATTCATAGCGGAAATTTGAATTTGTGTTAGGGCCTTCGCTTTTGGTATCGACTATCAGATATTCCACCCCTACTGCATTACCCATAATATAGGCCACACGCAATTTCAGGTAATGATAAAAGTCCGGCCTCTCATAGCGCACCCAGTAAGTATTTCCCAAAGTTACGGGCATCTTTTCTCTCCAATTTTCACTGACGGGAACCGTAGTCATAGCATCCAGCCTGCTCTCAGAGGCTTCAATAAAACTATAAGAATCTCCCATAAAAGATTTCTCCTTGATATAGAAAGGAGAATCAAAGCCCGAAGGTTTAAGCACGCTGAACTCTGCATTAGGATTTTCATATCCTTTCAGTACGGCTGTAGAAGTGCCATCTTCGGTGCTTTCAATATACCCGTTCTCTTTTACCTGCGAATCTCCCTCATTGTCACATGCCGTAAAAAAAGCGGATATAAGCAATCCTAAAAGACAAATCGCATATTTCTTATTCATCATAATCATTTTTTGCATCAGACAATAAGGACGGTTCACTCCACAAGATATGAAATCTTTGCAAGAGAACCGTCCCTTATACACTCACTCTATATTATCACTGTTTTGCCAAAGAGCCTTCCACGTATTCAAACTTGCCGTCGGCCACAAGCTTATAAACTACAGTCCAACTCTCGGAAGAACCTGTATACACACCAAAGTTTATGGTATAGAATACATCGACACCATCCACCATTTTTGCATCCGGATTCAAAGAAGCAAGAACTTCGCCCATTACTTCGATAAAGCGTTTCTGAAGCAAAGCGACAATATCAGCATCCGACATTGACTCATACTCTGCAGGATATTGGTTCTTAGCAGCACTCGGACGCCAATCAACATTACCCTGATAAGCCGACGCACCGGTATAATATTCATTGTTTCCATAGCTTGTCACATACCCTTGTCCTTTCGTCATGCCATTGGGAGTATCCACATTCTCCCATACCCAATCAGTCATAGCCTGATAATAAAGTGCCGACAATGGCTGATTTTTTCCTGCCGGTAACTCCAGGACTACACTCGGATCGTAAACCCAAGCTCCATTTGACTTCACAAACTGATCGACAACATCAATGGTCTTTTGTGTCATAATCCATTCGGTTCCATTGTAAATCAATTCCTTGGCAGCGACAGCATTTTCGGAAGAAGCATAATAAGCTACAGCTATCACATCGTCTTTCTGTGCATAGGGATATGCGTTTTTCAGGTAGACAGGAAGTACTGTTGAAGCCGATGCCAAATAGCCGACACCCAATGAAGAGTATGCTGCCGGTTGCATTACATCGAGTGTAATGCCATCCAATGCATGTTTGTTCCAACTTGAACCGTCATAAGCATACAAAGCCGTACGGTTGCAACCATCTGCTGCACGGGTAGAAGCCATAGTATATGTAGAAACTGACATAGCGGCTTCCGATTCAGAGATTTCTTTGAAGACTTTTACATCAGCATAGTAGCCTTTGACAGGCTCTTTTACCGAAATATTGTATACTTCAAATGTAGGAGCGCATTCCGCAGTACTCTTATACATAAAAGCCAAGCGGATTTTTTGTCCTGCATAGGCAGAAAGCTCTATATCACCAGAATTCACTGCAGTCCAACTTGCTCCACTTCCCCAAGTGATTCCCTCTACCAGAGTCTTTGTAGCAGCCTGCACGTCATCTGTATAATCTGTCAATATATAAGCATCAACATAGCCTTCACGCTCATGTCCTTTCAAATGATTAAGAATGTTATCAAAAGAAAGCACCGGCTTTGTTGCTTTAGACAAATCTATCTCAGGAGACACCAACCAACTTTCTGTAGGATTGTTCTTGTTATTGGCATAAGCCCCTGCTTTCCAATAACCATGTCCGGAATCATATTTCCAAACATACGAAACTCCCTCCAGCGCTATGTCCTGTGCTTTGAAGTTTCCGTCATTCACTTTCATGGAAGCATTCAAATATTCTCCGAAAGATGTACCGGGATAGCAACCGTAAGAGTATGACCCTCCCTTTTCATAGAAGTTCAACTTCACGGTCTTCTTGTTAGCATCATTAACCAATGCAAACATTCCGTCTTGAATGGGCTGGAACACCCAATTAGCAAAAGCATTGTCCGGAATCGATGCACCAAGATTGAAACTGTTATAAGTACCCTGCTGATAAATGAATTTTCCATCAGGACGTTGCAGGGTATATCCTACGCTCGAAGGTGCAACAGCGATAACATAATCCGCCACATCACTGGTAATAAGACCATTGGCCACAGTGACTGCTTCACCTGCCATATAGCCATAATTCTTCGACTCATCCTGCAACTTACCGAAAGGTATCAGATTGCCATCCTTATCGGGAGCCACAATCACATAGTTGCCACCTTCTTCCGTAATTTCCGATACTTGCTGGTAAACCATCTTTTCTTCACCTCCGCCAATACTCGGCTCGGTTTCCGAATACGCATAATCTACCATTACCATATCTCCTTTGGTCGCATCCCCCATTGCCTCACCAAGCAATTTTGAAATTCGGTTTTCTGTTTTGGGAGACAAGAACGGAGCCTTTACTGATTCTCCCCACACCTCGGCATAGTCATCTGCCGTGAGTTGGTAATGTTTAGCTCCTCCTATGGTTGCCAAATATTCCGGTTCTCCCACCAGCTTACTATAAGTCACCTTGATAGCCGACTTGTCATCTGCCGTAGGATAAGTATCTGACAAGAAAGCCGGCAAATATTGGGACGCCGGAATTTCATCCGTGAAATATTTATTATTAGTCAGTTTGGACAAAGCATCAGATAAGCCAAGAGATTCCGCCCACGCCTTATTCGTACTATTAGTGGCTATTGCCTTATAGTCGGCATCCAGAAGCGTATACTCAATATTCTTTATATCCGTTACTTCAGGACGTTTAAACCCATCCAATTTATCCTCGTTCCAATCGTCATTACAACCTGCAAGCACCAGCAGAGCCGCAGACATATATAACCATTTATTTATCTTCATATCTCTTATGCTTTTTAGGTTTCATTTAGAAGTTTATTTTCAATCTTAAGGAATAAGTACGGCCGAAAGCATAGAACACACGGTATGCGCTGTCCCAAGTACCTGTTCCTCCGTCATAAGCATCCACAATATATTGGTAGTTCAATAAGTTGTTTACATTGCCATAAAGAGTGGCATTGCACTTGCCGATGTTAAATCTATAGCTTGCATTCAAGTCGAACTGGCCACCGGAAGGAACTTTCCAAGGATCAACCACATTCAGTTCTCCCGGAATGATATTGCTGGATGAAAGTTGATAGTCGGCATAAAGATTGGCATAATGAGTATAATCCAAACCGACACGCAAATCTTTAGTCACTTTTGCGCTCAAGCCCAAAGCAGCCGTAGTTTGTGCGGAACCTCCTACTTTAATGCCCTTCTGTTTCAATGTAAATTTAGTATGGTCTTCTGCTCCAATACCAGAGGCTACCGTACCTTTAAGGTCTGCCAAGGGGTCACCGGCCGAATTATAGAAATATCCTGTGGCATCACTGTCCCACTTCCAATCACCGACAGAAACCATACCTGTTACATCCAGCCAACGTAAAGGACGGAACTTCAAATCCAATTCCACTCCCATATGCTTGGCATTCACGCCTGCCATATTCAGCATAAACCGGTCGTCCACTCCATCTGCCGTCGTATAATCACCGGTCTTGGTTGTAGTCTTATCATACCATTTAGTAAAATAAGCGTTCAAATTAGCACTGAAAACACGGCTCTTAAAACCATATCCTATTTCTGCCGAGAATATTTTCTCATTAATGGCATCCGGATTCGTTTCATTGCTTGTCGTGCTATTGAGGAATGCTCCTCCTGAGAAGAATGGAGCACGGCTGATATAACCGATGTTAAAGAACACGTTATGCTTTTCTGTCAAGTTATAGTTAGCACCTCCCTTGATTGTATAGCCTAAAAAGTTTAACTTTTCACTTTCTGCATGTTCCTTGTCATAATAGAAACGGTCATAACGCCAATATCCGGTGTTGCTTAATGAACCAGCTATAAATGTAGCCAATTTATCTTTATTGTATTCTGCTTGGAAAAACACACCTTCACTCATCACATGACCATCATAATCACGGTACACAACATCTCCGACACCCAATTTCTCATATTTCCATGCCGGATTTGCAGCAGCAGCGTTATTAGCTGCTTTCACGCGGCCACGATAATAGGAGTCGGTATAATATGAACCATTATAAAGGTCAGTAATCTCATTCGTGTGAATACCTTTATAATAACGGAAGTCAATACCGCCATAGAAATCAATATTTTCGTTTATCTTTGTTGTATAAGTAGACAGCAAACCATACCAACGGTGGGAGTTCTTAGACTTAGACATCACCATTACAGAACCATTTTCACTTTGCTCGTTCAAATCTTGAATCTTATCATAAGCAAATGTACCATCCGCATTACGGAAAGTTGTATTCAGCACACCATTGCTGGTTCCATACCAATTATTAGAATCCGTTGAAGTCAGTCCCAAACCTTTGTTACCGCCCCCTTCGCCTATTGACACATAAAGAGCTGTACTTAAAGAAGACTTATTGTTTATCTGCCATTGATGGTTCAAGCTTATCTGAGGCTTATGATAGAAATTCTTTGCAGAAGTCTTACGTTCACCATTCTTTCCAAAACCATATGTAGGATTATAACGATATTGTTGACCGTCAGGCATGTATTTGCGCACCTGCTGCCAGCCCTCGATAGTAAGCCCGTCATATTGCGAGCGTTGGTTGTGCCACTGCGGAGCGCCAAAACCAGTCAATGATAATGTATGATTATCGCCCAATTGCTTGGATACATTTACAAACCAATTATAGCCTTCGAATTCCGTACCTTGAATATAGCCATCACCCCAGCGTTTTCCGCCAAGAAGCGTAAAGGCCCATCCGTTCTTGGTCAGCCCGGAAGAAACATTGAACATGATGTTGTTCAACCCATCATTTCCTATGCCATACGAAACGCTTCCTCCCTTCTTTTGGTCAGTGGTACGTGTCACGATATTGATGGTACCACCAACTGACGGTGAAGATACCTTCGATGCTCCAAGACCACGTTGTGTTTGCATGGAACGAGTCACGTCGGAAAGACCTGCCCAATTACTCCAATAAACACCGCCCCATTCCATATCATTAACAGGAACACCGTTTACCATCACACCGATATTAGCAGCCTGGAATCCACGCATATTGATTTTTGAATCACCATAGCCACCACCATTTTTTGTTGCATAAACACCCGGAGTCGATTTCAGGATTTCAGGAAACTCCTGCGTACCCAACTTTTCTTCAATATACACAGGATCTACTGTAGACAAAGCTACCGGCGTCTTACGGGCAACCGCCACTGAAGAAGTAATCACCACGTCCTTCAGCATCACTGCATCCGGCTCCATCCGGATAGTTCCCAAATTCACAGAAGCGCCCTTCTGTGTAACCTTCTTCTTTAGGTCTTTATAACCCACATACTTAAATAGTAATGTCGCATTCGAAGCAACGCTTTGCTTGAAATAACCATCAATGTCGGTCACCGATCCTTGTGTAGTCCCTTCCACCATTACGGCAGCACCCACTAACGGTTCACCTGTTTCTGAATCAACAAGCTGACCTCTCACTGTAGTCTGAGCAAATGCAGCGGCACTGAATGCCGACAGCACTGCAACCAACAGGAATTGAATTAGATGTCTTCTCATAATTCTGTTTTTTGTTAATAGATAGTGTTAATTAAACATTAATTTATGTATTAAGTCGCAAATATAATTAATAAAAATGAGATTAATATTATATTTATGTTACATTTTTTGAAGGTAGAAAAGCTTTTTTGAAATCTTTTTAAACAAAAAAGCCCTGCATCTTACGGCAGGGCTTTCGTATTGTTAATAAGTAAAAGAAAACACTTTCAAA
>CAJJYX010000086.1 GCA_905197435.1 uncultured Bacteroides sp.
GTTGGGCAACCATACCAAGAGGGCTTCCTCTTTCCTCATGATGTCTCCGGTGGGAGGTGTGGTAGGTCCGTTGTTGATGGGACTGGTGGCGGACCATACGACGATGGTGTGGGCGTTCATTGTACCGCTGGTTGCCTATTGCGTGGTGTGGGCGTATGCTCGCAAGATGGTATCTGTCTCTGCTGTTTCCCATCCATAGGGAAACGCCCGTTTCCACACGCAGGAACGCCCGTTCCCCTCTAATGGGAACGGCTGTTTCCTCTAATGGGAACGACGGTTTCCTCAAGTGGAAACGACGGTCTACCCAAGTAGGAACGGCGGTTCCCCCAAGTAGACACAGCAGTTCCCCCAAGCGGGAACAGTCTTTAGTGTCTTTCTTTTGCGAGGAAAATTCCATTAGTCAACGTCTGCAAGTTAGAGAGATTATACTTATTTATTAATATTTTATATTTCGGAGCTCAATTCTTAAATCTGTTTAAAAGAAAGAGGCTTCGTCGTAAATAAGCTTTATCTTTAACACTTCATCAAAAACTAAATATAGATGTTGATATGATGCAGATAGTACAATTACATGGTACAGATAAAAGACTGTATGAACTTGTAGCTCCTTTGGTCATGAACCCGGAAGTGCTGAAACAGAACTACAATTACCCTTTTCGGACATCAGAAGAGCACGAATGGTTCATTGCTCTGGATAATAAACGTGTTGTAGGCTTTATGCCGGTGGAGCACAAACAGTATGAATGTGTCATCAACAACTATTATATCAAAGAGAGGAATGTTGATACGCTGAAACTGCTTTTAGAAAAGGTAATTGAAAAGCAGAGCGAGGATAGTAGCCTGACGGCTGTCAGCTTTGTCGAAGACAAGGATGTTTTTGGAGAGCAGGGCTTCTTGGAAGACAAAGTATGGACCCGTTATGTAAGAATGAAGAAAAATAAATAATTATGGCTGTATCCAAAAACGTGTATGAACTGGCGCAAGAACGTCTGGATGTGATTTTCAGGGAATTTGATACGATATGCGTCTCTTTTTCGGGAGGAAAAGACAGCGGAGTGTTGCTGGATTTATGTATAGACTATATCCGCCGGAAGCAGTTGGACCGTAAACTGTGTGTATTCCATATGGATTATGAGATACAGTACAGCATGACAATCGATTATGTGGACCGGATATTGGAGGCGAATAAGGATATATTGGAGGTGTACCGGGTTTGTGTGCCTTTCCGTGTAACGACCTGTACCTCGATGTATCAGAATAGTTGGCGTCCATGGCAGGAGGACCTGGAGGACATCTGGGTGAGGAAAATGCCGAAGGACTGTCTCACCAAGGAAACGTTTCCTTTCTATACTCCTGAAATGTGGGATTATGAATTCCAGATGCACTTTGCCAAATGGCTGCATGAAAAGAAGGATGGGGTGCGTGCCTGCTTTCTCATAGGCATCCGCACGCAAGAGAGTTTCAATCGCTGGCGTAGCATTCATCTGAACCGGAAGTATCAGATGTACCACAACTATCGTTGGACTTCGAAGATCGGTAATGACATCTATAATGCTTATCCCATTTATGACTGGAAGACGACGGATGTCTGGACAGCCAATGGCAAATTCGGCTTTGACTATAACCGTCTGTATGATTTGTATTACAAGGCCGGGGTCAATATCGAACGTCAGCGTGTGGCAAGCCCTTTTCTTTGTGAGGCGCAGGAGAGTTTGAAGCTGTACCGCGTCATCGATCCGAATACTTGGGGAAAGATGATAGGACGGGTAAACGGAGTAAACTTTACCGGTATTTACGGGGGGACGCGTGCCATGGGATGGCACGCGGTTCGCCTGCCCGAAGGGTACACATGGAAAAGCTTTATGCAGTTCCTGCTTTCCACCTTGCCGGAAGAGACACGGAGGAACTACTTGAAGAAACTTACTGTCAGTATTGAATTCTGGCGCACAAAAGGGGGATGCCTGGGTGACGAGACTATCCGGAAGTTGAGGGATGCAGGAATCCCTATCGAAGTGGTGAATGTCACGAATTACAAGACGAATAAGAAACCTGTGCGCATGGACTATCTGGATGATATTGACATCACGGAGTTCCGGGAAATCCCTACTTATAAGAGGATGTGCATTTGTATCCTTAAGAACGACCATGCTTGCAAGTATATGGGTTTTGCTCTGAACAAGGAAGAGGCATACAAAAGAGATAAGATAATGGAACAATTTAAAAATATGATGTTATGAGTGTAGATAAAAGTCCGGTATATGATGTAAAGGCAATTCCGATAGAGAAAATCCAAGCAAACGATTATAATCCGAATGTAGTGGCGCCGCCCGAAATGAAGCTTTTGGAACTTTCCATTTGGGAAGATGGTTTCACCATGCCTTGTGTCTGTTACTATGATGAGGAAGAAGACAACTACATCCTGGTGGATGGTTACCACCGCTATCAGGTGTTGAAGACGTCCAAAAGAATTTGCCAACGCGAAAACGGGCTGCTCCCCGTGGTTGTGATTGACAAGGAGCTTTCCAACCGCATGGCGTCCACCATCCGCCACAACCGTGCCCGCGGCACGCATAACATTGAGTTGATGTGTCACATTGTTGCGGAGTTGGACAGAGTCGGCATGTCGGATGAATGGATAATGAGAAACATCGGCATGGATCGTGACGAAGTGTTGCGTTTAAAACAGATATCCGGTTTGGCAGACTTGTTTGCGAACAAGAGTTTCAGCATTCCGGATAAGAAGGAAGAGTATGTGGCAGATAAATAAATGGATATTTCAGGAGGCGGATTAAAAGATCCGCCTCTTTATATTCATAGACAAGTGAAATATTTCGTTGTAAACTTGCATAATTTAGTCAAATCGCCTACATTTGTCAGCATCAAAACAAACAAAATAGGTCCTGTGTGCTTTAAAGCACTATAAAAAACATTACATGAAGAAAATTTTGGTTAGTGGTGGTGCTGGCTTTATAGGTTCTCATCTTTGTACCCGGTTGATAAATGACGGGCATCGGGTGATTTGCCTGGATAATCTTTTCACCGGTTCGAAAAGGAATATCACTCATTTGAAGAATAATCCCCGTTTTGAGTTTGTATTGCATGATGTAGAAACTCCCTATGAGGCAGATGTAGATGAAATCTATAACCTGGCTTGTCCTGCTTCCCCCATCCACTATCAACATGATGCCATCAAAACCATCAAGACTTCTGTATTGGGCGTCATCAATATGCTGGGATTGGCCAAAAAAACGAATGCCAAGATATTGCAGGCTTCTACCAGCGAGGTGTACGGTGATCCCGTTATTCATCCCCAGGTGGAAAGTTATTGGGGAAATGTAAATCCGATCGGCCTTCGTTCTTGTTATGATGAAGGGAAGCGCTGTGCCGAGACATTGTTTATGGACTATCATCGCCAGAATGGGGTGCGGATTAAGATTATCCGTATTTTCAATACGTATGGTCCGCGGATGTTGCCTGATGACGGTCGGGTAGTCTCTAATTTCGTGGTTCAGGCATTGCAGAACCAAGATATCACGATATATGGTTCGGGCAATCAGACGCGGAGTTTTCAATATATAGATGATTTTATAGAAGGTATGGTGCGGATGATGGATACAGAGGACGATTTTATCGGTCCGGTAAACTTGGGGAATCCGCATGAATTCTCCATACTGGAATTGGCTGAAAAAGTCATTAGGCTGACTGATTCCAAGTCGAAGCTGATCTTCAAACCATTACCTCATGACGATCCCAAGAAGCGCCGGCCGGACATCACTCTCGCGAGGGAGAAACTGGGTTGGGAACCCACGATAGAACTGGAAGAGGGGTTACAATATATAATAGAGTATTTTAGGGAATATCGTTCCTATCTGAATAGTAATTTTGATAACGGGAAAAACAATATAGAAAGATGAACATGGAAATAAATCCTTCCGAGTATAAGATTCTCATCGTTGACGATGTGATGTCGAACGTTTTATTGTTGAAAGTGCTTTTGACAAATGAGAAATTCGCAATTGCCACTGCGAGTAATGGGCGGCAGGCGTTAGAGCAGGTGGAAAAGGGAAATCCTGACTTGGTTTTGCTTGACGTAATGATGCCGGACATGAGTGGGTTTGAAGTAGCTCAGCATTTAAAGTCAAATCCGAAGACTGCTGACATTCCGATTATCTTTCTGACTGCATTGAATAGTACGACGGATATCGTGAAGGGCTTTCAAGTGGGAGCGAATGATTTCATTTCTAAACCTTTTAATAAGGAAGAACTGATTATCCGCGTTACCCACCAAATATCTTTGGTAGCTGCCAAACGGCTGATTTTGAGTAAGACGGAAGAGTTGCAGCGCACCATTGCCGGACGCGACAAGCTTTATTCGGTGATTGCCCATGACCTGCGTTCCCCGATGGGCTCCATCAAGATGGTACTGAATATGCTGATATTGAATTTGCCGGCCGAGAAAATAGGTACCGAAATGTACGAACTCCTGACGATGGCTAATCAGACGACAGAGGATGTCTTCTCATTACTGGATAATCTGTTAAAATGGACAAAGAGCCAAATCGGCAAGTTGAATGTGGTTTATCAGGATGTGGACCTTGTGGAAGTGACCGACAGTGTCATTGAAATTTTTAGTATGGTAGCAAGCTTGAAGAAGATAAAAATCCGTGAAATGAAGCCGGAGAAGATGATGGTCAATGCTGATATCGATATGTTGAAGACAGTGGTCCGTAACTTGTTGAGCAATGCTATCAAGTTCAGCAAGGAGAACTCGGAAGTGCTGGTGAAGATGGAGGAAGTGGACGGTATGGCGGTTGTCAGCGTTCAGGATCATGGCTGTGGCATCAGCGAGGAAGGACAGAAGAAATTGTTGCATACCGATACGCATTTCAGCACATTCGGTACAAATAACGAAGAAGGCTCCGGACTGGGTTTGTTGTTATGCAAGGATTTCGTTGTGAAGAATGGTGGTAAATTGTGGTTTACTTCCAAGGAAGGTGTAGGCTCCGTATTCAGCTTCTCTATTCCGGGGAAGAAATGATATTGACGAAGACAGAACGGCTGGCTTGTTGAAGTGAGACAGGGCATTTGTCATAATCAAACCATTTGTTACGGTCGTGCAGACCATCTGTTCCATGTGGACAGATGGTCTGTTTTTTTATCTCTTGCATAGACTTCGGTAATCGCAATACTCGCATTTTCGGGTATCCTCTGTCTGGCCGAACGTTTCTTCCGGGCTGAATATCTCCTGCAGGAGCCCGTGCAGCCGTTCGCGGAATTCGTCTTCAAAGAAAGCGAAGTTGCTGACCGGTACTTTGGGCTGTCGCGGCGCTCCCATCTCAATGACCGGGGAATAGCTTTCGGAAGCTGCCCGGTGGATGTAGAGCAGGGAGGGGGCTACTTTTAACGATTGCTTGCGGCACAGGATAGCGGCATATAAGAATGTCTGGAAAATATAATTAGGGCGGTTGTCGGCGGGAGTAAACAACTGCTCTATGTTTTCGGGAGTCTTGGGGCTACCTCCGGTTTTGTAGTCCACGATGCGTAGCGTATCCCCTTTGCTATCCAGTCGGTCGATGGTACCACCTATCTGTAAGGTAAGTTTTCCTTGCGGGGTATCTATTTCCATCGTTTCTTTGACGTCCTGCTCCATACCCTCCATGCGGAACGGGGCATATTGCAAATCATTACGCAGAAGCTGGCGTAGATAAGAGGCGATGACTTTGGAATGGATGAGTTGCGTACCGTTATATTCCGGTTGTTCCGTGAGGGGCACGTGGAAGAACTTTTCTTTGAAAGCATTGTCCACATAGGTTTGCAGGCGGACGTCATTTTTCAGTAACAGTTCAAGGTCTTCTTTGCGTATTTCTTGTCCGTTGGCGGTCAGTTCTTTGTACACCAATTCGGCAGAACGGTGGAAGATGGTGCCGAAGAGGGCGGAGTCTATTTCGGCGCTTACTTCATCGGGAGCTTTCAGCCCTGCTACGTAACGATAATAAAATTTCACCCGGCAGTCCAAGTATGTATTGAGGGCCGATGGGGAGAAGAATGTTTTGGGATGCCGGTGGATGTCATAGGCGTCGAACATTTGTTGCAATATCTCCGGTGTCTTGTGAATCTCAATCTCCCGGGCTTGTTGGGGCGATTGCCCGGCTTCAAGGTACTCAAGGGAGATGTTGTGGGGTGACTCTACCAGAAATTGCAGCATAAAGCGGGACATCTCTCCCCGGTTCAGTCCGTCGGAAGAGGTATTATATAATAGAGTGACATTTTCTGCCCGTTGGATGAGGCGGTAGAAGTAGTAGGCATAGACTGCATTCTTGTGTTCGATGGTGGTCATGCCGAATGCTTTCCTCAGGTTGTAGGGGATGAAGGAGGAGTCACCTCCGGCTTTGGGCAGCTGTCCTTCGTTGAGGGAGAGCATGATGAGATTCCGGAAGTCAAGGTTACGCGTTTCCAGCACACCCATCACCTGCATGCCGATGGCGGGTTCTCCGTGGAAGGGGATGTTGGCAGAGGTAAGCAGGCGGTTTAGCAATCGCTTCAATGTGTCTGTGCGCAGGCTGCTCAGTTCTCCGGTTTCTATTAGATTGAGCAGGCGGTTGACGAGGGTGTAGCTTTTGAACAGAGACTCGCGGTATAGTTGGTTGAAGATATCTTCTTCATCTTTTTCCTGTTGGTAGAGGACAGCTACTTCACGAAGCATCTCAGTGAGGTAGCGGCATAGGGCTGCGATGCCGTTTTGTGGCGTAAAAACTTGTTCGAGGAAGGCATCCCGCTTCAGCTCTGAGGGGAGGGGATAGAAGCGGTTGTCCTGGGTAAGCTGCCTTTCAAGTACTTCGGCATTTGGGGAAAGTTGCCGGGTGTAAGGGTGTTTCAGCAGGGCGGTTACGGTTTCGTAGGTATATCGTCCGGTACCTGTATGGTAGCCGGCAGTCTGCAGTTCTACAAGCGCGTTGATAAAGCTGTACACCGGAGTCTGGGCAAGAGGGAACCCCATTGTGATATTGACATTCTTCACTTCCTCCGGAATGGAGTGGAGGACGGGCATCAGCAGGGATTCGTTACAGAGGACGACGGCGGTGTCTTTAAATGAAGAATGAGGAATGAAGGATGGAGAATTGCCTTGCGGCATTTCCCTGATCCATTGCGGCAAGTAGCGGGCTTGTGCGTTCTCGGTAGGGGCGGAGATGAAGCGCACGTTCTTGGGCTTCCGCAGCACATCAAAGTAGCTTTCGGGAAGCTGGTTGGGGAACAACTTCAGGTTGCGGAGGATGAATTCACCGGCTTCATGGGTATAGGGGGGCTTTCGCTCTTGTGGCAGTCGGGTATAGAACACATCATAATCCCAGTAAAACATCGCTTTTCCGGCATCCTGCAGGAGCTGGAAGAAGCGGGTTTCCACTTTGTTCAGCACGTTGAAACCGACGAATACATAGCGGTCGTAGCGGAGCAGGTCAGTGTTGAGCTGTTCCATGACATTGCGATACATCATGCCCTCGTAGGCGATGCCAAGTTCCGTGAGGTTCCGGCGGTAGCGGTGGTAGATGTCGCCCAGTTTATCCCAGAGGGAGATGAATTTGGCTTTCAGCTCCGTGCGTTTTTCTATGGAGAAATTCTGGAAGAATTGATGGATGGCTTTTTCCTGTTCTTGGTCAAGGAAGTCGTAGTCATCCATGATGTTCTTTAGATCTTGCAGATTGCTGAAGAGCTTATCGGCATCTACGAGGTTTTTGTCCACATCGTCGAAGTCGCTGATGAGCAGTTCTCCCCAGAAGTAGAAGTCATCCAGAGTCTCTTCGCTGTGGGTCTCTTCGCTGAACACCTTATATAGTTCGCATACCAGGCGGATGGGGTCACCGGACTTCAACGGAGAGAGTTGCCGGAATAGTTCGCTGATGCTGACGTAGGCGGGCGACCACAAAGGGCGGTCTGTTTCGGCTGCCAGGTATTCGTTGAAAAACAGGCTGGCACGTTTGTTGGGGAAAACGATGGCGGTGCGCGAGAGGTCGTTTCCTATTTTGGCGTAAAGGTCTTTAGCGACCAGTTGGAGGAATGTTTCCATAATTCGGTTGGGTGTTGATAATTGATGAATGCTGGTGTGGCTTATACTGATTCTATGTTGTTCTCTTCTACATACCACAGATAGCCCCGTATGTTTTCTGCAGCATATCCCATGCGTACCAACAGCTGCATGTAACCCTGTACTTGCCTGTTGTACCTCTTGTTCGGTTTTCCGAACTTGAAGTCCACCACTACAATTTCTTCGCCACGTATCATTACGCGGTCCGGGCGGCGTGTCCGCAGTTCGCCGTTCTCCTGCCAGATGATGTCGCATTCGTTGAACAGTTGCCACGTTCCCGAATACCAGTCCTTGACTTGAGGCAGAGAGAATGCTCGTCCGGTGAGGCGGCGTATTTCCTCTTCCGTTTCAGTGCTGCCAATCACTCCTTCAAAGACGAGCTGGCTGATGGCATTGTCAATGTCTTCTTCCGTTTCGATGGCGGAGAATAAGGTATGCAGCAATCGTCCCCGGTTGATGAAACGCTGGTTGGATTCTGCTTCGTCCACTCCTGCAATGAAATCTGCCGAACGGTTGGATTGCCGGAACTCGATGTTATGGAGCATGCTCTCCATGTGGACGGGAAGTTTGACGGCTTTCTGCGAGAGCCTGTTGACCGGTGTTCCGCCCTCTTGAGGTTTCTGCCTGTAAACCTCAGGTTCCTGTCCGCAGTATTGAGGTTTGGCCTCGCCATCCTTAGGGTTGTCTCCGTCATGTTGGGAAACAGATATGATGGACGGGCAAATTTTACCGTTTTCGTATACGGCACTCTCTTCATCCCAACTTCCCGTCCCGTCTTTGGCTATGCGGGGCAAGGTGTGGGCAAGGAGTTCGGACATGGTTCCTTTCTGTTCTTTCCGGCTCCAGAGGATAAGATTCTTTCCGGAACGGGTGAAGGCTACATACAGCAGGTTCAGGTTATCCACCCACAGTTGCAGGCGTTCGTGCAGATAGTCTGTACGGTATACGGACTCTGCCATTGTGGCGGAATAGTTCACCGGCACCAGGCTGATGGCATTATAAGGTTCTTCCGGCGGGACACACCATACCAGTTGGTTGTTGGTCTCGTTTTCCAGCTTCCAGTCGCAGAAGGGAATCAATACGGTATGGAATTCCAGTCCTTTGGATTTGTGGATGGAGAGTATGCGTATACCGTCCGTTTCACCACTGGGAATGGTTTTGCTGCAAAGGGTTTCGTCCCAGTAGCGGATGAAACCGTCCAGTTCGGAAGAGTTGCTTTGCAGGTATTCCGTCACTGCGTCGAAGAATGAGAAAAGGTAGGCATCCTGTTTTTCAATGCGGCTCATGCCGAAGATGCTGAACAATTCTTCCAGCAGCTCATATAAGGGCATCAAGCGTAGGATTTCCCGTCGGGAGGTAAAGGCTTCGGGAAGGAAGGACAAGGCGGTAGGGCGGCAGAGTGAAGATAGGACGCTGCTATCGTCTTGTTGCTCAGTATTTGCAATTTGCAATTTATAATTTGCCATAAGCGAAGCTTCCGCTATTTTGTTCTCCGGATTCGACAGGCAGCGGAGGGCATCCATCAGCATGCAGATGACAAGGGAAGCGTCTAACCGGAATGCTTCGTCGGACACGACGGGAAGATGCAGCTCTTTGTCGAAGTAGTCGGCTATCGGCGGGATGTTCTTGTTCTTGCGGACAAGGATAGTGATGTCATTCAGTGTCACGCCTTTTTCCAGCAGTTGCTGTACTTCTTCTCCCAAGGCGAGAAGGGTTTGCTCCGTGTAGTTGTGCTCATCGTCCGGTTCAAGGAAGGAGGCTTTGACATAGCCGCATTCCTTGCTTTTGGGGGATTCCTGTACCACATCGGCATAAGCTCGTTTCAGGGGTTGGCAATCCTCTTTCAACTCGTTCAGATGCAGCGTATTGAGGTTGTCTATGGCAGCGGTAAACACTTGATTGTTGAAACGGATAATGTTCGTTTCGCTACGCCGGTTGGTTTTCAGGGTCTCCACACGGACGGGGAAATTCTTCAATTGGGAATTGAAGATTCCCGATTCTTCATTTCCCAAGCTGTTCAGTATTCCCCAGTCTCCGTTCCGCCAGCGATAGATGGATTGCTTCACATCTCCCACAATCAGGCTGTCGGCCCCTTGGGAGAGTCCTTCGAGCAGCAGCAGGCGGAAGTTGTCCCATTGCATGCGGCTGGTGTCCTGGAACTCGTCAATCATGACGTTGCGTATGTTGGCACCGATTTTTTCGAAGACAAACGAGGAGTCGCCTTCGCGCACCAGTTTGTGCAGCAAGGCATTGGTGTCTGACAGCAGAAATCGGTTATGCTCCCGGTTCAGTGTACGTACCTCTTCGTCGATATGATTGAGCAATTGCAGTTTGTTGAGGTGTTGAAGCGAGAGGCGGCAACTGTTCAGTGTACGGTTGCGTTGCGGACGCATCCTTTCAGCTTCTTGTAGCAGAGGCATCAGACTGGTTTCTGCCAGACGGATAATATCGTCTTTCCGTGAAGAAGTCTTCGTTGCCCAGTTTTTGGCATCTGCCAGGCTGTTTTGCAAGGTGGCGTTCAGCACATCCTTGTCCGACAGTTTGCCGTCGCGAAGCTTGCGGAAATAGCTGCCGATGCCCCGGGCGCCTCCTTTCAAGTCCTCGGGGGTGAGGGCATGTCCTTCCAGTTCGCCCTCAAACTGGTCGTAGAAGCTTTTCATCTGTTCCAGAGCTTCGGTCTCCATATCGCGCAGCACGTCCCGGTAGAGTTTCAGCGTGTTCGGGGTACGCAGGCATTCCCGCAGCTTCTCACCGCGTTCTATGTAGCTTTCATCGAAGATGTTTCGTCCGAAACCTTTTACTTCGTTCGATACATTCCAGCGTTTGTCGTCACGGATGCGCTCGTCGATGTAGTCCAGTAGCCACGCCAGCACGGGAGAAGTGGGGGTAAGCTTTTCGATGAGGCTGTCTACGGCATCACTCAGTACTTCACTGTTGTTCAGCTCTATATTCAGGTTGGGACTCAGCTCCAGTTCACGGGCGAGGTTGCGCATCACGGATTGGAAGAAGGAGTCGATGGTCTCCACGCGGAAGCGGCTGTAATCATGCAGCATATATTGCAATGCCATGCCGGCCCGTTGGCGGATGTCTTCGTCCGTCAACCCGCTTTCGTCCTCCTTTTTAATTCTTAATCCTTCATTCTTAATTCTTCCGAGTCTCTCTTTGATTTCTTTCAGGTATGCTTCGGAAGAAGGCTCTCCCTTCCAGATGCCGTAAAGCTGTGTCAGTATGCGTTCCTTCATCTCTGCCGTGGCTTTGTTGGTAAAGGTCACGGCAAGTATCTGCCGGTAGGCGTGGGGATTGATTATCAGATGCTTGATGTATTCCACGGCCAGCGTGAAGGTCTTGCCGGAACCGGCAGAGGCTTTGTATACTAATAGTTCCATGTAAGTTTGCTGCATTGAGTTTCTCTGCAAACGTACATAAAAATAGTGAGAAAAGTAAAGTAAATGTGCCGAAACTCTGACTGAATGATGGTGGTTTTTGGTTTCGGCACACCCTCTTTGTTGTTAGGCGGCTATGTGGATATAGCCTGTATTATATTTCCGGTGTCTGGAATAGAAATACAAATCCTTCACTGTCCTTCAAATCCTTTACAGCATCTCCCGCATAGATTTCTCCGTTTGTCAGTGAGAGTTTCTTGATGCCTGCATTCGGGCTGAAATTGATTTTTTTCAGATCGAGCCAGAACAAGTTAGGCGTCAGTGTGGATTCGAAATAATATACTTTGTCCTTCAGGTCGGATACGGAACGCCAACGGGTGGAGGAAATATGGGGCTTGTCAGGCGTAGTGATGCCGAACGGTACGGAGACATTGCGCATTACGCTCAATACACAGGGTACGGCAAGCTTTGTATCCGCCGTTTGCGGAATGGCATTGATGTAGAACGATGCGCGTGCAAAGCGGTCGCTGGGGCGGTTTGTCCCCGGAAGCATATTCAGCCCGCCTACCTCTTTCCAATAGTTGTTGATGGCCAGCTGAAGGTCATATTTGGGAGAATTAGTCATCACCTGGTACTGCTTTCCTTCGTGTATTTCCAGTTTTCCGTCTATGTATTCCAGGATGGCGGTGTTTCCGGTTTCATCTGTGATGGCCAGATGCAGGGTGGAAGCGGTGCCGTTGGGCAGGTTCGGTGCATCAATGCGGAAAGACTCTTTTTCCAGTTCTTCCACAGCTTCGCGCACTGTTGCGAAATTATCAAGTATATATTGTGTCCAGATGCCGATTCCCATAACCGGACGGTTATCACCCGGGCGGTCGTAAACGGACTCCGGAAGGAACAGCAGGTTGGCAACCAAGCCTTTCTCGTTCATGCCGTCACAGGTGCCTATGTCATAACCGGTGGCAATGACACTTCCGTACTTGGAGGTCCAGTTCACAGTATTTCCCTTGTTGTAGCCTGCTCTCTGTATGCCTCTTGGGAATACATAGATATTGCTCATGATGTCCTCTTTCCAGTCCATCGTACGTCCCGTAATGACGGTATTGTCAGGACCGATGTAGGTGGCTCGGGTGCATGCTTCTGTCTGTTGTACACTCATGGCTGCTATGGCGGCCAATGCAACGGCAATTTTCTTTACTGATTTATCCATTTCGCTTTTCTTTTATGATTAATACTTTGATTTTATAGATAACAAAAATAGGAAAAGTATAGTTTGAGGGAAAGAACTGAAATTTCTCATCCGTCTTTCTCTTTCAGTAACTCTTCCATCTTCAATATCTCGTCTCGGTACTGGGCAGCTTCAATAAAGTCGAGCTTTTTGGCTGCTTCCTGCATGAGCTTTTTGGTGCGCTCGATGCTCTTTTCCAATTGTGCACGGCTCATGTACTGCATAATCGGGTCGGCAGCTATGGCAGATGCACTTTCTTGTTCCACATAGGGGCGGGGAGTGCTGGAAGGGAACTTCTCGCTGCTGAGGACGGCTTCGCCGGAAGCCTCGTTGGTGGCAAACACATTGAGGTTCTTGGCTTTCTTGATTTGCTGTGGTGTGATGCCGTGCTCTTCGTTGTACTTCAACTGCTTCTCGCGACGGCGGTTGGTCTCGTCGATCGCCTTGCGCATGGAGTCGGTGACCGTGTCGGCATACATGATGACGGTGCCC
>CAJJYX010000087.1 GCA_905197435.1 uncultured Bacteroides sp.
AATGGGAAAAACGGAGGGAGAAGCCGGAACAACGCACCAAAGCCCGAAAGCGGAAAAAAGGGGGAAGCGTACGGACAGCCGCAACCAATCGAGGAAAAACGGCAGGGACGACACGGAAAACGGAGGCAAACCGCAAGGACGGCACGCAAACGGCAAAGGAAAAACTGTAATATGCAGAGTTGGGAGCGAGCGCAGCCCTTGTCCCCGTTTGAGGTATCCCCTGATGGGACAGGAAGAAGATTTTGTTTGGAAAACTCCGGGTGGCGTGACCCATTGGGATATCATAACGCGGCAAAATATCCCCCGGCAGATTTTTTCATTGACCTTGTATTATGCGTCGTAGGTCGCTTCGCTTGCCAAGTCCCAAACCTTTCCGCAACTCGGACGGCAATACCGGAGCGTTTTTTCGGGCGGAAAATTACCGCAGGGAATTTTATGTCCCGAAAACCGAAGGCTTGAACGTGCAGGTATTCGCCCTCCGAGTTACCTTCTTGATGGGACTTGGTAAGGGAAGCGACATTAATAAGCCCGGCTATTGCTATTGGAGAAATTTGGTACTTTTCCCATTTTTTTCCAATAGAATAATCGCACTACAGATAATTTTTACTACTTTTGCAACATGAAAATACCAAGAGACAAATACTTACAAGAGCTGCAAAGTGTGATGCACAACGGAATGATTAAGATTATTACCGGTGTACGACGTTGTGGAAAATCTTACCTTCTATTTGAGTTATTCAAACAATCATTACTTGATAATGGCGTGAATGAAGATCATGTTATTCAAGTAGATTTGGAAAACCGACGTAGTAAAGATCTCAGGAATCCGGACACATTATTGGATTATATTGACGGGCATATTGTAGATAACGATATGTACTACATACTATTGGATGAGATTCAACTTGTTCCAGAATTTGAAGATGTACTCAATAGCTATCTGAAAATTAAAAATGCAGATGTATATGTGACCGGTAGTAATAGTCGAATGCTATCCAGTGATGTAAAAACCGAATTTCGTGGTCGAGGATATGAAATCAGAGTACATCCTTTAAGTTTTTCGGAATTTCTCAAGACAGGACAGTACGCAAGCGAACTTAACGCTCTGCAAGACTATATGATTTATGGAGGAATGCCGCAGATTGTGTCTTTTTCTGACAAAAAGAAGAAAGAAAACTATCTTAAATCATTGTTTCAGGGTACTTATATACGCGATATAAAAGAACGGTATAATATTAGGAATGATGATGATTTGAACGAACTTATAGACATTATAGCTTCTAATATCGGTTGCCTGACAAATCCGACAAACCTTGAAAATACATTCAAATCTGTGAAAGGTCATAGTATCTCAGATACAACCATACAGAGTTATCTCGGGATGTTACAAGATGCGTTTATGGTGGAAAAAGCCATTCGGTATGACATTAAAGGTAAGCATTACATCAATACACCTTCAAAATACTATTTTGAAGATGTAGGATTGCGCAATGCCCGTCTGAATTATCGTCAGATTGACGGTGGCCACCTTATGGAAAATATTATATATAATGAACTGCGTATCAGAGGGTATTCTGTTGATGTCGGGCAAGTGGAGGTGAGAACAACAAATGCCGAAGGAAAGAAAATACGAAAACTATTGGAAGTGGATTTTATTTGTAACAGTGGGAACAAACGTATGTATATACAATCAGCACTTGATATGCCTACTCCTGAGAAAATTGATCAGGAAACAAATTCACTTCGTCATATCAATGATGGATTCCCTAAAATAGTCATAGTTGGAGGCTTAACCCCTTCTTATGTGAATACTGATGGCATATCAATCATGAATGTGATTGACTTCCTTAAAGATACAGAAATGGGGCTATTGTAAATAATTACAATATGGGCAAAATGGTGTGCTAAAAATGGTGCGTAGGTCTCTATACAAGATGACCTACGCATCATTTTTATAATCCAGGATTCCTTTTAGAGATATACAAGTTCAAGTATGTATACTCCAGCCGTGTATGGGAGTCAGTGTAACCGCATAAGACTGGTCCGGTTTTCCATGGTAAAGCAATCCTCCGACAATACCGCTGCTTCCGTTAGCGGCCACTTCCGCAAAACCGAATGAATGTGGGGCGAAATCCCGGTAGAGTTCAATTTCATACCTGCCGTTTGAGTTCTTCTCCCATTGTTTGAGGCGTTCAATGCAATTCTGAAATGTTGTGTCGCCGATACTTTTGGCGTACTCCACTACCTTATCGTAGTGTTCCTGACATCTGATTTTCATAACATGATTTAATTGGATTTATAATAGTTCTTCGTATGTTCCGAAACCGATACACTCTGCTATGGTGAAATCTTCCCTGCCTTTGTCCGCCATGGATTTCATATCATTCAGGCTGTCGCAGTAGAAGAATATTTCATCGTCCTTTTCCGTATCGGCATCCATAGCCAAAGCAATTCTTGCCTCTTCCGTTTCCAACGTATCGTTCCACCGTATCACGCAATCCGCGTAATGAGGTTCACATCCTTTTTCTGTATAGAATTTAAGATAATGGCTTCCGATTTCCTTTCTGACCTCATCCGGCTTTTTCCATGAACTGTCATCCACGATTTCAAAACCCAGCCCTTCGACCAGCAGGCAAGTACCATTATCATATACCATCATGGTGCGTTTGCCGATGTGTTTTTTACGCATTTCCGCCCAGTCGGGTATATCCCAACGCTCGGTAGTCCATACCCCGCGATAGGCTTCAGATATGGAATTGTATTCGCTTAATGTTATCTTCTTCATGTCAATGTTTTTATAGGATACAGAAAGTTACCTTATAAGTCTTGCACGCCTTTCCGAATGCCGGATTGGTGTCGAATTCGTTGTATGACTCCCAATCCACCGACATGGTGTAACCGTTCGGAAAGTTTTCAACGATGAACTTGGTTATCATCTCCTTGTCTTCATCGGGCAGGAACAGTTCCTCGTCGATGCCGTACTCCAATGAAAAAATCGCCCATTCGGGAATGTTGTCCCAAACGATCGTCTTGCTGTTATTGTTATTCATAGTCCTGCTGATTATTGGGGTGAAACCATAAGTCTTTTTATAATTTCGTCAAGCTCCGTTTCCCACTTGTCCGCCCCCTCAATGAGTGACGGGTAGGTCAGCTGTTTCCACTGTCGGTAATCGAACAGTTTCATCCGTAGCGGATAGTAGTCGAACAGCTTCCTGTTGTCAGCGAATATTCTCAGGTGGTTGGTTCCCACCTCCATCAGTTTCAGTCCGTATCGGTCGATTATCTCTTTGAACCGTCCCATCGGTGTAAAGTTGCTTCTGCTCATACCTTTTGTTTTTTGAGTTAGACATCCCCGGCTTTGTAGAGCCGAGATTTTATTTCTTGCCTGCCCCGCCGTTCCGTGCCGGATTGCGCAAGGCTTTCGGGAAAAATACCGCAAGCGCAGCGAGGATGATTTTTCCGCGAAACCCGAAGGGCCCGGCCTTGCACAATCCATAAGGCACGGGACGAACTTTGCAGGCTGAAATAAAACAGCGGTGTCCTATTCCTCTTTTTTTCCGTCCTCCTGTGGAATCAGGTGTTTCAAATCCGGGTCATTGGCAATTCTTTCCATCTCATCTTCAATTATTTGCAGTACGTCCGCCTTGATACGGGAGTAGTTGCGGTCTATCTGCTGCTGCATGATGTCGTTACCGTCTGCATCCTTGAACTCGTTGATGACAGGGATTTTTTTGTAGGCTCTGGTCTCCGCCGCCACCTTCTCGTTATCGACGATGATACGGGCATGGAAAATCTTCTGCTCGATTTCCTCACCGAAGTTGTCCGCCACGCTGCCCACGAATGTACCCTGCGAGAGGTTGGCAATCTTGGAAGCGGGTATCAGGGAATCCAATTGCGTGTTGATGGAGGTGGATGTGTCCTGCCGGTTGATGGATATGGACTGCCTTTGCTGAAGGATTTTGCCGAAACGCTCCGAAAGGTTCTTTGCCGTTTCGCCTACCACCTGTCCGGAGAAAATATTGCCGACTGTATTTTGGATCACTTTCGCCTCTTTTTCACCGTAGTCACGGGTCAGCTGCGAGAAGTCCTGGAAGCCGAGACATACCGCCACCTTGTTGCTTCGGGCGGTGGCTATCAGGTTGTCGATGCCGCGGAAATAGATGGTCGGTAGCTCGTCTATAATAATGGAACTCTTCAGCTGTCCCTTCTTGTTCACCAACTTCACGATACGGGAATTGTACAGTCCCAAGGCCGCCGAATAGATGTTCTGCCTGTCAGGATTGTTTCCCACACAGAGGATTTTGGGCTGTTCCGGATTGTTCAGATCAAGTGTAAAATCATCGCCCGTCATCACCCAATACAACTGGGGTGAAATCATCCTCGAAAGCGGAATTTTTGCGGACGCTATCTGGCCCTGGAGCTGATCTTGCGCTCCAGATTGCCAGGCATCCATGAATGGGGAAAGGTAGTTTTCCAGCGAGGGATAAGAGGTAAGAATCGTGAAGATATCGGCATACGGCTTGTTAAGAAATTCTATCGCGTGGGGGAAGGTGCAATACTTGCCGTCTTTGTAAATCCGCAAGTACCAGATAATCGCCGCGAGCAGGATAATCGGTGACTCCACGAAGAAATCACCCTGTTTCTGTATCCAGGTCTTGTTCAAATTGAGCATTATGGTATAGGCACTTTCGTAGGCATCGCTGATATCTGCCATGAATCTTGGATTGATTGGATTGCATCGGTGGCTGCGTCTGGGGTCGTCGAAATTGATGACATAGAATTCCGGCTTGACTTTGTAATGTTGTCTGTGCTTGAGCAGATGGTTGTAGGCTATCTCCGAAAGGTCCGGAAACTTGTAGTCATAGATATACATGGCAAAGGATTTCTCAATCTGCTGTTTGATGTAGTTGTTCACCACGGCATAGCTCTTTCCGGAGCCGGGTGTTCCCAGTACGATAGAGGCTCTGAACGGGTTCACGATGTTGATCCAGCCGTCCCATTCCTTGCCCTGATAGACAAATTTCGTGGGCAGGTTGACGGAATACTCGTTTTCCATAAGCCTTGTTTCCTGCATGAAACTTTCGTTGGCGGTGTTGAATACGTCTTCCATGAGGTTGTGTTTCAGCATACGGCTGATCCATATTCCCGACATAAGCAGGAGAATGTAGCCCGTGGTAAGCGTCAGCGTATATACGGTAGCATTCAATGTCGTACTGAACGGCAGGTCAAGCATCCACCAGTTCATGAAGAACAGGACGATGCCGCCGAGGAAGGCGGCGTATATTTTCCGCCACGTCATCTTCTGGTTCTTGACACCTTTCGTACCCAGACACGAAAGTCCCAGGAATATGAAGGCGAACACTTTCGTCACGAGTAGGTTGCTGAACAGTCCTGCCGTCCTCTGGAAGTTCAGTAGAATCCTGTCCACGACTCCGATGTTGATGCCCATATCCACGAATGCGCTGTAGCAGAACCAGTAGACATGGATCACAATAAACACGATGGAAATGGCACGCATGAACTCCATGACCTTGGCCAGTCCTCTTAAATCATCTTCTTGTTGCATAACTGTAAAAATTTTGATGGTTGGTAATTGACAATCAGGATATGCCGCGTGAACGGCGTTTCTTCTTTTTCTTGCGTTGCAGTCTGCGGGCGAGTGCCTCCTCCTGCGGGTCCGGTCCGTTGATGTCGGGACTGAATATTCCGAAAGCCTGCTCGATGGCGCTTTCCATGTTGTCGGAAAGGCTCTCCCGTGTGGAGGCATATTGTCCGGTGGATTCCGGATCCGGAAAATCCTGCGGCCTGTTAAAAAGCTGTTCGAAGGCGTTGGCGGAAAACTCCTTGCCCAGACGGGAACCGTTATATACCTCACGGTTTCTGTGGTCTATGAAGGTCACGCCGTAGATACGGCCTTCCTCGTTTTCCCTGAACACCACGTCAATGCCCTTTTCCCCGAGCAGCCGGATGAAATCTTCCCGGTTTCCTCGGCAGCCGTGCATGGCCAGCGTGACGGCATCATGGATTTTCGGTTGCCACTTCCGGTTTCTGAAATCTCGGACATTGACGGCAATCCTTTTTTCTATCCCTTCGTAGCCGAAGCGCTTGCCGATGAGCGAAGACTTGATGGGCGTGCATACCGGCCTACCCGCATCGTCCGTCAGGGTATATACGATACCGTTGTAGGGTGAGCCTTCAAATTCTCCCCGAACCTGTTTGGCCTCGATGTTGAAGCATGAGAGCATGGCACTGAACTCCCCGAATGTCTGGAAGCGGTAGGCGGTGAACACACTTTTGAGGATATTGCCGACCTGACGTTTCACGTCCCCGTCCCGGTAGTCCGCCTTCTTGAGATACGGTTCCAGCAGTTCGTTCCGCTTGTCAGCCACAGGCTTGAGTCCGAATCTGTTTTCCAGTTCCCGGCAGGCTTTCATCGAACGATTCCATTCGTATGCGTCACTGATTTTCTCGCCGTTCTCCTTCACGCAGGTGGAGACAATATGGACATGCCTGCGGTCGATGTCCTCGTGCAGATAGACGATGTAGGGCTGGTCGCCGTAGCCCATCTTCTGCATGTACTCACGTGCCAGTTCCGCGAATTGCCCGTCCGTGAGGCGGTCGTCCACCGATGGGTTCAGAGAGATATGCAGTACCGGCTTCACCGTGTTCCTGTTGGCGGCGAGGTAGCTCTCGAAAGCCCATAGCGTCTGCTGCATGACATTGTGGGGATTTCCAGTGAGGTCGGTAATCATGCGGTTGCCCGCGATGATACGGGCGGTTGCCTCATCCACTTTACGCTGGTTGTAGATGACCGCCCCGTAGAGCGATACACCCCTGTTGATCTTAGCCACCATTCTGCTGTTCCTCCTTTTTTCTTTTTATAAGGTATTCCTCCTCGAACTCCCGGGTAAGCATGATGATCCGCTTGCTCAGCACCACCAGGTCGATGGTGGCCTTTTCCAGATTGCGGAGCAGGGCGAACGCCCGTTTCTCGCCGAAATTGGACTTGACTGCCTTCACAGTCTGGTTGTAGTTGTTGCCGATGGCCTGGAACTGGTGATAGAAATTTGTAAGTCTGATGTAGTAGTCCATCGCAACCTTGTCGATTCTGACGACCTTCATTTCACGTCCGAAAATCATCGCCTTGATGAATCTTGCCCGTTGTTTCATCCCGGATTTTTCAAACAGCAGCTCGAAATTTCCGTTCTCTTCCGAAGTCAGTTTGATACCGTAGCGGAATACTGCCGGGTCGGTCTTCGGTTTTCTGCCCGTGCTTCTTCTTGTTCTTCTTTTACTGTTTTCTTCCATACGCATTGAGATTTTCTGTTTCTGATTTTACGTCATGGATTTCCGACTTTGGAGGAAATCCCTCCCGAGCCTTCAGGCGAGTGGCAAGTTTGTTTTGGGATGCCCGAATCATTTCGGGCTGCCCAAAACACAACTTGCTATGTTCGCTTGAACATGAATTTGCCTGAAGTCAAATTGAGTTTTGACCTTCAGCCTCATTCTTCGGCTTCGGGATAACTCCATCCGGCATCCATTCCGTTGTCGGTGGCAAAGTTACGGCGGTATATCTACCTATAAAACAGTATGTTATATGTAACAAGATGTCATACGATGACAAGTGTCGTCACCGTCTCCGGATGATGGCGATTATTCGGGAAAATCCTTTTTTATTTGCAGTGCGGACGGTTGCAACCAGCCTTCTGATAGCGGAATAATGGTCATATTATCCGATGATTCCGGTAACGGTTGGGATGATGGAAGCAATATCGGACGGGACCGTTGACGGATTGTCATGACCAACAGACAGACCGCGGATGGAAGCGATGTCGGAAAGATGCGGTAACAGTAGCATCAAAGGTTATGACACTGGATGATACCGTTAATGGATGCGGATTTGGATGGTTGGAAAGAAACGTCTGCGGATTCACGGATTAGTGGATGACACCGGTATTTATTCAATAACAATTAAAAAGAAAGACTTATGAGTAAAGAAACTTTGTTCGTTGCGATTAGCAACCAGAAAGGAGGGGTCGGGAAATCGGCCCTGTCCGTAGTGCTTGCCAGTTACTTCCATTTCGAGAAGGGACTGAACGTGGCTATCGTTGACTGTGACTCTCCCCAACACAGTCTCGTACGTATGAGGGAGCGTGACAAAAAGGCTGTTTCCAACAGTGCCTATTACCGGCAACTGATCAAACAGCAGTGGAACCAAGTGCAGAAAAAGGCCTATCCCATTGTAGGCTCCACCGCTGAAAAGGCAAGGGAGGCGGCTGATGCGATTGCGGCAAGCGGGGATTACGACCTTATTTTCGTGGATCTTCCCGGAACGGTCGAGTCCACCGGGGTATTCCGTACGATTGTCAATATGGATTACGTGCTTACTCCCACCGTTCCGGACCTGATTGTGATGCAGAGTACGCTGTCCTTTGCCACGACTGTACTTGACCATATCAAGAAGATGGAAAATACCCCGTTACTCAAGGACATCTTCTTTTTCTGGAACAAGTTGAAAAAACGTACCAATGTGGAGATTCTCAGGTCATATTCGGAAGTCATGAGGGAGCTGCATCTGACAGTCCTCGACAGCACACTTCCTGACCTGTGCCGTTATGAAAAGGAGATTACCCATGCCAAGCGTGCCTTTTTCCGTTGCACGCTGCTGCCGCCTCCGGCCAGACAACTGGAAGGCAGCGGACTGGTGGAACTTGCGGAAGAACTTATGGTCAAACTTAAACTCGGACAGTCATGAAAAAGAAAATCGTAGAGGTGGACGAAGATGTCCTGAAGGAAATCATTGTCGGTGACATACCTGTTTTCGGCAAGGACAGCCCCGCCCCGAAAGAAAAGTCCGTGGAACATCAGGAAGCGAAAAGCCCCGCCGCAACCGTACCGGCAGATACTCCAGCGGAAAAGCCCTCCGTGGAGAAGCCCAAAAGGAAAAAGGATGAATCCTTCGGATACCGGGAAAGGTTTCTGGTCAATATACCCGCGTCAAACCGTTCCCATGTGTATATCAACCGTGAAGTGGCCGAGTGCATCAAACGGGTACTGCCTGTCATCGCTCCGGAGATGAGCATATCCGGCTTTATCAGCAATATCCTTGTGGACCATCTACAGAAACACTGGGACGAAATCAACGAATTGTATAACAAAGAGTATTATAAACCATTAAAACCATTTTGATTATGACACAGATTATTTTTCAGGCCATTGTTGCCTGTTGCTGCATTTACACTGTTTACAGATTGTCATTGTTTATTTTCCGTAGGCTGTTCAAGGGCAGGAAAAGCGGAAAGGATGTCCGCGACGTTTCTGTAGAAACGGCAGACATCACAAGACATGACAATGGGGATGATGATACTTCCGAAATAACATTTGAGGTACTGGAAAACACATCCGCTTTCAAATCTTCGGAAACCGGTTCTTATAAATCCTCCTATTTGGTAAGTTATCCTGTAGGCAACCGGATACAAGTATATATCAACCGGGAGAGTTATGCCTACATCAAGCGTTTTCTGGCAGTTACCGCTCCTGAGATGCCCATTTCCGGTTTTGTAAACAGGATTATAGATGAACATTTGAAGAAGTACGAGCATGAGATGTCAAAGCTGTACACGGAATGTATCACCAAACCTTTATAATTATGACTGCGATATTTTATTTTACCGTAAAGGCAGTATGTGCTGTCTATATATTGTGCCATTTGTGGACATTTATTTTCCACAGACGTATGTACGGAATATGGGACCGCATTTTAAGGCTGATGCGGATTGCCCGTGTCAGAGTGTGGAGATACCGCAGACAACGCAAGGAAGAGCCGGAGCGTCGTGCCCGCAGAAAGGCAAGGCGCAGAAAGCCGGAAACGGATAAGTCCAAAGGAAAAACCGAAACGGCTGTTCCGTCCTCTTCTTCGGATGACGATGATGTGATAGGCAAGACAAAGGTCATCTATCTGGAAGACCCGAAAGTAGCAAGGATGACTCCAACCCGTTCCGAGCCGATGGAGAAAATTCCATTGGAGGAAGACGAGGATATCGGTTCTGATGATGTGGAGCAGGAAAACAAAGGACTGACAGAAGAAGAGCGTGAGGAACTGATGGCTCCCGTAGATGCCGAACCCGACCCGGATTTCAACACGGCATTGACAATCGAGGAAATAAACAACGTGGCGGAAGTACTTACTTCCGGGATTGTTGACGAACAGAAAGCCCTGCGTGCCGCAAGAACCATCCATTACAAACTGAGTGAAACGGAGATACTGGCTTTCCTGACCGACAAGCTGAGCAATCTGGAGAAGGTGAACGGTTTGCTTGACAAGTATCTGGGAAACCGGAGGGGTGTATCAGGAAGAAAAGGCAGTAAGGAAGATGAGCCTTTCGATATAGACAAGTATGCGTGATCAGGAAGTTCAAACGTGGCCATCCTGAAACGGTCAGATGAAGGAGATTCTGGTTGAATCTGAAAGAGTGATACATACAGGATAACTTTAGTTTCATACCCCTGCTTTCCCTTTTTAATATTTAGGGGGAAGTGGGGGTATGCGATATGAGACGGTGGATATCCTATTTCCTATCCGGGTACAAAAGGTCGGGACTGACATTGATGAAACGTACATAATCCTCCGTATGCGCGAAAGACTCGTCATTGATTCGTCCAGCCAGTTCATCGGGTGTCAGACATTCCACATCGTAGAATGTCTCGTCTTCAGGATCATCCAGACTTCTGGCGGGGGATTTCCTCCACATCTCAATGATTTTCTCATCAGAAACGTCTCTGCTGAAAAAACCGCAGTTCCATACAAAAGCGAGTAATCGTGTTTCTCTTTTCCCTGTATGGTCAGGGATTTTAATCTGTTTCTTTGATTTCATAAGTTCCTATTTTTAAATCTGTCCATTTTATATTCGGTTTATTTGGTTCATGATTGTTTTGCAATGCAGTTATGTCCGTTATCACTTCTCCAGTAAACAGATTGATGACTTCCCGTCCAGTTTCCACGGCCTTTTTCACGGTATGGTATGTACCTCCGTTGCACACGTTGTCCCAATATGCTATTACCATTGAAGCCCTGCTGACCATATAGGTGTCACGGCGCAGGTAACATCCCCTGTAATATTTTTCTGAAAGCATCACTACCCGGTCAGCCTTCTTAAGCAGTTCCCTGTAAAGCAGCTGGTCTTGCGGGTCAAACCATTCGGCTTGGGCTCTGAAAGGGATAGCAGCCGCCAGTGTCATATCCTCATATTGTTCTTTCAGTTGCAGGACAGCTTCAGCCGCTATCATGTCGAACCCTTCTGCCATGCCCGAATAAAATTCTCTGAAACCTTCTTCATAGAGGTTTTTTATCATAGTTATGACCTTTCCCCTGATTTGTCCGCTGAGGTTCCGGTAGTCCTTGTTTTCCTGCATCAGTCTTTGCTTCCGGTGTCCCGTGAATGCCGCTACCTTTTTTTCTTCCTGTTTCATGATGTTCTGTTTTTTGTTCTACATGTGTCCGGTATATGCCGGAGTTTGATTTCTTGCAGGCTTTTCTGTCCCGTGCCTGGATACTGCAAGGCTTGTCGGGAGAAAATACCGCAAGCGCAGCGAGGATGATTTTCTCCCGGGCAACCGGAACGGCCTGCCTTGCAGATTCCGTAAAGGCACGGGCTACCTTTGCCGGAAGAATCAAATGCCGTTTTTCCGCTGTTTTTTCTTTGTCGCAATCCCTTTACGATGTAACGTAATGACACCCGATGTTACGCATCGTCAGCGTTGTAAATCAATGAATTAAGCGTTATATATTCGTGGTCGAAATCATTTTTTGTCTCACCAAATAAAAGTTTCGACACATGAAAAAAAGATTCTTTTTTGCAGCCATGGCGCTGCTTGCAACGACAGGGGCTTTCGCCCAGGGTAACGGTATCGGCGGCATCACTGAAGCCACCAACATGGTCACTTCCTATTTCGATCCGGGAACCAAACTGATTTATGCCATCGGAGCCGTGGTCGGCCTTATCGGGGGCGTGAAGGTCTATTCCAAGTTTTCCTCGGGAGATCCCGACACTTCCAAGACGGCAGCCAGCTGGTTCGGCGCCTGCATCTTTTTAATCGTGGCCGCCACCATCTTACGCTCATTCTTCCTCTGATTATGGCGGAGTATCCTATCAACAAGGGAATCGGCCGCAGTCCTGAGTTCAAGGGGCTGAAAAGCCAGTACCTGTTCATCTTCGCCGGCGGACTGCTCACCCTGTTCGTCCTGTTTGTCATCATGTACATGGCAGGCATCGACCAGTGGGTATGTATCGGTTTCGGTGTCACCTGCGCCTCGGTGCTTGTCTGGGTGACTTTCCGCCTGAACGCGAAATACGGTGAATGGGGACTGATGAAATTGCAGGCGCTGCGCCGCCATCCCCGCTACATCATCAGCCGGAAGGGTTTCCTCCGGTTGATTTGTCTAATCCCCAAAAAACGAAGCGTATGAGAAATGTAATGAAAGCCGCCACGCTGGAAAGCCGGTTTCCGCTGATGGCCGTCGAGCACGGGTGTATCATCAGCAAGGATGCCGACATCACCGTGGCCTACAGGGTGGAGCTGCCGGAAGTGTTCACGTTGACACGCGCCGAGTACGAGACCCTCCATTCCACATGGGCGAAGGCTGTCCGGGTTCTGCCGAACTACAGCATCGTCCACAAGCAGGACATCTTCATTGAGGAGAGCTACAGACCTGATATCTGCCGGGATGACCTGAGTTTCCTCAGCCGCAGCTTTGAAAGACATTTCAACGAGCGGCCGTACCTGAACCATACCTGCTATCTGTTCCTGACAAAGACCACGAAGGAACACAGCCGCACGACAAGCAGCTTCAATGCCCTCACGCGCGGGTTCATCATCCCCAAGGAGATGCAGGACAAGGATACCGTCGCACGCTTTCTGGAATGCTGCGGGCAGTTCGAGCGTATCGTGAACGACAGCGGTCTGCTCCGCATGGTCAGGCTGACGGACGAAGAGATTACCGGTACGGAAACCTCCGCGGGCATTATCGAAAAGTATTTTTCGCTTTCGCAGGAAAATACGACCAGCCTGCAGGACATCACTCTCGGAGCCGGGGAAATGAAGGTCGGCGACAACCTGCTCTGCCTGCATACCCTCTCCGAAACGGAAGACCTGCCGTCATCCGTGGGTA
>CAJJYX010000088.1 GCA_905197435.1 uncultured Bacteroides sp.
TACCTTCTCCGGTACGGAAAAGGTCGTCCCCATGACGGCAAGCTATCAGCTCACCTGCGAGCAGGCCATCGTCGGAATGCCTGCCGAGCTGAAGGTAACGGATGCCGACGGCAAGCCGATTCTGGCTGAAGACCCCGATGGGCGCAGCTTTGCTCCGGTGGAAGTGGAAGGCACAAAGGGATACACAGTGCGCCAGGTGTTCCAGTCGGCAGGAGATGATGAGGCTTTCTATGGTTTGGGCCAGCATCAGGCGGATGAATTCAATTATAAAGGCAAGAATGAGGAACTGTTCCAGTATAATACAAAGGTGTCTGTACCATTTATCGTGTCCAATAAGAATTATGGCGTGCTTTGGGACAGCTATTCGCTTTGCCGTTTCGGTGATCCGCGTGACTATTCACAATTGGGCAGCGTGTTCAAGCTTTATGACAAAGACGGCAAAGAGGGTGCCTTGACCGGCACATACACTCCTGGCAAGAAGGATAGGGAGACTATCGTGCGCCGTGAGGATTCTCTTTATTTTGAGCATCTGGACCGTGCAGCCCATCTGGGTAAGGTGATAAATTTGCCCGAAAGATTCCCGTTTATGGGTTCCAAGGTAGTTTATGAAGGGGAAATAGAGCCGTCGGAAAGCGGCTTGTTCCGTTTCATCCTTTACTATGCAGGCTATATGAAAGTATACATTGACAATGAATTGGTGGTTCCCGAACGTTGGCGTACGTCTTGGAATCCCAACAGCTATAAGTTTGCCGTTGATTTGGCAGCGGGCAGGCGTGTGCCCCTGAAGATTGAATGGAACCCCGACGGTGGTGTCTCTTACTGTGGCTTGCGGGTATTGAGTCCGGTGGCTGATGAAGAGCAGAACAAACTATCCTGGTGGGGTGAGATGCAGAATGGCATAGACTACTATTTCGTTTACGGTGATGACATGGATGATGTGATTAGCGGTTACCGCACATTGACCGGCAAATCCCAGATTATGCCGAAATGGGCGATGGGCTATTGGCAGAGCCGTGAAAAGTACAATACACGCGATGAAGTGCTCTCTACACTGAAAGAATTCCGTGACCGCCGGATTCCTATTGACAATATTGTAATCGACTGGCTGCATTGGAAGCAGGATTCCTGGGGAAGCCATGAATTTGACCCGGCACGTTTCCCCGACCCGAAAGGGATGGTCGATTCCATCCATGCCATGAACGGGCGTCTGATGATTTCCGTATGGCCCAAGTTCTATGCAACGACCGAACACTTCAAGGAATTTGACGAAAAAGGCTGGATGTACCGGCAGGCTATCAAAGACAGCATCAGGGACTGGGTAGGCCCCGGCTATCTGGGTTCTTTCTATGACGCATACGATCCCGATGCACGCAAGCTCTTCTGGAAACAGATGCAGGACCATTACTATCCCTTGGGTATTGACGCTTGGTGGATGGATGCCAGTGAGCCGAACATCCGTGACTGTACGGATTTGCAATACCGCAAGGACCTTTGCGGCCCGACGGCACTCGGCCCTTCAGCCAAGTTCTTCAATGCGTATGCGCTGATGAATGCCGAGGCTATCTATGACGGGCAGCGTGGCGTGGAACCGGACAAGCGCGTCTTCTTGTTGACACGTTCCGGTTTTGCAGGGTTGCAGCGCTATTCCACTGCCACCTGGAGTGGCGATATCGCCACCCGTTGGGAAGATATGAAAGCACAAATTTCTGCCGGCCTGAACTTTGCCGTCAGCGGCATTCCTTATTGGACCATGGACATCGGCGGATTCTGTGTGGAGAACCGCTATGTGGCAGGTCAGATGGAATTCAACAAGACCGGGCGCGAAAATGCGGATTATAAGGAATGGAGAGAGCTGAATACCCGTTGGTATCAGTTCGGCGCTTTCTGCCCGTTGTTCCGTGCGCACGGCCAGTATCCCTACCGTGAGGTTTGGAATATTGCTCCGGCAGGACATCCGTGCTACAATTCCATCGTTTACTATACGAAGCTGCGTTACAACATGATGCCGTATATCTACTCTTTGGCAGGCATGACTTACTTCAATGATTATACCATCATGCGTCCGCTTGTAATGGACTTCACGGCTGATGCAAACGTCAACAATATCGGTGACCAGTTCATGTTCGGCTCTGCCTTGATGGTAGCCCCGGTTTACGAATACGGCGCACGCAGCCGCGAGGTTTATTTCCCGGCAAGCTGCGGTTGGTATGATTTCTATTCCGGCAAGTATGTGGACGGTGGCCAGACGCTGAAGGTGGATGCCCCTTATGAACGTATTCCGCTCTACGTCTGCGAAGGTGCCATTGTTCCTTACGGTCCCGACATGCAATACAGTGATGAAAAGCCGGCTTCGGAAATCACACTCTATGTCTATACGGGCAAGGACGGCGCATTTACGCTCTATGAGGATGAAGGTGTGAACTATAACTACGAGAAAGGACAATACGCCACCATACCGTTTGCTTATAACGATGCTGAAGGAACATTGGTAATCGGTGACCGTACAGGCAGCTTCCCCGGTATGCTGAAGGAACGTACTTTCAATGTGGTGAAGGTCGGCAAAGGCCAGCCGCAACCGTTCGACTTGAAGGCGAAAGGGAGAACGGTGAAGTATGACGGAAAAGCACAAACCGTAAAAATATAATCAGAATGATAGACCACGGCGTCAGGGAGAGAAATCTATCCCGGTGCCGGTCTTGTCGTTCCCCGGTGCCGGGCGATGCCTTCCTCGGTGCCGAAGGGGTCGTTCCTCGGTGCCGGGCACTTCCCCGCTTCTGGATAGCTGTGAGAGAGAAATAGGCACTCGATAATCTTTTAGATATTTATTACCATGAATAAAATCATATTGTTTTTAGCTATCGGGCAGTTCCTGCTGGCCGGTTGCAATGCTCCTAAAGAGGTAGCTGGTGATGACCGCAGCTTGGATTTTACTGCCGGCTGGACCTTCCGCTTGGGAGACGATGCGGCGGCAGCCCGTCCGGATTATAATGACGCCGAGTGGCGGAAATTGAACTTGCCCCACGATTGGGCCATCGAAGGAGAATTCAGCAGAGGTAATCCTTCGGGTACGGGTGGAGGTGCACTGCCTGGTGGCATAGGCTGGTATCGCAAGACTTTTACTGCCGATAAGGCCGATGAAGGCAAGCGCTATCGCATAGATTTCGATGGCGCCTATATGAACTCTACCGTTTATATCAATGGACATGAATTGGGGACACGCCCTTACGGGTACATCTCGTTCAGTTATGACCTGACTCCTTATATCAAGTGGGGAGAGGAGAATGTGCTGGCTGTCCGTGTGGACAATGCCGAACAGCCCAATTCGCGCTGGTATTCCGGTTGCGGCATCTACCGTAATGTATGGCTGACAAAGCTGAATCCGGCGCATGTGGCGCAATGGGGTACCTATGTCACGGCAGAAGAAGTGTCGAAGAACAGTGCCCGGTTGAAGATACGCACCAAACTGCAGTACGATGCCGAAGCACAGATGGCCGATGTCGTCCTGCAATCCCGGTTAGTGGATGCCGACGGCAATGCGGTGGGTGAGGCTGTGTCGGAAGCTCAGTTGATGCCTCTTGCCTCGGCAGAAGTGGAGCAGGAGATACACTTGAAGAATCCCCGCCTCTGGAGTATTGATACGCCTTATATGTATAGAGTAGAAAGCACTCTCAAGGATAAGCAGACCGGCGAAGTGCTCGACCGTTACCATACTCCTACCGGCATCCGTACTTTCCGCTTCGATGCACAGAAAGGTTTTATCCTGAATGGTGAGCAAGTGAAGATAAACGGTGTCTGCATGCATCATGACCTGGGGTGCTTGGGAGCTGCGGTGAATACACGTGCCATCGGGCGCCAGTTGGAGATTCTGAAAGAGATGGGCTGCAACGGCATCCGTTGTTCCCATAACCCTCCCGCACCGGAACTGCTCGACCTTTGCGACCGTATGGGCTTCATCGTGATGGATGAGGCTTTCGATATGTGGCGTAAGAAAAAGACCCGCCACGACTATTCACGTTACTTCAACGAATGGCACGAGCGCGATTTGACAGACCTTATTGTGCGCGACCGCAATCATCCTTCCATCTTCATGTGGAGCATCGGCAACGAGGTGCTGGAACAGTGGACGGATGCCAAAGCCGATACTCTGAGCCTGGAAGAGGCCAATCTTATCTTGAACTTCGGCCATAGTGCGGATATGCTGGCAAAGGATGGGGAAATGTCTGTCAATTCGTTGCTGACGAAGAAACTGGCGGATATGGTGAGGAAACTTGATGCCACACGCCCCGTGACGGCCGGTTGCAATGAACCGAACCCGAACAATCATCTGTTCCGTTCCGGTGCGCTCGACATTATCGGCTTCAACTACCATGACGACTGGTTTGCAGGTGTTCCCGAGAACTTCCCGGGTAAGCCGTTTATTGTGGCGGAAAGTGTTTCCGGCCTGATGACACGCGGTTACTACCGGATGCCGAGTGATTCGATGTTTATCTGGCCCGCACGTTGGGACAAGCCTTTCCATGAGGCATCATTCTCTTGTTCATCATACGACAACTGCCATGTTCCTTGGGGCAATCGTCACGAAGGTACCATGCGGCATGTAAAGAACAACGACTTTATAAGCGGCCAATACATTTGGACAGGTTTCGATTACATAGGTGAACCTACTCCTTATGGTTGGCCGGCACGCAGTTCTTACTTCGGTATTGTTGATTTGGCGGGATTCCCTAAAGATGTTTATTACATGTATCAGTCCGAGTGGCGTCCTGACAAGACGGTACTACATCTTTTCCCGCATTGGAACTGGACACCGGGACAAGACATAGACTTATGGGTATATTATAATAATGCCGATGAGGTGGAGCTTTTCGTTAATGGAAAGTCGCAGGGGGTACGCAGCAAGGGGAAAGATGATTTTCATGTAATGTGGCGCGTGAAGTATGAGCCGGGTACGGTAAAGGCTGTTTCCCGTAAGGAGGGAAAGGTCGTTGCCGAGCAGGAAATCCGTACGGCTGGCGAACCTGCACGGATTCGTCTGACCCCCGACCGTAGTGGCATCCAAGCAGATGGCAAGGACTTGAGTTTCATCACAGTCGAGATATTGGACAAGGACGGAAACTTGTGCCCGAATGCAGAAAATGACGTGACTTTTGTTGTGGAAGGTGCAGGCTTCATTGCAGGAGTGGACAACGGAAGCCCCGTTTCCATGGAGAAGTTCAAGGACAACCATCGTAAGGCTTTTTATGGAAAGTGCCTGGTGGTAGTACAGAGCAATGGCGAAATCGGAAGTGTCAGAGTGACGGGTGTGGCTGATGGATTGGAGAAGGCAACGACGGCTATTAAGGCAAAATGATATTTTGCCAGCATCGTTATTGCTGTTCGTGCTTGGACATTTTAGGATTTCGGTGGCCGTTCCGTTTATAGGAAAATCTGTCAGACTGTATGGGATGTCTTTCGGTAAGGAATCAAAAAAAACGTGTATTAATCATCTGCCTAACAAAATAATTCAATACCTTTACTTTCGGTAAGCATAATGATAAATGTTTTGTGATATTGTAAATCGTTGAACTGACGTTAATTTAATTAATCAACACAAATGAAGAATAAGTTTTTTGTAACCTTGCTTTTAGCATGTTCCATCAGTACTGTGTCTGCACAGACACCGGCCTATATGGATGATGCGCAACCCATTGAAGTACGTGTAAAAGATGCCCTCGGTCGCATGACATTGGAAGAGAAAGTCGCTCTTTGCCATGCGCAGGGCAAATTCAGCAGTGCGGGTGTTCCCCGGCTGGGCATTCCCGAACTTTGGATGAGCGACGGCCCTCACGGTGTCCGTGCCGAAATCAACTGGAACGATTGGGGATATGCCAATTGGACGAATGACAGTATTACGGCTTTCCCTGCATTGACTTGCCTGGCTGCCACTTGGAATCCGGAAATGTCTGCCAAGTATGGCAAAGCCGTCGGAGAGGAAGCACGCTACCGTGAAAAGGATGTGCTGCTGGGACCCGGTGTCAACATTTATCGTACTCCGATGAATGGGCGTAACTTTGAATATATGGGCGAGGACCCATATCTGGCAAGTGTGATGTGTGTACCTTATATCCAGGAATTGCAGAAGAACGGGGTGGCCGCTTGTGTCAAGCACTATGCGTTGAACAATCAGGAACTGTGGCGCGGACATATCGACGTGAACCTCAGCGACCGCGCTCTGTATGAAATCTATCTGCCTGCATTTAAGGCTGCGGTAGAAAAGGGAGGTGCATGGAGTATTATGGGTGCTTATAACAAGATTCGCGGCCAGCATGCCTGTCATAATGATTTTACATTGAACAAGATACTGAAAGACGACTGGAAGTTTGATGGTTGTGTCATTACCGACTGGGGTGGTGCCCATGATACATACGAAGCCGCCATCAACGGACTGGATATCGAGATGGGTTCTTACACCAACGGTCTGACGTCCGAAAGTGTATTTACCTATAATGATTATTATCTTGCCAACCCTTATCTCAAGATGCTGAAGGAAGGTAAGGTGCCGATGTCTACAATAGACGACAAAGCTTCCCGTATCCTTCGCCTGATATTCCGTACGGCAATGAACCGTCAGAAACCCTATGGCTCGGTAGCTACGGAAGAGCATTATGCTGCAGCCCGTGAGATTGGCAATGAAGGCATTGTGCTGCTCAAGAATGCTCCGGTGGTAAAGAAAGGTGCTCCGTTGCTGCCGATTGTTGCCGATAAATACCAGAATATCCTGGTGGTAGGCGACAATGCCGTGCGCCTGCTGAATCAGGGAGGAGGATCTTCCGAACTGAAAGTGAAGGATATGGTATCTCCGTTGGATGGCTTGCGTGCCGTTTATGGCGATAAGGTGAGCTATGCAAAAGGTTATGCCGCCGGTCGCCCGATGTACGGTCGTGCTGATGAAATCCCGCAGCATGTAGTGGATTCGCTCCGTGCCGAAGCCGTGGAAATGGCGAAAAAAGCAGACTTGGTGGTGTTGGTAGGCGGATTAAACAAGAACCATTTTCAGGATTGTGAAGGTGGCGACCGTCAGGAGTACGGTTTACCTTTCGGACAGGATGAACTGATTGAAGGTATGCTGGGCGTAAATAAGAATCTTGTTTTGGTTCTTCTCAGCGGCAATGCGGTAGAAATGCCGTGGATAGCCCAAGTCCCTGCCATTGTGCAAGGCTGGTATTTGGGTTCCATGGGTGGCAAGTCTCTGGCCGACATCCTGAGCGGTGCGGTGAATCCAAGCGGTAAGTTACCTTTCTCTTTCCCCGCTAAGCTGACAGACTGCGGTGCACATGCTTTTGATGAGCTCGGTTATCCGGGTGATAGCATCAAGGAGGTATATAAAGAAGATATTCTGGTGGGCTATCGTTGGCACGACACCAAGAAGATTCCCGCCCTCTTCTCCTTCGGTCATGGTTTGAGCTATACTACCTTTACTTACGGCAAACCGGTGGCTTCTGCCAAGACCATGGCTGCCGATGGTACATTGACGGTGACGGTTGCCGTGAAGAATACAGGTAGTGTTGCCGGAAAAGAGATTGTACAGCTTTATGTAGGCGATGATAAATGCAGTGTGCTCCGTCCTGTAAAGGAATTGAAGCATTTCGCAAAGGTGGCTTTGGCGCCGGGCGAGGAGAAGAACGTGACTTTCACCCTTACTCCGGATGATTTGAAGTTTTACGATGAGGCTTCCGCAGCCTGGAAGTACGAACCGGGCAAGTTCAAGGCATACGTTTGTGCTTCGTCTGCCGATGTCCGCGGTGTGGTTCCGTTTGAAATGAAATAAGCTCATAATCAGAGAATATTGCAGGGTGCATGCGGTAATGTTGCAGGCTGAAGTCATAATCAAAAAAAAACAATATGAAGATACTTGCCATTTTATTTTTGCTTGCAGCTTCCTTGCAGCTTTGTGCAGCCGATGCACCTGCCGACAGTTGTAATCATCAGTTGTACTATACGTCGCCCGCCGCTATCTGGGAGGAGACTCTTCCTTTGGGCAATGGACGCTTGGGCATGATGCCCGACGGGGGTGTTCTCTGCGAGCACATTGTGCTGAATGAAATATCATTATGGAGCGGAATGGAGGCGGACTATAGTAATCCGGACGCCTCCAAGAGTCTGTCTGCCATCCGGCAGCTGTTGTTTGAGGGAAAGAACCGCGAAGCACAGGAGCTGATGTACAGCAGTTTTGTCCCGAAGAAGCAGGAGACTGACGGGAGGTATGGAAGCTACCAAGTATTGGGTAACTTGGATATAGACTTTACTTACGATTCTTCATTGTCCGTTTCCAATTCTTCATTAAACAGCTATCGCCGTTGGCTTAGTTTGCGCGATGCGGTGGCATATACGGCTTTTAAGCTGGGCGATGTCGATTACCGTCGTGAGTATTTCATCTCCCGTGATCGTGACGTCATGCTGGTTCATCTGACTGCCGGCCGCAGAGGGATGTTGAACTTCTCTGCCCGCCTGAGTCGTGTGGAACATGGCTCGGTGGCTGTTCAGGGAAATGCCCTTTTGATGGATGGAATGTTGGAAAGTGGCAAGCCCGGTTTGGAAGGAATGAAGTACCGTGTAGCCATGCAGCTTGTATCGAATGGCGGAGAAGTTGCCGTCAGTCCCGAAAATGGCATCAGCCTGCAGAATGGGCAGGAAGCCTGGCTGGTACTTTCTGCCACCACTTCTTATGCAGCCGCAGGTACGGACTTTCCGGGCGAGCGCTATGTTGAAGTTTGTGACAGCCTTCTCCACAACTTCACTGCCCCTGCTGATTCTCAATTCTCAATTCTCGATTCTCAATTATCCGGCCATGTCGCTACCCACCGTTCCCTTTATGACCGTGTTTCCTTGACACTGCCTTCCACTCCGGATGATGCTCTCCCGACGGATGAGCGTATCCTTCGTTTCACACAGAGGGAGTCTCCGGCATTGGCCGCCTTGTACTATAACTACGGACGCTATCTGCTCATCAGCAGTACCCGTCCCGGCAGCTTGCCGCCCAATCTGCAAGGACTCTGGGCAAATGGAGTATCGACTCCCTGGAACGGAGACTATCATACGAACATCAATATCCAGATGAATCACTGGCCTTTGGAACAAGCCGGCCTTTCCGAGCTTTATCAGCCGCTGGCAGCGCTGATGGAACGCCTCGTCCCTTCGGGAGAAGCAACCGCACGTACCTTCTATGGTGATGAGGCCGATGGTTGGGTGCTCCACATGATGACCAATGTATGGAATTATACTGCTCCCGGTGAACACCCTTCCTGGGGAGCGACCAATACCGGCGGTGCCTGGCTGTGTGCCCATTTGTGGGAACACTATCTGTTTACGCGAGACGAAGATTTTCTGCGCCGTATTTACCCCGTCTTGAAGGGTGCTGCCCGTTTTTTTAGTTCTACCACCGTGCAGGAGCCTTCGCATGGTTGGCTGGTCACTGCTCCCACCTCTTCTCCGGAGAACAGTTTCTATGTACCGGGTGACAGTGTGACTCCTGTCAGCATTTGTATGGGACCTGCCATGGATGTGCAATTGCTCACCGAACTTTATACCAATGTCATTACCGCTGCCCGCTTGCTGGATTGTGATGCAGACTATGTGGCGGAGCTTGAGGCAGACTTGAAGAAATTTCCACCCATGCAAATCAGCCGTGAAGGTTATTTGCAGGAATGGCTGGAAGATTATAAGGAAGTGGATGTGCATCATCGTCACGTTTCCCATCTCTACGGCCTGCATCCGGGAAATCAGATTTCACCGGACACTACACCTGCGCTTGCCGAAGCTTGCCGGATGACTTTGAACCGTCGTGGAGACGAAGGTACCGGCTGGAGCCGTGCCTGGAAAATAAATTTCTGGGCTCGGCTGGGAGATGGAAACCGTGCTTGGAAACTCTTCAAGAGTTTGCTGCATCCTGCCATTGATTCTCAAACCGGCAGTCACGGTAGTGGTACTTTCCCCAATTTGTTCTGTTCGCATCCCCCTTTCCAGATTGATGGCAACTACGGTGGTGCGGCGGGAGTCGGCGAAATGCTGCTGCAAAGCCATGAAGGCTTTATCAATCTGCTTCCTGCCCTGCCGGATAGCTGGGCTGCCGGCAATTTCCGTGGAATGCGTGTGCGTGGCGGTGCTTCCGTAGATTTGGATTGGAAGGATGGACGGGCGACGAGGGCTGTTGTCACCGCTCTTGTTTCAGGTAAATTCACAGTGAAGATGCCTGCAGGTGCTGCCCGTGCCGAGGTGAAGTCTGGAGGACGTATGCATATTTATAAGGAGCCAACCTTCTCTTTGGATTTGAGCAAGGGAGAAGAAGCGACGGTGTGTTTCCTTTGAAAAATGTCAAGTTATTTGTCTTTTATGCCCGAATGCAGTACATTTGCAGTGCATGTAAAACAAATACCTTAATATCAGATGAAAAATAGATTTCGTTTTCTCTTCCTGTTTCTCGGTCTGATGGGGACGTTGACAATTCATGCGCAGTGCAATGAATTACAGCGTTCCACTCCTGAGGCGGAAGGAGTTCCCTCCAAAGCTGTTACAGCCTTATTTGATTCCCTGATGGCATTGCCGCAAACAGATATCCATAGTGTGATGGTACTGCGTCACGGTAAGGTTATCGGAGAAATCTATCCGGCTCCGTTTGCGCCGGAATATCGTCATACCATGTATTCCTGTTCCAAAACCTTTGTTGGCGCCGCTGTGGGGTTGGCCATCGCAGACAACCGTTTGCGCTTGACAGACCGTGTCGGTGCTTTCTTTCCGGAGTTGCTTCCGGATTCGGTTTCCGCTAATCTGGCAGACATGACTGTCCGCGACCTGCTTACCATGACCTCCGGCATCACTCCCGATTGGAATATGCGCAATCTCACTCCCGATTGGATACGTACCTTTCTTGCCAAACCGGTGAAGACTCCGGGAAAGAAGTTTGAGTATGATTCGATTTGCACCTATATGCTTTCTGCCATCGTGCAGAAAGTAACTGGCATGACATTGCTGGATTATTTGAAACAGAAGCTTTTCACTCCGATGCATATCACGGATGTCGCATGGGAATTAAGTCCCGAAGGCTTCAATACCGGTGGCTGGGGATTGCATATTCAAAGTGAATCATTGGCAAAATTCGGATTGCTGTTGCTGAACCGCGGTGTTTGGGAAGGCAGACAGTTGCTCCCTGCTTCTTGGGTGGAGCAGATGATGACCAAGCAGATGGAAACCGGAAGCGACGGTTATGGCTATCAGATGTGGCTTTGCGAGTATCCGGGCGCTGCGTGTGCCGATGGAGCTTTGGGGCAATATATTCTGATTGTTCCCGATAAGGACATGGTAGTGGTCATTACCGAATGTACATTGATAAACGGTCGCCGGCAACGCGGTCTGGTGTGGAACCGTTTGTTGCCGGAGGTCGGAGACAAGGCATTGATGCCCGGTAAGGATTACAAGCACTTGCAAAAGAAGCAGGGGTCTTATCAACTGCCGTTGGTGCAGGGGAAAGCCACTTCTTCCCTTTCACGGAAATATGAAGGCAGGCGTATTCTGCTCGGACAGAACAAATATGGCTGGAAATCCCTCGAATTGCAATTCAAGCAGAAAGAAGTGGTGATGACGGTGGTGGAGCAAGATGGAAAGACTTATAATCTTCCGTTTGGCTATAAGCAATGGTCGAAGGCGGCAATTGATGGCTACCCTCCGTATTCGATTGCTCCTAAGGGGCGTTTTAAGGGTATAGAAGGCCCTTTCCAGGTGGCAGGCAGCTATGCGTGGGCGTCATCCGATATTTTGCAGTTGAAGGTACATTACGTCAACTGGATAAGCGCTCTCGGGTTAAAACTCAGATTCGAGGATACCAAGGTATTTCTGACTGTCACAGAGAACTATTCTTCGGGTGAAGGGGTGACTTTCGAAGGTACATTAGCACATTAAAGGAATGAATCGTATTTTGCTTACTCTGAAACGGCCTTTTATTTGGCTATACCGTTTTCGGCACCGTTGCGGCTACGGTGTGCACTCTCCTTTTGCCTTTAATCTGATTACACACGTGATTTATGAAAGTACGCCTTATTATAAATATGAAGAATTGGCGAAAGCACAGAAGCAACTGGAGTTGGAGAAAGATGCACATTGGAGATACGAATCGAAGAAAGTAAAGCGTCTTCTGTTCCGCTTGGTAAACTATGCCCAGCCGGAGACTATCGTAGATGCCGGTACGCTTGCCGCTTCGGCCCTCTACTTAAGAGCGGGGAAGGAGGAAGCGGATTATTCTTCGGCTTCCGATCTTTCCAGTCTCTTCCTGGAGAGTGGTGTCCCCGTCGATTTCCTTTATTTGCACGACTATCGCCATCCCGATTTTGTGGAAGAAGCCTTCCGTATTTGTGCCGCTCACGCCAGGGGAAAGTCTGTCTTTGTGATTGAAGGTATCCGTTATACTCCACAGATGTTTGCCCTCTGGAAGCACCTAAAGCAGGATGAGCGGGCAGGCATTACGTTCGATCTCTATGACCTTGGTATCATATTCTTTGATAAAACAAAGATAAAACAAGACTATATTGTCAACTTTTGACTATCTTTAGGCGTCTTCTATGTTGGACCCGATAAAAACGATTGTTTATGAAGAAAAGCCTTGTATATACAAAGACCGGAGACAGAGGAACCACTTCCCTGGTAGGGGGGACTCGTGTTTCTAAAACCCATATCCGCCTCGAAGCCTATGGTACGGTGGATGAATTGAATTCCCATTTGGGATTTCTCATTACTTTCCTTTCTGATGAGCACGACAAGCTGTTTCTGCAAAAGGTGCAGGACAGGCTGTTTGCGGTAGGCTCTTATCTTGCAACAGATCGCGAAAGGACCAGACTCAAGGAAGCGAGCATCATTACTCCGGAACAAGTGGAAACGATAGAGCATGAAATTGACCGGTTGGATGACACGCTTCCTCCCTTATCCGCTTTCGTGCTTCCGGGCGGATGTCGGGGAGCGGCTGGTTGCCCTATTT
>CAJJYX010000089.1 GCA_905197435.1 uncultured Bacteroides sp.
CTTTAAAGTTTGTATCGGGCATATATTTCTCTTCATTGTCCAATGCTCTTAACGATGTCTCTTGGAGCAGGTCATTGGCCTCCTCGCGGTCGGAGGTTAGCTTGTATGCAAAGTGTAACAGGTCGTTTTGAACTTTGAGCAGGTCTTGGGTAAATGTTTTAGTATTCATAATGGATGCTTTTAAAGTTATTGTTTGATTTATTGACGATGTAAAGCTACGGATGATTCTTTTTTCCGATAGTCGGAAATCAAACTCTCTTTGGGGCAAAAACAGACAATTGAGAGTTTTCGGGTGGTTTTAGTCAGTCTTCAGTGTGCTGTTTTTGTCTGCTTTGCAGACTCCTTGGCGAGGGTGTGCCGAAGCATCTCTCCTCTTATTCATAAAGAGAGTTTTGACGCAACCTCATTACGCCCGGTATACGGCGGGGCATTGCCATCCTGTTTTATGCAGGCAATATTATTTTATGTGAACAAGATGATTGCAGAGCCCGATACCTTGAATGGGCTCTTGCGCGGAAATGTCATGGAATGTGACGTTTGATGCAGCTATGTGCCGATTCTTAAACAAAATCCTTCAAATCTTGTTGTAGCTTTTGGCGGGTGAAGTAAATGCGGCTCTTTACCGTGCCTAAAGGCAGCCCCAGCTTTTCTGCGATTTCGCGGTATTTGAAGCCGGAAACATGCATGGAAAAGGGAATTTTGTACTCCCGTGGCAAAGCGTTGACGATGCGGTGCATCTCTTTCAGGTCGTAGGCACCCTCGGTACTGGCAAAGCCGGAATCCTGAGGCATGCTGAGATGATATTGGTTGTCCGTCTGGTCTACAAAAGTCTGTTCACGAACTATTTTCCGGTAATTATTGATAAAGATGTTACGCATTATGGTATACATCCAACCCCTGAAATTGGTGTCGGGTTCAAATTTGTCTTCGTTATCCAAAGCCTTGAGAGACGTCTCTTGCAACAAATCATTCGCTTCTTCCCGGTCGGCTGTCAACTTGTATGCAAAGCGAAGCAGTTCTTCTTGCACTGCAAGTAAGTCTTTTCTAAAACTGTAAGTATTCATACTTTGCTCTTTTTTTTAAATAGTTAATAATGGTTCAGGTTTTACGGTTGCAAGTATAAGGAAGATTTTAAGTTCCAAGGGACGGAATACGGTTTTTCTTAGGGGTGAAAACTATCATTTGACAGTTTCCACCCCTTCTCTGATAGTTTACGGGTGGAATTATGCACTGACAGCCATTATTTTCCGAAGGTTTCGTAAATATTATACAATTTTTTTATAGCTTTGCCTACACATAGGGAAACACTTTTATTACATAAAAACACTTTAATTTATGAAATCATTTCAATTCAAGTCGCTTTTTCTGCTGGCTGCCCTCACCATCTCCCTGTCCTCCTTCGGACAAGGACTGAAAGCATTCAAGCTGAAGAACGGTCTTTCCGTATATATATGGGAAGACAACACGAAATCAGACGTGTATGGTGCCGTGGGTATACGTACCGGTTCAGTAAACGACCCGGACCAGTATACCGGACTTGCCCATTATCTGGAGCATGTCATGTTCAAAGGGACAAACAAAATCAGTACGCTCGACTGGGCTGCCGAAGAGCCTATCTACAAGCAAATCATTGCCAAATATGATGAAATGGCAGAGGAAGCCGACCCGGTAAAGAAAGAAGCCATCGGAAAGGAAATCAATGAACTGACCATCGAGGCCGGCAAAGTGAGCGTTTCCAACGAATTCTCCAACCTGATGGAGAGCATGGGAGCCAAAGGCCTGAATGCAGGTACCAGCTATGACTATACCGTCTACTACAACTCCTTCCCCACCTATCAAATCAACAAGTGGCTGGAGATCTCTTCACAGCGCTTCATCAACCCGGTGTTCCGCACCTTCCAGTCGGAGCTGGAAACAGTCTATGAGGAATACAACCGCGCACAAGACAACCCTTACAGAACGCAGGGACAATTCGTAATGAGCAAAGCATTCGAAGGACATCCCTACTCGCGCTCAGTGATTGGCTTGCCCGAACACTTGAAGAATCCGCGCTTAAGCAAACTCATAGAATACTATGACTCTTGGTACACACCCGAAAACATGGTTCTTATCCTTGTGGGAAACGTCAACGCACAGCAAATCAGCGGACGTATCAATGCTGCATTCGGCCGGTTGCCCAAGAAAGCGACTCCCGAACGCAAGACATATCCCGACCTGGAAATCAAAGGACGTACGCAGTATAATGCCAAAATAGGCTATTATCCCAGCGTATATCTGGTATATAAAGGTGTGCCGGCAGGACATCCGGATGAAAAGGCACTGAACATTGCCATGAAACTGCTGTCCAACAACAGCAACACCGGCACGCTGAACAAATTGGTCATCAACGGTGAGCTGACCAACGCCAGCGCCTCCCTCGAAGCTCTCCGCGAACAAGGGCGCAATGTGATAAGCGTCACACCCCTGTATGATGAAAACCAACGCCGTTTCGAATCGAACAAAAGTGCAGAGAAGAAAGCGCTGAAAGCTATCGAACAAGTGGCCAACGGCGAGTTTGCAGATTGGACGATAGAAGCCATCAAGAACAACATGTGCCGCGACTACGACCTTGCCATGGAATTCAATGAAAACAAGGGCAGCATACTGCTGGATGTATTTGTCAACGAACAAGACCTGAGCGAGGTGCTGAACTACAAAGAAGAGATTATGGCCATCACAAACGAGGACATCAAGCGGGTGGCAAAGAAGTACTTGTCCAATGACTATCTGGCCCTCTACATCGAGAAGGGCAAGAGCAAAGAGGGAGACAAGCTTAAGAAACCCGGCTACAAGCCCATCGAGCCTCCGGTAGGCAAGCAGTCACTCTATGCCACACAGTTCAAGAGCATGCCCATCGGACAAGTGAACGAGAAGTTCATGGACTTCAGCGACGTGAAAATCAAGCAGTTGAACGACCGTTCCAAAATGTACTATACACAGAACCCGGAAAACAATGTTTTCAGTCTGACGCTGAGATATGGCGTAGGCAAACGTCAATTCCCGAAACTGGGCATTGCCGCCGACTTGATGAACAACGCCGGAATCATGGGAGCTTACGAACCCCAGGAGCTGAAAGAGGAGTTGAGCAAACTGAACGCATCCTACTCCGTACAGGCCGATGACAACTACCTCACTGTCACCATGCGCGGTTACGAAGAAACCCTGCCGCAAGCCTGCCAGCTCCTTGCCCGCCAAATCCTGATGCCGAAGCTGGACGACAAGCAGTTGAGCCGCATCAAGGGAGCCATCCTGGGAGACCGCCAGCAACGTAAGGAGAATACCTCCCTGTTGGCAAACGCACTGACCCAGTACACCCGCTACCAAAACAAATCAAGCTACATTGACGAGCTGACCGACAAGGAAATCTATGAATTGCAAATTTCCGAACTGACCGGCGACATCAACCGTGCCTCCAATTATGAAGCCGAAATTTTCTACTGCGGAACCTTGCCTTTCGACAATGCCTACGACATCTTGAGCAAGAACCTGCCGCTGGTTGCCAACGAACGTCCCAGCCAGTCACCTCAGGACAAGCCTTTGGCACAAGTGACGGAGAATACCATCTACTTCTTGCCGAACTCCGATGTGGAACAAGCCCAAATTTCCTTCTACATGCCTATGCAGAAATATGACAAGAAGGACGATGTACTCCGGGATGCCTTCTATCAATATTTCTCCGGTGGATTCAACGGCCTGGTCATCAATGAAATCCGGGAGAAACGCTCCATGGCATACTCTGCCAACGCATACGTGGCAACTCCGCAAATCCTGGGAAACCAAACCTATATGGTTGGCAACATCGGCACACAAAACGACAAGGCCAACGAAGCGATAAATGTATTCATGGGACTCATCAACGACATGCCGAAGAATGCCGAACGCATAGAAAACATCAAGAGCTACATGCGTCAGGAGGCACTGAGCTCACATCCCGACTTCCGCTATAAAGCACAGTACCTCAAGATGTACCAGCAGATGGGCTACCAAGGCGACCCCGCCGCCGAAAACCTTCCGAAGATTGACGCACTGACCTTCGACGACATCGTGAAGTTCTACGAGGAGAATATCAAGGGCAAACCATACTGCATCTCCATCATGGGCAATCCGAAGAGCATCGACCTGAAGCAGCTGGAGAAATTCGGCAAGGTGGTAAGGCTGAACGAGCGCAAGCTCTTCAATACGAAAGATACATTATTCTAAACGTTGTTTAACCAACAGTTCTATTCCCGTTCCCCTGAAAAGGGGGACGAGGAATTTGAAAGATAAAGAGCTACATTTTCTGCTCCCCTTCATTGCCCGAAAGAATGGGCAGGCAAATCTTATACTTCACCGCCAGTATGCGGGTTACGAACACCGTCACACCGCCGATTATCTGGCACACGAAGGACTCCATCCCCAGAAGATGGCACAGCCAGTAGAAAGTTCCTCCCACCACACAAGCCATCGCATATATCTCCTTTCGGAATATCAGCGGAATCTCGTTGATGAAAACGTCGCGTATCACACCCCCCGCAGCCCCGGTGATGCTACCCATGATGATGGCTACCCAGAAAGGATAGCCCAAGGCGATGCTCTTGCCCACACCGACCACCGTGAACAGTGCCAGACCGATACTGTCGAATATGAAGAACGTATTGTTCAGATGGATGAGATGCTTGCCGAAGAGGATGACCCACAACAGAGCCAGCCCGGTACAAATCAGATATATGGGGTCTGTCATCCAGCCCGGGGTGACATCCAGCAGCAGGTCGCGTATCGTACCGCCTCCGATGGCAGTCACAAAACCCACCACATACGCACCGAACCAGTCGAACCGCTTGGCCGAAGCCAAACGTATGCCGCTGATGGCAAAAGCAAACGTACCAATGAAATCGAGTATCTGAACAAATGTTGGCATAAGGAGAATGATTAGTAATTAAAATAGTCCACGGCTAAAATTTTCGGCAAAGTAACAAATAATTTCCCTAAGAAAGCGTATTTTTGTTCCATCATTTTTCACCAACTACGACAATGAAAATAACAATCGTATCGGGCGCACGCCCCAACTTCATGAAAATAGCCCCCATCTGCCGCGCCATCGACGCCGCCAGAGAAGCAGGAAAGAACATCTCCTACCGCATCGTCTACACCGGCCCGCAGGATGACACCAGCCTGGATGCCTCGCTCTTCTCCGACCTCTCCATGAGGAAGCCGGATGCCTGCCTCGGCGTCACCGGGCACGACCACTCGCAGGTGGCAGCCTCCATCATGCTTGCTTTCGAGAAAGAGTTGGACCAGCACCCCGCCCAAGTAGTACTGGTGGTAGATGACATGACCGCCACCATGAGCTGCTCCATCGTCGCCAAGAAGCGCGGGCTGAAGGTGGCACACGTCATAGCCGGCACACGCTCCTTCGACATGAACATGCCCCGCGAGGTGAACCGCACCATCGTGGACGCCATCTCCGACTATCTCTTCACCGCCGGCATGGTGGCCAACCGCAACCTCAACCAAGAGGGCATGATACCCGACTATATCCACTACGTGGGCAACATACTGATTGACACCATCCGCTTCAACCGCCACCGCCTGGTGCAGCCCCTATGGTTCTCCAGTCTCGGCCTGCGGAAAGGGAACTACCTGTTGCTCACCCTCAACCGTCACGACCTGCTGGAAAAGAAGGCCGTACTGCACTCCTTGCTCCAGACCGTCATTGAAAAGGCCGGCGGCATGCCCATCGTCGCCCCTCTGCACCCCTACGTGCAAAAGGCGGTGAAGTCCTTGGAACTGAGTGCCCCCAACCTGCACATCCTGCCTCCGCAGAGCTACCTGCACTTCGGGTTCCTCATCAACCAGGCACGGGGCATTGTCACCGACTCGGGCAACATCGCCGAAGAAGCCACCTTCCTCGACGTCCCCTGCATCACCCTCAACACCTATGCCGAGCATCCCGAAACCTGGCGCATCGGTACCAACGAGCTGGTCGGCGAAAACTCCTTCGCCCTCTCCGCCTCGCTCGACAAGCTGCTGCACGGAGAATGGAAGCACGCCACCCTGCCCGACCGCTGGGACGGACGGACGGCGGAACGCATCGTACAGACACTGCTGAACGGAAACAATTCATAATCCTCCATAAACACTGTCCCAAATTTGCGGACATCTATTCCAAGCTTGCGGATGCTTATCCCAAGCTTGGGTCTTTCTATCCCAAGGCTTGGGACAGAACTTTCCCCATACATTGTGCAACCTTATCCTTTATGTCCGGTCACTTTTCCACAAGGATTCCGTATGTTTTTTACCTGTATCCGACAAACAAAACATACGACTTTCACGTTCATTTAACCTTATCTCTTGTTTCTTTAGCCTATATTTACTTCTTGATTAACCTTAATTTGTTAACTTTGCGCCCGAATTATCTGTAACTTATGAAGCAAAGATATACAATTTACGCCCTTTTCCTGCTGTCACTGTTCGCCTCCATCAGCACATCGGCCCAGATTAAGGGGGTCATCACGGATTCCCTCACGAACGAACCACTGATGTACATCACCGTACAGTATGAAGGAAAAGGTGTAGGAGGCATCTCCAACGCAAACGGAGAATACCAGGTAGAAACCCGTAAAGGCTGGGATGAGTTGACATTCTCGGCCGTGGGCTACATCACCAAGAAAGTGAAACTGAAACCCGACACCCGGGTACTGAACGTCAAGCTGCAACCGGATGACATCATGCTCTCCGAAGTCGTGGTGAAACCCAAGAAAGAGAAATACTCCCGCAAGAACAACCCCGCCGTGGAGTTCATGAAGAAGGTCATCGAGAACAAGAAAGCGCTGAAACTGGAAGAGAACGACTACTACCAGTACCAGAAGTACGAAAAGATGAAAATGTCCATCAACGACGTCACCCCGGAGAAGATGGAGAAAGGCATCTACAAGAAATTCTCCTTCTTCAAAGACCAGGTGGAGGTGTCGCCCAAGACCAACAAGATGATCCTGCCCATCTCCATCAAGGAGACGGCAAGCAAGACCATTTTCCGTAAAAGCCCCAAGAGCGAAAAGACCATCATCGAAGGTATAAACTCCACCGGTATCGAAGAATTCTTCAACACCGGAGACATGCTGGGAACCATCCTTACGGATGTATTCTCCGAAATCAACATCTACGACGACGACATCCGCCTGCTGCAACGCCGCTTCGTCAGCCCCATCGGGCGCGGAGCCATCAGCTTCTACAAATACTACCTGATGGACACGCTCATGGTAGACAAGCAGGAATGCGTGCACCTCACTTTCGTTCCACAGAACCCGCAGGACTTCGGTTTCACGGGACACCTCTACGTAGTGAAGGATTCCACCTACGCCGTGAAGAAATGTACCATGAACCTGCCCAAGAAAACGGGCGTCAACTTCGTGGAGAACCTCGACATCGTGCAGCAGTTCGAACAACTGCCCGACAGCAACTGGGTGCTGACCGATGACGACATGACCGTGGAACTGCACTTCGTGAAAGGTATCCAAGGGCTGGAAGTGCAACGGACCACCAAATATACCGACTACCAGTTCACGGAAATCGAACCCCGCCTCTTCCGCCTGAAAGGGAATGTCATAAAAGAGGCGAACATGCTTGCCAAGAGCGACGAATACTGGGCGAAAGTCCGCCAAGTGCCCCTTACCAAGAAGGAGAGCACGATGGACGTATTCATGAACCGCATCGAACAGATTCCCGGTTTCAAGTATGTCATCTTCGGTGCGAAAGCTTTGATTGAGAACTTCGTGGAGACGGGCAGCAAGAACCATCCCAGCAAGTTCGACTTCGGTCCCATCAATACAATGATAACCAGCAATTACGTCAACGGCACACGCTTCCGTCTGAGCGGCATGACAACCGGCAACTTCGACCCGCACTGGAACCTGAGCGGCTACGGCGCCTACGGAACCAGGGACAAGAAGTGGTTCTACTCTGGACAAGTGGCCTACTCTTTCAACAAGCGCGAATACGTATTGTGGGAATTCCCGAAGCACTACATCGCCTTCAAATACACCTACGACGTGATGTCTCCCATGGACAAGTACCTCGCCACGGACAAGGACAACTTGTTTGTCGGCTGGAAATGGACCACGGTAGACCAAATGTCCTACATGCGCGATGCCACCCTGACCTACGAGCTGGAAACCAACACCGGCTTCTCCGTCCAAGCCATGGCACGCCACCGCAACGACCAGCCTGCAGGACAACTGCAATACTGGAAGAACAACGGAGAGACACCCGGACAGTGGGATGAGAAGAATACGCTGGTGCACGACATCACCACCACCGAGCTGGGTGTGACCCTGCGTTACGCTCCCGGTGAAACTTTCGTCAACACCAAGCAGCGCCGCGTGCCCGTATCGTTGGACGCGCCGATTTTCACCCTCTCCCATACCGCCGGCTTCAAAGGCGTACTGGGTGGAGAGTACAACTTCAACCTGACGGAAGCCAGCATCCGCAAGCGCTTCTGGTTCGGCTCATGGGGAAAGCTGGACGTAACGGCACGTGCCGGTGCGCAATGGAACACCGTCCCCTTCCCACTGCTGAACCTGCCGATGGCCAACCTCTCCTACATCACGCAGAACAACGAGTCCTTCAACCTCATCAACAACATGGAGTTCCTGAACGACCGCTACGCCTCCCTCAACCTAAGCTACGACATGAACGGAAAGCTCTTCAACCGCATTCCGCTCATCAAGAAGCTGAAGTGGCGCGAAATGTTCCGCATCCGTGGTCTGTGGGGCACGCTGACGGACAAGAATAACCCGTACAAGAGCAATAACCCCGACCTGTTCCTCTTCCCCATGCGCGACGGTGTACCCACCAGCCACGTCATGGGCGACACACCCTATGTTGAAGCCAGCGTAGGTATCTACAATATCTTCAAACTGCTCCACATAGAATATGTACGCCGACTGACCTATACCGATATACCGGGAGTGAAGAAAGGCGGCATACGGTTTATGATTCTAATGATATTTTAAGAGTTAGGGGTTAGGGATTAGTGATTAGGGGTTAATGATTAGGGATTAAGGGGTATGAAAGAGGGGGCATTAAAAGATAAATCAATGAACTTTGCGATACGCATTGTGAGTCTATATCACTTCTTGAATCAAACGAAATAAGAAAGAATCATGTCAAAGCAAATATTAAGAAGCGGTACGTCAATGGGAGCCAATCTCAGGGAAGGACAATTTGCCGAATCCCCTGCAGACTTTATACACAAATATTCCATTGCTCAAAAAGAATGTTCTGAAACGTTGTATTGGCTTGAATTACTAAATAAAACAGATTATATCACAACAGAACAATATATTTCACTGGATACAGATTGTACAGAACTTATGAAGATGATAACCTCTTCCATCATTACGCGTAAAAAGCACCTCTACCCCCTAACCCCTAATCCCTAATCACTAACCCCTAATCACTAATCACTAACCCCTAACCCCTATCTTATGCAACCATTAGCAGAACGGCTTCGACCAAGAACATTGGATGAATACATCGGTCAGAAACACCTGGTCGGTCAAGGTGCAATACTGCGCAAGATGATTGACGCGGGACGTATCTCCTCGTTCATCTTGTGGGGACCTCCGGGAGTGGGGAAGACAACTTTGGCGCAGATTATCGCCAACAAGCTGGAAACCCCTTTCTATACGCTCAGTGCCGTGACCAGTGGCGTGAAGGATGTGCGCGACGTGATAGAACGTGCCAAGAGCAACCGTTTCTTCTCACAAGCCAGTCCCATCCTCTTCATTGATGAAATACACCGTTTCAGCAAGTCGCAGCAAGACTCATTGCTGGGAGCCGTGGAGCAAGGCACCGTGACACTGATAGGCGCCACCACAGAGAATCCGTCGTTCGAGGTAATCCGCCCGCTGCTATCGCGCTGCCAACTCTATACACTGAAATCACTGGAGAAGGACGACCTGCTGGAACTGCTGCAACGCGCCATCACTACAGACATCGTGCTGAAGGAACGGAAAATAGAACTGAAAGAAACCACCGCCATGCTCCGTTTCAGCGGAGGGGATGCACGCAAACTGCTCAACATCCTCGAACTGGTAGTGGATTCCGAAGCCGCAGACCCCGTCATCATCACCGACGATATGGTGACCGAACGCCTGCAACAGAATCCCCTCGCCTACGACAAGGACGGGGAAATGCACTACGACATCATCTCCGCCTTCATCAAATCCATCCGCGGCAGCGACCCGGACGGCGCCATCTACTGGCTGGCACGCATGGTCGAAGGTGGTGAGGACCCTGCTTTCATAGCCCGCCGCCTCGTCATCTCCGCCTCCGAAGACATCGGGCTGGCAAACCCCAACGCACTCTTGCTTGCCAACGCCTGCTTCGACACCCTGATGAAAGTGGGATGGCCCGAAGGACGCATTCCACTGGCAGAAGCCACCATATACCTTGCCACCAGCCCCAAGAGCAATTCGGCCTACATGGCCATCAACAACGCACTGGAACTGGTGCGCGAAACGGGCAATCTCCCCGTTCCCCTGCACTTGCGCAACGCTCCCACCAAGCTGATGAAGCAGTTGGGATATGGCGAGAAATACAAGTATGCCCACGACTATCCGGGCAACTTCGTCAAGCAGCAATTCCTGCCCGACGAACTGAAAGACCGCCGTATATGGGAGCCACAGCTCAATGCCGCCGAGCAAAAGCACAAGGAGAGGATGCAGCAGCTCTGGGGGAAAGAGAGGTTTTAGAACAGACGGAAACCCAGCCCGAAACTGAAATGCAACGCGTCGACATAGTTATCCTCCACGCGTTGCTGCTCCCTCAGTTCGAGGGTATAGAGGTTATGCAGGGTATACTCCCCGTATGAAGAACCGGCAGTCACTATATAAGAAGCCCCGGCATAAAGATAGAGACGCTTGGGCAGATGGTAGACCAACTGTATTCCGGGAGTGACGGAGAAAGCATTACGCCTGTCTTTCTCCATCTCCAGCACGAAGGAATCAACGTCGTTTGTTCCCTCATGCTTGAGGTAAGATGAAAAGCGGGTTTCCGAGAAGCCGGTTATCCCGATGCCGAAGGAGGGCTGTATATCCCAGTTGCCAATGCTGCAACGATAGACAATGCCGGCACTGAAATTGCCATCAATGCTTCCGCGCGACACTTCCACCTGATTGTAGCCAAGCACCTTACCGTTGTACAAATACTCTTGCCCGCTCCTCGGATTCAGCAGCAACTGCGCTTGTACTCCCCAGGATTTGTGCCAGAAATACCTGGCGCCCAAGGTCAAAGCGCAATTCAGCCGATGATAATCGTTCAGACACAACCAAGGAGTTACCCTGTGGGCAGGAGTCGTATAGACCATTCCTCCGAGAGATGCCTCCAACTGAAAACGGCCGTGCCCCAAGGTGTTTTGCGCACAGACGTTTGCAACAACCCAGCAGCCCAGCAGAAAGAGAGACATACGTTTGACAATACCCATAATCCTATCTTTAAAGTAAGCGGAGTGAATCAATAGAAATCAAGAGAAGGCGTTTCGGCGGTAAACACCTGCGCTCCGTTCTCCTCATCCTCGCCTTTTCCTACCTCAAGCTCAACACGGAAGCGGTAAGTGCCAGCCTTGGGATAAGTCAGCAGCACAAGCTCGAAATCATGCAGATAGTCAATGGGGAAATCAACCGGAACAGGAGAATAAGAGCTGTAGAACAAAGGATATATATCGCTTCCGGCAGGATATTCTTCATTGAAATCCGTCAAGGTCACTATACGGATAGCCGTAATCGGACGGTTCAACCGATAACGCCAGGCAGCTTCGGAAGTCTCTTCCGCAACGGCCTTCACGTCCGGCATCACCTTCATCATATAGGCCTCCTTGGGGCAGCGGTCATCTGTCACCGGCTCGGGAACATGGCCGCTATTATCCAGCGACACCAGCCGCACACCAACCACATCCGCCAGAATCGGAGGAAGGAGTTCCTCTTCATCACATGTCATTGCAGTCAGCAAGAGCACGAGGAAACAACAGAGCATTCCGGAAAACGAAAAGATTATACTTCTCATACATTTTCAATGTCACATTTACGCAAATGTAGTGAATATATGTACATTATCCTAAATCTTTTCCCTAAATTTGCAGGTATAACCAATATTTAAAAAGAATGGAAAACAGAAAAATAGTCGTATTAGACGGTTATGCCGCCAACCCCGGCGACCTTTGCTGGGACGAATTGCAAGCCTTGGGCGAATGTACCATCTATGACCGTACCGCCCCCGAAGAAGTATTGGAACGGGCTGCCGGTGCAGAAATCCTGCTGACCAACAAGACCGTGCTCACCGCCGAACACATGGCCGCCCTGCCCGAACTGAAGTACATCGGCGTGCTTGCCACCGGATACAACATTGTAGACACCGCCGTTGCCAAAGAGCGCGGCATCATCGTCACCAACATCCCTGCCTATAGCACCGACTCGGTTGCCCAGATGGTCTTTGCCCATATCCTGAACATCACCCAGCAAGTGCAGCACCACTCCGAAGAGGTGCACAAAGGCCGCTGGACTGCAAGCAAGGACTTCTGCTTCTGGGACACGCCGCTCATCGAACTGCGCGAAAAGAAACTCGGCATCGTGGGCCTGGGACACACCGGCTTCACCACCGCCCGCATCGCCATCGGCTTCGGCATGAAAGTATGCGCCTACACTTCCAAGACCCATTTCCAGCTTCCACCCGAAATCCGCAAGATGGAGCTGGACGAGCTGTTCCGCGAATGTGACATCATCAGCCTGCACTGTCCGCTGAACGACAGTACTCGCGAAATGGTCAATGCCAGCCGTCTCTCTTTAATGAAACCTACCTCCATCATTATCAATACCGGGCGTGGGCCACTCATTAATGAACAAGATCTCGCCAATGCCTTGAACACCGGACAAATATATGCCGCCGGACTGGATGTTCTTTCCGAAGAACCACCTCGTCCGG
>CAJJYX010000090.1 GCA_905197435.1 uncultured Bacteroides sp.
CCCCTGCCGTATTCTATCTGTTGGGGTTGGCATCCTGCTGCATCTTCTGTTATTTCTTTTTTATCCTTGCTACATCCATCTATGTCGGATACTTGTTTCTGGCTGCTTTTGTATGGGTGTTTCTCAAAAGATTACGCATTTCGTTGACGGCTTCGCGTTACCGTTGTGGCAGATGCGGGCAGAAGCTGAAAGAGAAGGGAGTCTGCCCGCATTGCGGAGCTATCAATGAATAAGGAAATCAGAATCTGCATCGCAGTTCTATCCCGGCCTGCACGGGATGTCCTTTCTGCATGAATCCGTTTCCCATACTCTCGAAGTAGAAAGAGGTGTAATTTTTATCGAGGGTATTGCGCACCCAGAAGTCAATTTGCCCTTGCCCTTTCTGGAGGCTGATACGTCCGTTCAGCGTGCCGTAGAAGGCTTGGCTCACGGTGTTCTCTTCCGTCCAATAGATGCGTCCGGCACCGGTATAATTGGCATTCAGTTGGATACGGTCCAGCCAGTATCCCGGATGGATGTGGAAAATGTATTGACCACCTACATTCAGGGTGTGTTTAGGGACAAAAGGTACATAATTGCCTTTGTAGTTCACTTCATTACTCGTGGCATAATCTTTGAAAGTGGCGTATGTATATCCATAGCAGGCATTCAGCGTAAGTGCGTCGGTCATGGCAGCCCGCAGGCTTGCTTCGACTCCGTAGCTTCGGCTTTTTCCGGCATTCACGGTGATACGTCCCAGCCCGCTTTCTGCGAATTTGGATATTTGCTGGTCGCGAGTATCCATATAGAAGGCGGAGGCATCGGCCAGCAGACGGTTTTCCCAAAGCGTAAGGTGGGTACCTATTTCGTAATTCCAAGTATATTCGGGTTTGTAGCGGGTAGCTTCATGTACCTCCGGTACTTTGGGCTTGATGGTGCTCACGTCAACCATTTGGTTTATCATCTTCAGATTCTCGTCCGCCGCGATGGCGTCTATCATTGAATTACTCAATACACCGGTAATCAGGTCGGAGAACATCTGTATGTTATATCCCCCCGAGCGGTATCCGCGGGCAGCGGTGGCATATACATTGTTCCCTTTGTTCCATTCGTATTGCAGGGCGAATTTGGGCAACAACTGTACGTAGTCTGTCGATTCTTTGCCCAGATAGGCGGCATTTCCTTGCAACGGTGCTGCGTTTTTAATGATGATTGGGAATGGCATGCCCGGTCTGTTTACCGTCACCTTGAAATCGAAATTGGTGGGGGTGGAGGCTGAGTTGTAGTCCATTCGTATTTTCTCATAATCCAGGCGCAGACCGATAGTAGCGGATAAACCTTCTATCAGCAGGTCATTGAACATGGACTGATGGAAGATGGCTCCACTTAGTGTAGGCGTATCGAAACTGCCGCTTACCCGCATGTTTTGGTCGTTGATGGTCAGGTGCATATCGGGTGCTCCCGAAAGCCCGGCGAATATATTGTTTGCATTTCCTTCTATCACTTGGTTGATACCTTCTTTGTGGAATACCACCGGTCCGTCTGTATGCAACCATTGATAGAATCCGAAGGCGCCGGTAGTCCACTGCCAACGGCGGTTGGGTTTTGACTTGAGCACAACTTCTTCCGAAAAGGTATTCATTTTCTGTTTCTGTTCGATGTTGAAAATATTGGCGGGGCTGAAGTCCTGGTCCATGAACATGCGGTCCTTGAGGTGCTGGTAGCCGGTCACCATGCTCAAGGTGAAGCTCCGAGCCTGGTATTCCAGGTTCAGTCCGGCGTTCAGCAAGTTACGGTAGTAGCTGCTTGCCTCGTCGTTGGAGATTTTGCCGATGTAGGGTTTCAGTTCCTCTTTCTGTTCGGCAGTGATCAGGCTGCCCTGGTAGAAATAGGGATATCCTCCTTGGTCGCTGTATTCGTAGTTTATGTTCAGGTCTGCCTTCCAGTTGTCCGAAGGGAGGTAGATGGCGCGGATACGTCCGCCTGCCGATTGTCCTCTGTCAGCTTTTTCGTTTCGTACTACGTTACGGAAAAATCCTCCTTGGTAATCGTAGAATCCTCCGGCAGAAAAGGCAAACCGTTCCGAGACTCGGTGATAGTGGGTGAGGGAGGTATTATAGGCGTTGTGCGTACCGGCTCCTATACGGAAGTCTGTTCCTTGGTAGGAGAAAGGCGACTTGGTGTGTACCTTTATCAGTCCACCCATGGCATTGCGCCCGTACAGTGTGCCTTGCGGTCCACGCAGCACGTCGATGCGTTCTACATCTGCATAGCTGAAGTCGAAAGCCGACTTGTCTATATAAGGTATGTTGTCTACATAAAGTCCTACTGAAGGAGTGTTGATGCGCGAGCCGATGCCGCGTATATAGACTGCAGAGGTCAGACGTGAACCGTAATCGGGAATGAACATGTTGGGGATGACAGATGTCAGATTCTTTATGGAGTTTACTTGAGAATTCTGCATGTCTTGCTGGGAAAGCAGTGTGACGGCAGCCGGTTGTTCTCTCAGCTTCCGGTTTTCTTTGGGGGCGGCGATGACGGTCACCTCTTCCACATCCACTACTTTCAGGGTATCCGTCTCGTTGGCCAGTGCACTGCCGACGGCCAGTAGTGAGAGGATGCCGGCGAAAATTCTATATCTGTTCATAAGCTGTTTTTGTTTCGGCTGCAAAGTAAGGGGATTCCGGTGTAAGGGGCAATCCTCATTTATTAGGATTTCTCGTCCGGATCAGATTCTGTCGGCTTCGATATATCCATGCATTACTGCATAGATGGTTAATCCGGATACTGACTTGATACCCAGTTTCTCCGTAATGTTTTTACGGTGTGAAATGACGGTGGTCAGGCTGATATTCAGCTTGTCGGCTATTTCCTTGTTGATAAGTCCTTTGGTAATCAGCACCAGCACTTCTATTTCACGGGCGGAAAGGTCGTGGCCGGCGGCTGTATTCAGTGCCATGTCCGAGTGTCCTGAAGGTGATGGCTTTCCATGGTTTTGCCTGTATTGGTTTCCGTATTGGCGCAGTTGCAGGATGTTCTTTGCCAGATTTTGTTGGTCCTGATAGATGTTCAGCGTCGGCATTCCCGACAGTTGGGGAACGGTTTCTCCGTTGACCAGTACAATGGTTTTGGGCTTGCGCTCCAGAAAGAAAGCGGTATGTTCGAAGTAAATCTGTGAAGAGATGAAGTAATGTACATACATATCGGGTGTGTCATCCATCAGTTCGCTGAAAGAACGGAAAGAGCGGATGATGGCTGTCGGGATAATTTCCTCCAGTAGATTCTGCAGTCCCAGACATGACAAAGTGTTGGAGTCGACGATTGCTATTTCAGGGGCCATTCTTGTTTTTTTGTTTCCGCAAAAGTACAGATTATTTTTGGTTCATTCGAGAAATACGTGGTTTTTTGATAAATGTGATTTACCTATGTTCAGCTCGTCAGATGCACACCGATAAATAATCATGTTTTCTCCCCTTTCGCATATTGGCTGGGGCTGACATTGAAATACTTCTTAAAGACTTCCCTGAAGTATTTTCCATCGCAGAAACCGGTCCTTTCAGCTACTTCGGTAATAGAATATCGACCCTCTTTCAGTAGTTCGGCAGCGTGTTTCAAACGGATATTCCGCACGAAATCTGCCGGAGCCTGTCCGGTCAGCGCTTTCAGTTTGCTGTAGAAACTTGTACGGCTCATATTCAGGCACGAACATAAAGTATCGACTGTGAAATCGGGATTATCCATGTTTTCCTCGATGTTCTTCTTTACATCAGACATGAATTTCCAGTCGAGGTTGTTGGAGCAGGTGGTTGTTGAGGTTTTCTCTTCTTCTGCATTGATTTCCAAATTTGCATATTTCTTGCGTAACAATGCACGGTTAGCAAGCAGGTTGGCTATGCTGGCTCTCAGTATATTTATGCTGAAAGGTTTTACAATATATTCGTCAGCACCGATTTGGAGGCCGTCAAGAATGTTTTTTTCATCTCCCAATGCCGTTAGTAGCAGTATCGGAATATGGGAAGTCTCAATGTCATTCTTGATGACAGCGCATAATTCGTCTCCTCGCATTTCCGGCATCATGATGTCGGAAAGAATCAGTTCCGGCCAGAATTGTTTTACAATGGTAAGCGCTTCTTTGCCGTTGCTGCATACTTGCACATTGTAAATTCCGGAGAATGACTTGAACAGGTAGTTGCGTAGTTCGTCATTGTCCTCTACGATCAAGATGCGTTGCAGTTTGTCGTTGTCTTCAGTCCGGGGGGGAGCGATAAGTCTCAAAGGAACAATGGGGACATCCGGCTCATGGGTAGCTCTCTTCTTCTTGACTGCCAATGTGAAGTGCCTGAACTGCTCTTTATCTTTGGGAAGGGTAATTCTGATTGTAGTGCCTTGATGTTCGATGCTCTCGATCTGTATTTTACCATTGTGCAAGTTTATCAGCTTCCGCACCAGTATTAAGCCGATGCCACTTCCCGTTGTTTTGTAGTTAATGGCATTTGTTCCGCGGAAGTGCATCTTGAATATTTTTTTCTGTTCTTTGGCGGGAATCCCTATTCCATTGTCCTTGACTTCCAGCCTCCATGTATTTTTCATATCATATACGGAAATGAGTATATCACCGTTTTCCGGGGTATATTTTAAGGCATTGGATATGATGTTCTTCAGGACGGAGTCCATCTTCTCTTTATCAAACCACACATTCATGTAACTGAAGTTGCTCTCATATCTGAAGGTGATGTGCTTTATGGTGGCGTATGTACGGAAAGTGTTGTATATTTCTTTTATATAAGTGTTCACTTCATATTCTGCTATGTACAGATGGGAGGAATATACTTCTGCCCGCTCGAAATTTATCAGATTGGTGGTCATTTGCAGAAGTGAATTGACATTTCTCAGCGCCATGTTCATATTGTTTATTTCTGCGTCATTCAATGCCTTGCTTTCAAGCATTTCTTCCAGAGGTGCTTTTATCAGTGTCAATGGGGTACGGATATCATGCGCAGTACTGATGAAAAAGCGGGTTTTCTCATCAGATATTTTTTTTTGTTTTCTCAGCACCATAATGCGGAAACCGACAATGCTCATCAGTACCACCAATAAAGCATAGCATGCTATGGCCCAAGTGCTGAGCCAGATAGGGCGTGCAATACTGATGCCGATGCTTCGCTCTTCGAAATAGAGATATGGCTCTTCTTTGGATACCGCACGTATGTAAAGTTTGTAATTACCCGAGGCAAGATTGGTGAAGCGGAGATGCCCTTCCTCACCCAGCCGGTTCCAGCCATCGTAAAATCCTTCCAGTTTCCAGTAGAAGGAAACATTGTCCGGTGCATCATAATTGATGGATGAGACACTGAGGGAAAAAGTGTTCTGATCATATTTCAGCTTTAGCTGGTTTGTACGGTTGATGCTCTCTTTCAAAGGGGAATTTGCACTGCCGGGAAAGACCGTTTGATAGAGTATCTGAAAATCACTGAGTATCATGGGCGAGTAGACGTACTCAGGCAGGCTGGTTCCTTCTGGAAATTCGATGGCTCCGTCTGTGCTGCCAAAGACAAAGCCCTTGTTCTTGCGTAGCGCTCCGGAAGAGACACTGAAGCAAGAGGCCATCAATCCTTGCTCTTTTGTCCAGTTGTGGAATATCTTCTCCATGGGGTGGAAACAGCTGATCCCATTTTCGGTACTCATCAGGATGTGGCCTTCCAATTCGGGGAGTATAGTATAGATGTTGTTTGAAACCAAGGCACAGTTGTCTTTATGATAATGTTTGAACGTACTGTTCTTTGTATTGTAGACAATTACTCCGGAACCGTTTGTACCTATATATAAAGAGCTGTCTTTTGCCTGGTAAAGTGTATTGATATTGGTCGCTTCTTCTTGTAATGCGATGTATTGGTATCTGCCCGATTCTTTTTCCAGCAGATATAACCCGTTGCTTGTCCCAATCCACATGTGCCTGTCGTCTTTTTCTGTAATGGCGGTAACGGAATTTATCCCAGGATACAGACGGATGGAATTTAGAGACAGATCGAAACGCTTCAGATTGTAAAATCCTCCAAACCAGATATATCCTTTGGAGTCTTTTACGATCTTCTGGATATACTTGTCGGGACGTATATTGTCCGGATTGAGCAAATAAGGGGGAAAGTATTCTGTAGAGAGTGTCCTTTTGTTTATTTTGTATATTCCGGAGGTATATCCCCCTGCCCAAATAATGCCGGGAGATACTTCGCACAGAGTAATGAATATGTGATTCTTATCTTTCAACTGATGGTCGAATGAACTCAGGAATGAGTGCCACTGTCCGGTTTTCGATTGATAGAGGCTGATTCCGTTACTTGTCCCGAACCATAAGTCTCCGTCACTGTCTTCAATGACAGAATGTACTTGATCGTTGACCAGTGACTGCTTGTTCCCGATGGAATGCTTTATCCAGATGTAGTTCTTGTATCGGTTGTCTATAATGGTGATTCCTTTCGGGTAATTGGCTATCCAAACCCGTTTTTTCTCATCAATGTAGATGTTATTGATGTTGTCGCTGTTCATCTCATTGTGGCTGTTGTAATTGGATATGATATATGGTTTTGATATACAAGAATTTACATTGATTTTATGTATACCCATACCTTCTGTAGCTATCAATAGCTCAGCCTGGTTCAGTGGTCTGATTCGCGCAATGTTTACATTACTTAAGTCGGCATTGGAGTGTATAATCTGTTGTTGCCGTATGTCGTAGACGAAAATTCCTTTTTCAAAGGTGCCGATGAACAGCTTGTGTGATTCTTGGTGAGAATAGAGTGCACTGATTTGTGCTTGGAGTTTGTCAAGGGGGGCAAGAGGGACAATTTGTAATGTTTCGTTTTCGAGTTTGACGTATCGTGCTCCTTTTTCCGTAGCTATGAAGAAATGGCTGCCGTCCGCTTGTTCGATACTTGTGATATCCCTTTTCAATTCATTGGATATTTGATGAACTTCTCCGGTTTGTGTGTCATAAAGAATGATATAGTATTTGCTGCATAACCAGATTCTGTTATTGTGATCCATATAGCCGTAGCTGATATTGTCCAATGTCTTAGGTAACTTATATATCCTGTTGAACGAATCGCGCTCTTGGTTATACCGAAAGATACGACCGGCTTTGTCTATTACCCATAATTCCCCCTTTTCTTCAAAATACAACCAGCCGAGATGGATGGGGGAAGTTGATTTTTTATCTTCTTCAATAAATTTATAATGTTTGATGTCTTTTCCATTGTACCGGTCTATGCCTTTGTTGGTGAGGAACCACATGTATCCTGTAGAATCCTTTTGGATGTCGAAGATTCTGCGGTCGCTTAACCCGTTTTCCACTCCTATGTATTTATACGTTTGCGCCGTGGCAATGAAAGGTAAGAGGAATAGGAAGCATACAATGTTTATGATGAATCTCATATATAAATTTATATATATAAATGCAATATAACAGCATGCCTGTGATAATTGTTTACAAAATAAGCAATAAAAAACGGGAATCCAAAACTTTAACGTAAATATTATGGATTAATCAAGAAAAACTTTTGCCGCTTCTGCACATCGTTCGCCGTCAATTCCGGCAGAAACAATGCCTCCGGCATATCCGGCACCTTCTCCACAGGGGAATAATCCTTTTACGCGCACATGTTGCAGTGTTTCCTTATTCCTTATTATACGTATTGGTGCCGATGTACGGGTTTCTACTCCAATCATTACCGCTTCGTTTGTCAGGAAACCGTGGCTGTATTTTCCAAACAGTTGGAAACCTTTGCTCAAACGCTCTGCTATGAAAGAAGGCATCCAAAAGTGGAGAGGTGAAGAAACTAACCCCGGTGCATACGAAGTCTCCGGTAAATCGTAGCTTAATTTCTTCTTAGTGAAGTCTGCCATTCTTTGTGCCGGTGCCGTTTGCTTCATATTGCCTTGTTGCCAGCAGAGGCGTTCCAGGTACTCTTGGAAGAAAAGCATGCTTAATGGAGAATGGAGAATGGAGGATGGAGTATTGGATTGTACTTCCATTCCGCATGGCAATTCTCCATTCTCCAAGTCTTCCGGGCGCAACTCCACTACCATTCCCGAATTGCTCCAACGGGAGCCGCGGTTGCTGGGACTCATCCCGTTGACTACAATCTGTTCGGGACCGCTGGCGGCAGGCACGACAAAACCACCGGGACACATGCAGAAGCTGTATACTCCTCGTCCGTCCACCTGATTCACAAAGCTGTATTCGGCAGTGGGCAGGTATTTTCCCCGTCCGTTACGGTTGTGGTATTGTATCTGGTCTATCAAGGTGGCGGGGTGTTCCAGACGTACGCCTACGGCAATACCTTTTGCTTCGATCTCCACGTTATTGGCGGCAAGCCAGCGGTATACGTCCCGGGCGGAGTGGCCGGTGGCAAGTATCACAGGACCAAGGAAAGTTTTGCCGGTATTGGTTTCGATGCCTTTGACTTCATCTTTCTCGATGAGCAGGGCGTCCATGCGTGTTTCAAAATGAACTTCGCCGCCGCATTCGATGATGGTGTTTCGCATGTTTTCAATGACACGCGGCAGTTTGTCCGTGCCTATGTGCGGATGTGCGTCAACCAGTATGGAAGTGGAGGCTCCGTGTTGGCAGAAGACGTTCAGAATTTTGTCTACATTCCCTCGCTTCTTGCTGCGCGTGTATAGCTTGCCGTCTGAGTATGCTCCGGCACCTCCTTCTCCGAAGCTATAGTTGGATTCCGGATCGACAACCTGCCGACGGCTGATTTGTGCCAGGTCTTTCTTTCGTTCCCGTACGTCTTTGCCACGTTCTACGATGACGGGGCGTAGGCCGAGTTCTATCAGGCGCAGAGCGGCAAAGAGACCTCCGGGGCCTGCGCCTACCACTATCACTTGTGGTTTCCCTTCCACATTCTTATATATAGTATGCTGGTATTCGTCTTCCTTCGGCATTTCATTCAGATATGCCCGCACGTTAAGGTTGATGTAGATTGTCCGTTGCCGGGCATCGATGCTGCGTTTCAGGATGCGTGTTGCAGTTATTTCCCGTGCATTCAGTCCTTTTTCATGTACTAAGTAGTCTCTCAGCCGTTGCTCGTTTGCCGCTACTTCGGGCAATACGCGTAGTTGATATTCTTGTATCATAATGCTTATCCGAATAGGGCGCGGAATGCTTCTTCCACCTTCCGCACCGGTATCAATTCTATTTTAATCTTCTTCGTGTTCAGTCCCTGCATATTGTACTTGGGAAGTATGAACCGCTTGAAGCCAAGTTTTTCTGCTTCTCCGATGCGTTGTTCTATGCGGTTCACGGGACGGATTTCGCCAGACAGGCCGATTTCTCCCGCCATGCATACCTCCGGTTCTATGGCCGTGTCCATGTTGCTGGAAAGAATGGAACTGATGACAGCCAGGTCTATGGCGGGGTCGTTAACTTTCAGTCCGCCGGCAATGTTGAGAAATACATCTTTCTGTGCCAGTTTGAAGCCGACACGTTTTTCCAATACGGCCAACAGCATGTTCATGCGCCGGATATCGAAACCTGTGGCAGAGCGTTGCGGGTTTCCATATACGGCGCTGCTGACCAGTGCCTGCGTCTCGATGAGGAACGGTCTGATGCCTTCTATTGCAGAGGCAATGGCTATACCGCTCATGCCTTCATGGTCTTGGCTCAGTAGCAGTTCGGATGGATTGCTCACCTGGCGCAACCCGTCCTGCCGCATTTCGTAGATACCCAGTTCGGCTGTGCTTCCGAAGCGGTTCTTGATACTCCGCAGGATGCGGTACATATAATGCTGGTCGCCTTCAAACTGGAGTACGGTATCTACGATATGTTCCAGTACCTTAGGACCGGCTATGCTGCCTTCCTTATTGATATGTCCGATAAGGATAACCGCCGTATGCGTTTCCTTGGCAAAGCGCAGGATGGAGGCGGAACATTCCCGCACTTGGGCGATACTGCCCGGTGACGATTCAAGGGTTTCGGTAGAAATTGTCTGTATGGAGTCGATGATGACTATGTCCGGGCGGATGTTTCTGACGTGGACGTAAATCTGTTCCAGGGACGTTTCGCACACGATGAGGCAGTCACTGGATGTGCTTGTCAGGCGGTCGGCGCGCAGTTTCAACTGGCGGGTGCTTTCTTCACCGGATACATAGAGGATACGTTTTTCCGGTATACGGAGTACGGTTTGCAGTACCAGGGTGGATTTCCCGATACCCGGTTCGCCGCCAATCAATACAAGAGAGCCTTGTACCAGTCCGCCACCCAGCACGCGGTTCAGTTCGGCGTCATGGAGGTCGATGCGCGGTTCGTCATTGGCTACGATTTCATGTAGGGTTACGGGCTTGGCCTTAGCTATTTCTATGCCCGATACAGGGCGTTTGTTTACCACTTCTTTCCGTACCACTTCTTCCACATACGTGTTCCACTTTCCGCACGACGGACATTTGCCTACCCATTTGGGAGATTCCTGCCCGCAATTGCTGCATACATAAACCGTCTTTTCTTTAGTCATAGTTGACATCCCTTCTAAAATAATTGCCCAAAGGTACGATTTTTCGATGCAAGCTTGACAGAATCATACAGGGTTTTTAGGGACAAATTGTGTATCGGATGCTTATACTGTGATCTCTCCTGCCAGCGGTCGTCCCATCAATTCGCGTATTTCGGCTGGCGGATAATCATGCCCTAAGAGGAACATCAGCTTGGTTACGGCAGATTCTGTCGTGCTGTCGTATCCGCAGACGACTCCTGCCTGCATCAGTTGGTAACCGGTTTCATACCGTTCCATTTCAACAGTGCCGGCGCTGCATTGGGTAACATTGACAATGATGATGCCCCGTTCGCAGGCATTGCGCAAGAGACGGAGGAACCATTCTTTGCGGGGAGCATTTCCGGAACCGTAGGTCTCGAGGACTACGGCCTTCAGCCCTTCTGTGGCCAGTATGGCGGCCACAATATTTTTTTGGATGCCGGGAAACAGTTTCAGTATGGCTATGTTGGTATCGAGCAGATAATGGGGCTCCAGTTTGCGGGAAGTGCCATGCGTATGGATTTGTACGTTATTGTATTTAATATGGATGCCGGCGGAAGCGAGTACCGGATAATTGAAGGAGCGGAAAGCATTGAAGTTCTCCGCATTCATTTTGGTGGTACGGTTGCCGCGCATCAAATGGTTTTCAAAGAAGATGCAGACTTCGGGGACGATAGGCTGTTTGTTGGCATGGCAGGCGGTGGCTATTTCAATACTGGTAAGTAGATTTTCCTTGCCATCTGTCCGGAGTACGCCGATAGGCAGTTGTGAACCGGTCAGGATGACGGGTTTGTTCAGCCCCTCAAGCATGAAGCTGAGTGCGGATGCTGTATAAGCCATGGTGTCTGTGCCGTGCAGAATGACGAAACCCGTATACAAATCATAGTTGTCGCTGATGACGTGTACCAGTTTGCGCCAAGCATCGGGATCCATGTCTGAAGAGTCCATGGGTGGGTCGAATTGAAAAGTGTCTATACGGAACGTAAACCTTTGGAGTTCGGGAACATGTTTCTGCAACTGCTCGAAGTTGAAGCTTTCCAAGGCGCCGGTTACTGTATTCTCTATCATTCCAATGGTTCCACCGGTGTATATTAGCAAAACGGAAGTATTGTCTGGGTCCATACGCACTTTTCTTTCATGTTTTCCATGCAAATATAATGATATATCTTGAAAGTGATAGCAAAATGTTATAAAAGAATGGACGGATATATAGAAAAAAAAGGAGGAAAGTACAAAAATACAGGCTGAGAGTTGTGCATATTTCTTGTCTTCTTAGAAACTTTCTGTACTTTTATCGCAAAAAAGTCGCAAAAAGTGATAGATTGAATGTTTTTATTGTTACTTTTGCAACACTTATCGTAAATGATAGAAACAAGAGGCTATGAACAAGTACTATCAACATACAGTCACATCCATGTGGACCATGACCCTTAGGGGTTAGGGATAGTATTTTGTGTTTCTACGTGTTACACCATTTTCAAGCAGTTTTTTTCCAATTAGTTAAAGTCAATGCAAGCCGTAGCAGCTTGTTTCCGACACATTGTATCAACCATCTCAACAATATAAAGAGAAATGAAAGTAATGAAATTTGGCGGAACGTCCGTAGGTTCCGTGAACAGTATTTTGAGCGTCAAGAGAATTGTAGAAGCAGTCGATGAACCGGTTATCGTGGTAGTGTCCGCATTAGGCGGCATCACGGACAAGTTGATTAATACCTCCAAGATGGCGGCAGCCGGTGATGCTTCTTACGAGAGTGAGTTCCGGGAGATTGTCTACCGTCATGTGGAAATGATTAAGGAAGTGATTCCGGCAGGCGAGGCGCAGGTCGCTTTGCAACGCCAGATTGGTGAATTGCTAAATGAATTGAAAGATATCTTCCAAGGCATTTATCTGATAAAGGATCTTTCGCAAAAGACGTCTGATACGATTGTGAGCTATGGTGAGCGTCTTTCATCCATCATTGTAGCCCAGTTGACGGGAGCTGATTGGTTTGATTCGCGTAAGTTTATCAAGACAGAGAAGAAGCACTCCAAGCATGTGCTGGACACAGACTTGACAAATTCGTTGGTACGCGAAACATTCAGCAGTCTGCCCAAGCGTGTGCTGGTTCCGGGTTTTATCTCCACAGACAAAATGACGGGAGAGGTAACGAACCTGGGTAGAGGTGGTTCCGACTATACAGCGGCAATTATTGCTGCCGCACTGGATGCTGACAGTCTGGAAATCTGGACGGATGTAGACGGATTCATGACAGCTGACCCGCGTGTGATTTCCAGGGCATACACTATCAATGAATTGAGCTATGTGGAAGCTACGGAGCTTTGTAACTTCGGTGCGAAAGTGGTCTAT
>CAJJYX010000091.1 GCA_905197435.1 uncultured Bacteroides sp.
TGAAACTTGGGACTTGGCTTATTTATTTCTATATCGGTTCTCATATTAATTGATATTGATATAATTAACGATGCAAAGGTTATGGATGGAAAAAACTTTCCGCTTCAGCCAGCGTCTCCGGTTTTCCGATGTCGAACCATCGGAATCCTTTCAGCGGATAACCTTGTATGTGCGTCTTTGTGCAGGTGGACAGGTAGAAAGGAATGATGGAGAACTTGCCGCTCCACCGTTCGTCCTCCATCAATCGGAAGAGGGTGGGAGAGATAACATGTATGCCTCCGAAAGCGAGTTCGCGGTATTTTCCTTCCTGATAGTCAAAAGTTTCCGGCTTCACCTCGCCGGTGGACTTGTTGACCCAGCCATGCAGTTGGTAGTTGTCGTCAAACAAGAGATAGCGTGAAGTCTTGCGCTCACTCACGAGCAGGGTCGATTCCGCATCACTCTCCAAGTGATGGTGATAGAATGCAGCGAGGTCAATGTCTGTCAGAATGTCTGCGTTGTGCACAAGGAAAGGTTCTTGTCCGTCCAAGAAAGGACGCGCCTTCTTGATGCCTCCTCCGGTATCGAGCAGCATATCCCGTTCATCGCTGATGTGAATGTCCACCCCGAAGTTGCTGTTGGCACGGAGGAAGTCGATAATCTGTTCCCCGAAGTGGTGGATGTTGACGGTGATGTCATTGAACCCAGCCTCCTTCAACCGTAATATCACCCGTTCCAGCATCGGCTTTCCTGCCACGGGAACGAGTGCTTTGGGCATATTGTCTGTCAAAGGGCGCAGCCGGGTGCCCAGGCCGGCGGCGAAAATCATAGCTTTCATTAATTATTTAAACGTTTGTTCAATATTCTGTTCTCGATGAATCAGATTCACCTGCACGCCGAACTTCTTGTTAAGATGTTCTGCCAGATGTTGTGCCGAATATACGGAGCGGTGCTGTCCTCCCGTGCAGCCGAAGCAGACTGACAGATTGGTGAAGCCGCGCTCCATGTAGCGCTTCACGGAAGCATCGACAAGGGCGTAGGCATGTTCCAGAAATACGGTTATCTCGCCGTCGTCTTCCAGGAAGCGGATAACGGGCTCGTCCAGTCCTGTGAAAGGCTTGTAGCGTTCGTATTTGCCGGGGTTGTTCACGGCACGGCAGTCAAAGACGAAGCCTCCGCCATTGCCTGTGGAATCTTCGGGAATGCCTTTCTTGTAGGCAAAGCTGGTGACTTTCACCACGAGGCGGCGCTTTTGCAGATCGTCTGTAAATTGCTTCAACTCGGTGAGCTCGCGCAGAATCCGGCAGAGGTAGGGATATTCGGGGTAGGGCTCCTGAAGCAGTTGTCGCAGGTTCTCGATGGCGAAGGGGACACTCTGTATGAAGTGAGGCTTCTTCTCGAAGTAACCGCGGAAGCCGTAGGCACCCAGCACCTGCATGGTGCGGAAGAGCACGAAGTGGCGCAGCTGGGCATAGAAATAAGCCTCGTCCACGGGTTGGTATTTGCGTAGGGCGTCGATGTATTCCTTCAGCAGTTCTTGGCGGAGACTGTCCGGATAGTTGGCTTTGGCTTGCCACAGAAAGGAGGCCACATCATAATAGACCGGACCTTTACGCCCGCCCTGAAAGTCGATGAGCCAAGGTTCACCGTCCTTTATCATGATGTTGCGGCTCTGGAAGTCGCGGTACATGAAGGTGGCCGAGCTGCTGCGGAGCAACACGTCCGCCATCTTTTGAAAGTCGTCTTCCAGGCGGTCTTCTTGAAAGTCCATGCCCGTTGCTTTGAGGAAGCAGTATTTAAAGTAGTTCAAGTCCCACAGGATACTGCGGCTGTTGAACTCAGCCTGCGGGTAGCAGTAGGAGAAGTCCATGCCGTCGGCTCCGGCAAACTGCACGGCAGGCAGCAGGCGGATGGCCTTGCGTAGCAACTGCTTCTCTTCCTCGCCGAATACGCTGGACTTGCGACCCTTTTCGATGGCATTGAAGAGGAGTGAGTCGCCTAAGTCCTCCTGAAGGTAATAGATGTTGTCTTCGGAGCGGATGAATACCTGTGGTACGGGCAGTCCCTTCTGGCGGAAGTGCTCTGCCATGTAGAGGAAAGCGCGGTTTTCCTCTACAGATTCACCGCTTACTCCAATCAGGGTAGGGCTTCCGTGGAGGCGGAAGTAGCGGCGGTTTGAACCTGAGGAGGGGAGTTCATCAATCTGTTCCGGTTCGTGCCCGGTATGTGCGATGTAGAGTTTTTTGAGTTCTTCGGTTATCATGGTGGTATGTTCTATTTTTGCGGCTAAGATAAAGCTTTTGAACGAAGTTGGCAACTTATACTGATAATTGTACTAACTTTGTGGTTATAATATAAACTGCAATTATGATTAGAAAAGTAAAACCGGAAGATGACGTAAAGGCGATAACGGAGATTTATAACGGGTACGTTTTACATACGGTGGTGACGTTTGATATGAAACCGTTATCCGTGGAAGAGATGCTTTCGCGTATAATCGGGATAACAGCCCGATACCCTTATTTTGTGTATGAAGTGGAACAGCAGGTGGTGGGATACTGCTATGCCCATGCCTGGAAAGAGAAGGCTGCTTATGCCGGTACCCTGGAAACGACCGTCTACCTGCATCCGGAATATCGGGGACGGGGGATAGGCAGGCAGCTTATGGTAGAGTTGATAGAGGCTTGCCGTTCTGGAAATTACAGCGCGCTGATAGCTTGTATCACCGATGGGAACGAAGCCAGCCGGACTTTACACCTTAACCTCGGCTTTAAGCATGTGTCCCATTTCGAGAAAGTCGGCCTGAAATTCGACCGCTTGTTGGATGTCGATGATTATGAACTGATTATATAAAGTAGCGAGACGATGAGAAATATTTCCCGATTTTTGATTGCCGCCCCCACGTCGGGTAGTGGAAAGACCACTGTCAGCCGTGGACTGATGGCATTGTTTGTGAAGAAGGGGCTGAAGGTGCAACCTTTTAAATGCGGTCCCGACTATATAGACACCAAATATCACGAGGCAGTGTGTGCCCGTCCCTCCATTAATTTGGATACTTTTATGGCATCCAAGGAACATGTCGTTGAGTTGTATGCACGCTATTCGGCAGATGCCGACGTTGCTGTGGTCGAGGGGATGATGGGCATGTTCGACGGGTACGACCGCGACCGGGGTTCGTCGGCGGAAGTGGCACGGCTGCTGGGCATCCCCGTGGTGTTGGTGGTCGATGCCAAGTCGGCTGCCTATTCCATGGCTCCTTTATTGTCGGGGTTCATCAATTTCCGTCCGGATATACGTGTGGCGGGTGTTATCTTCAATCGTGTCGGTTCGCCTCGCCACTACCGGATGTTGCAGGAGGTCTGTGAGGACTTGAACGTGACTTGTCTGGGCTATCTGCCCAAACAAAAAGAATTAGAGCAGGAGTCGCGCCATCTGGGACTTGATTTCAGCCGCTCTAAGGAAACGGAAGGGGTGGATATGTTGGCAAGGCTGCTGGAGGAACATGTAGACTGGAACCTGCTGCTTGGGAAGACTGCGTTTCCGTTGCCTGCGGTTGCAGTGGAGGAGCCGGTGCTATCAGAGTCGGGAAAGCTGCATATCTCGGTGGCGCGCAATGAAGAATCCTTCTCTTTCATCTATGCGGAGCATCTGGATATTCTGCACCGTCTGGGCACGGTCACTTTTTTCAATCCGGAGCATGACCGGGCTATTCCGCAAGAAACGGATTTGCTTTATCTGCCCGGTGGCTACCCCGAGAACCGTATAGAGGAGCTTGCCGGAGCACGGCTTGCCAAGGAGTCTATCCGCAGTTATATAGAGGCCGGTGGCAGGACACTGGCAGAATGCGGGGGGATGATATATCTTTCGCAGTCCGTCCTTTCTGATAGGGATACGGATGGGGGAGGCAGTGATACAGATGGAAGAAGCGCCGGGAGTAGTGTAGGTAATATCGGAAATGAGATGGCAGGAGTATTACCTTTCAGCATTACGAACGAGCGTAAACGCAGGAGGCTGACATTGGGATACCGCTGGTTTGACTATAACGGATGGCGGCTTAAAGGGCATGAATTCCATTATACGCAGTTTGCCGTGCCCGAGGCTGGTGGAAAAGAAGGTGGTGCGTGCAGTCTTCCTCCCTCGATTGCGCAGGTCTACAATACCAAAGGAGAGAAGGTAACCACTCCCGTCTTTCGCTATAAGAACCTGATAGCCAGTTATACGCATCTGTATTGGGGCGAGACGAATGTGATGTCTTTGTTCGGTGGAACCTAATCTTGTAAAAACTCCTTTGAACCGGTTTGTTTTAGTGAACAAATTTATTTATCCCGATGTATTCTTTATAATTTTCTTATATACTTTACTTTGTACTCATAAATTTTCCCCATCAACGTGGTCGTTTCAAGATATGCGTAGGGTGCGGATTTGAAAATCAGATTATTATGAGTAAAAAAGAAAAGAATGTAGAAATGGGGGGACCCATGAAGATGCCGGATTTGGCATCTTATATGCAGACGGTGATTGAGCAGTTGGAAGCGGATAAGAAGCGCTCGGCGGCACATACATATACGTATGCGTTGAAATCTATCGCGGAGTTTTATGGTGGGGCAGGAATGCCGATGCCGGTGGACGAGGTCTTTACGCCAGGCAGGTTGAAGGAGTATGAAGAATGGATGAGGCGGGAAGGAATGAGAAAGTGGAAAAGAGAACCTAAGGGATTGAGCCTGAACACTATTTCTACCTATATGCGGAACTTGAAGGCGGTATATCATCGGATGGTCGGTGAAAATGTGTTGCCCTATAATCCGAAATTATTTGATGACGTGTATACAAAGGTGGAAGCACAGACTAAACGGGCGCTGGAATTGGAACAGATGAGTACATTGCTGTGTGCAGACTTTGGAAAATTGCCTTTAAATCTGCGGTGTGCATTGGCTTATTTTTTATTGATGTTCCTATTCCGGGGAATGCCGTTCATTGACCTCGCTTATCTGCGTAAACAAGATGTGAAAGGGAATCGCATTGTATATAGCCGTCACAAAACAGGACGGCAGATGACGGTGCGTATTTCCAAAGAAGCGGCGGAACTGATGAAAGAGTTTAAAAGCAGGAATCCGGATTCTATCTATCTCTTTCCGATTCTATATAGGCAAGAGAGCAAGAAGGGACGGGGTGGGAAGATGAAGAAGGATAAGGAACTGTATATGGACTATCTTCGGGCTCTTCGTAATTTCAATCTGAAGCTTGAAAAAATAGCGTCCCTGCTACTACCCGGTGTGAAGCTCAGCTCATACGTGGCCCGCCATACGTGGGCTACGTTGGCTTTTCATGCAGGAATGAGTATCGGTATCATCAGCAAAGCATTGGGCCATTTCTCTATCAAAGTGACGGAAACATACCTGAAACCTTTTGAGAATGAAAAGGTGGATGCGGCCAATGAAGAATTGATAATCTCGGTTGCAAGATATAGTGAAAAGAAAGTGGCATGAAAAATGCCGTCTGACAATGGCTCTGGTAAGGGAAGTGTTACTTGGTAAGTAACGGCTTAATAAAGCAAATTATAAATGATGCTTATAAATATAAAACACTTACTTTCTGCATTGAGAAACATGCTGCTATTGTGGGTGTTTTATAGTTTCGTTTTCTTCATGTCAGTTGCTTGCAACCATCGTGAGCAGTTTTACTCCCTTGAGACCGAAATCATGATCTGTGCCAATTGGAGCCGGTCGGGATTGAACGAAAAGGAACAGGATTATGGTGCCACCACTGTATTCTACCCTACGGATGGCAGTATTCCCATTGTGGTGTTGATGGGCGACCGAATGTATAAGACTGTGTATCTGAAAGAAGGATGTTATGACGTCATCCTCTTCAACCGTTCATTTGATGATTTTGGTAACCTCGGCTTTAGGGGAGAAGATGCCTACCGGACGTTGGAGGCACATGTCAAAAATGTGGTGACAAAGGATGAACCAGCTGCAGAGATAATCATTACGGATAGTCCAGACGAACTTGCAGTTGATTGTATGGACGGTTTTGAAGTGACTTCAGGCATGTCGGGAAATTATTTATCGATTATGGCTAACCGGAGTGGCAAAAAAAATGCCGATAGTAAAAATGCTTGCCAACTCTGTTTCTCTCCTCAAAAGCTGACTCAAAAGATAACGGTTAAAATTCACATCAAAGGGATGAACAATATACGTAATGCTACTTGTAAACTGGACGGCATTGCAGAATCTGTGTCTCTCGCTTCTGGACAGATTTCTGAAAAAACTGTGGCGCAGGAGTTCTGTTTGAGCAATTTCGCTTATGATTCCGGATCGGTGACGGATGGAATATTAAGCGCTACTATCAGTGTGTTGGGGTTTGATACGGGGATTTCGCATAATCTGCATTTGAAAGCAGAGTTGATGGACGGGAAAACCACATTTGAAGAAGATTTTGACGACCTGAAAATAAGTCGGGTAGAAGAAGGCGGAAGAATGAGCTTTTTCATCGACATGACGTGCGAAGAAAATGTACCTGATGTGGAAGTTGAAGGAAGTTCGGGCTTTGATGCCAATGTGGATGACTGGGATGATGAAGTGAACAGTGATATAGATATTTGAGGCTATAATATTAATTAATAATGAACAGAAGATGGAAACGAAAAGTTTATTGATGGTGATGGTAGCACTGACGATAGCCGGTTGCTCGCAAAATGAAGTTACGGAGATACATCCGGATGCAGACCGGACAATCGGTTTGGACGTATATACGGGAGTACAGACCAAAGGAACGGAAACCACTACGTCCACGCTGAAAGAGGCAGATACGGGTTTCGGTATCTTTGCCTATAAAACAACTAAGGCAGGATGGGATAGTGAGAAAATGGGTACAACACCCGATTTTATGTATAATGAACATGCTACATGGACTTCTGATAGTTGGGGATATACTTCTCTGCGTTTTTGGCCGACGAATGATGATAAAATAACTTTCTTCGCTTATGCACCTTATGAATCCAAGCCGGGAGAGGGAGCAGACCCAAAAATAACTTTATCGGCGCAGAGTGATAAAGATGCCCCCAAAATCACTTTTGAGGTAAAGACTTCAAATAATTGGAAAGATATGGTGGATTTAGTAACGGATTGCCGTACTGCCATAAAAGACTTGACTTCTGAGAGCAATGCTGGTAACAAAGGAACAGTCCAGTTCAAATTCAGCCATGTGCTTACTCAAATAGCTAACGTCAAAGTGAAGCCGGACGTGAATCTGGGCGCTGAAACAAAAATCTTTGTAACAGGATTAAAACTGTCTCCGGGAAGTGGAATACTTTACAACAAAGCAGTTTATGATTTCGGCACTGATGCCTGGGATGCCACCTCACCTGCCGCATCCTATTTTTCGGCTGAGCAAGACCTTAGTGAGTTTGTGAATAGAACAGGCATTGACCAATGGGGGTATAAGAAGAGTGCTGTCGACGTGAGTAGTAATACTGATGCAACAACTTTGTTCTCAGAAAAGGAAGCCCTTTATTTCATTCCTGTGAATAACCAAACCGGTACGGCCAAGGAAGGGGATTTGAGTCTAAAGATTAGTTATGATGTTGTGACAAAGGTGAATGATAGTAGTAATCTGACAAGTACTGTGACGGATAAAGAAGTCAAATTGCCGCAAGGAACTTTTAAAAAAGGAACACAGCATACGTATATATTGACTGTCAAGATGAATGCTATTAGCATTGCTGTTGCTGACGATATGACGGCTTGGACCAGTGGTGGAGATAGTAACATTTAGGTAAAAGCATGAAAAGAAAAGCAAAAAATATAGGAATAAAGCAGCTGTGCAGCATTTTCCTTGTATTGCCTTTGTTGCTGGGAGCATGCAGTGGGGAAGAAAGCACGAACGGATTTCCACAGGGGAATATTCCTATCGGCTTTTCTGGAGATGTGCCGATGACGAAGGGGGCCAAGGAACTTGTTATTGTTGGCGACCTTGAGAAGATAGGTGTGTTCGCATATTTCACACATGGAAAATTCAACGAAAACACAGCAATACCGAATTTCATGTACAACCAGCTTGTTGAAAAGAAACCGAATGAGGATAAGTGGTCTTATAGTCCGGTCAAGTTTTGGCCGGACAATTCCACCACAGATAAAATCAGTTTTTTTGCTTATGCCCCTTATGTGGGTGAGGAAAAAAACAACAGCCTTTCTTTTCAGGATGAAGAAACGGCAAGCGGATTTCCTGTATTGGGTTATACCGTTCCGGTAGTAGTAAATGAGCAAATAGATTTGCTTGCCGCAACTCCGGTAATGGATCGAAACGAGGGTAATGTGAGTTTCAAACTGTATCATACACTGACTAAAATCAATGTCTATATAAAAAGTAATGATAATACGGAGGGAAAGTCAGTAACTTCCTTCTCGATTACGGGAATGAAGAGTGGATTGCTTACCTATTGTAATCCTACAACAGATAGTGACATGGGTTGGAAGTGGACATATCCATTGGCTGATGAAAAGGAAAGCTTTACCACCGGCATAATAAGTTTTCCGGTACTGGATACGATTATGGAAGAAAAAAAACTGCTTGCAACCTTCTTTCTGCTTCCTGCTGGGGCAGGAAGTAAGTTCAATATTTCTTATCAATATACGGCCAAAGATAGTAATAATGCTCTTGTTGTTCAAACTGTCAGTATGGAAAACCAGTCTTTGCCTCTGACTGACAATTGGGCTTCGGGAAGGGCTGTCAGCTATACTATAGGTATAGCAAGAAAGGCAATTACTGTGATGCCAGAGAACGGTCCCGTATCATGGGAAGGGAATACTGAAACCGAGACCGTTATTGGAACGGAGGAAAAACAAGAAACTGATTGACCAGATGGGGCAATTCTGAACTTCGCAAAAAGGCGCCAATCTGTTTAAAGTAAGATAATATGAAAAAATATACTGAATTTTTCACTGGAACAGTCTTTTTGAGTATCCTTTTAGTCTGTAGTGCATGCACCGACGAATGCGAAACAAACAATGGAGGTATGAAAGGGGGCTGTGAGGGAGTCCCCTTTACAATCCGGGCTATAGTGGCTGATTTTGAAGAGTTCTCCCATGCAGGAAAGTCCTCTACACGTACCTCTGTAAGGGATGAACATTTTAAAATGGAGTTTGTCGATGGTGATTCGATTGGTGTTTTTGCCATAAAGGACGGTGCTATAATGGATAATATTGATAATGCCAAATTGGTTTACAATATGTCAAGCGGCAGTTGGAATCCGGTGGGAAATGGTACACTTTATTGGTATGATGGAGTGAGTTATGTCGCATACTATCCATATAGGAGGAATATCACAATAGATGTCTCAAAGGGTATGGACGGAGCTATTGCCTCACTGACCGGGAATGAAAAACTGCAACCTTCGAAAGACCAGTCCACAACAGAAAAGCATATTGTCAGCGACTTGTTGATTGCCACCGGCGTACCTGCTATTGACAATTCTTCCAGAATAATCCTGAGCTTGCAGTTTCAACACCAGTTTGCATTGCTTGTGTTGCAACCACAAGTATACGTAGGTTGTTTTGCCCCTGAAAAGGCAGGCTTTGTTTACCATATGGAATCGAGGGTTTTAGGAACAGACTCGGCAGCTATTAATGTGAGTCTGAATGGTATTACTCCATATCAGATAGATTCTTTGAAATATTGTGCCATTGTTCCGTCACAAGCAAACGCATGGGTTACCGGAAATTATACGACTACCAATGGAAGAGATGATACGAATATAAAGATAAATTATTCGGGCAGCTCCATCACTCTTGCTTCTGGAAAAAGCTATACTCTGAAGGTTATCAGTCCCGTACCCGGTAAAGGAAGTATAGAAAGAAAGCTTTCTCCCGGGGATTTTATCTTTCAGAACGAAATCGATAGAAGAATAGAGGTACATCCAGGAAACGGAATGTTGGAAGAAGATGGGAAAATCTATGATTATAAAAATGCTATCGGAATGGTAATTACTTGCGATCCGAAAAGGATGACAGACAAGAAATGCAATGAAAAGGGATGGAATCATGCCTATGTGATGATGTTGGATATTTTGAAAGAAGGAAATTGGGGACCGGTGGATTTGATAGAAGCAGGTATTGATACAATATCGATGGATGATGTGAAGTCAAAGCATGATTTTAGCAGAATAAAGAATAACATGAACGGGTACTCTGAAACCTTACAGATGCTGGCAAACCATGAGGATGATGCATCTTTTAAAAGTGACTGTCGTGCTTTTTATCTGGTGAAAACTTACAATAACGACAATAAAGTGCCGGATGGGCTCGAACGCAGTCCGTGGTTTTTGCCAAGTATAGGGCAATGGTTTGATATGTTGGTGAATATTTGTGGAAGATCTCCGGAAAACTTTCAGCACAATACCAGTAATGGTTTACAAGACGAAAAGTGGGGACAGGAAACTTTGGATAAATTAAAAGGACAGTTATCCAAAGTTGGTAAATCGTTACCACAGTTTAACGTGAACTACAGACTTGGTTTTAGTTGCAGTTCTCAATATGATAAAGGTAGAAGCTGGATGCTTCTCTGGCACATTGATGATCCCTTATATGGATGGAAAAGAATTTGCTTACAAGGATATAATAAAACTTCCGCATGGCATGTCCGTCCGTTTTTTGCTTTTTAATCATCCCTTGATTAAAAACAGTCCCAATCTAAGTTTGAATTCATTATGAAAAAGTCCGGATAGCGCATTGATATTTTATGTAATTTCGTTTGTGTTCTCGAAATAGTGGAGTATTTTTGTTTTCACTTAATATGAAGCTGAATATTTATTGCTTGTGGAACGGAGAATGAAAAGAGTCTATACCAGAACAGGAGACAAAGGAACGACAGGTATTCACGGTGGTACGCGTGTTCCGAAAGACGATATACGTATCGAGGCAAACGGATGCCTTGATGAACTTAATGCCGTGATTGGCATCGTACGTTCCATGCTTCCGGCAGAAGATGGCTGGCAGGAGTTGCTGCATGCCATACAGAGGGAGTTGATGGTCGTGATGAGCCATGTGGCCACCCCTTCAGGAGTGGTGAACCCCAATCCGCTTTCCGTAACAGAACTCACGCTGCGCTGTGAGCAGGAGATGGATGCCATGACTGTCTTGCTGACGGACAACGGCTACTTTCTTCTGCCCGGCGGTACTCCTGCATCTGCCCAACTGCAATTTGCCCGCACCATAGCCCGCCGTGCCGAACGCCGCTTGTGGACACTTCACCGCCAAGACCTCATAAACGAGGGCATCCTGTGTTTCATCAACCGTCTTTCGGACTTGTTCTTTGTCATGGCTCGCATGGAGATGCAGCGGCAGGACTGGCCGGAAGAGAAATGGCAAGAGTTTGCCTACAAGAGGAAAAAACAGTGAGCATCTATCGCTAACCATCGGGAAGCCACTCTCAACTTAGGCTTCCTGCTTGCTGTCCGAGCCTCAAATCATACAGGCATGCCCGTACTTCCGCTTCGCTGCCGATGTGCTTTCCTGCATCGTCAGACAGTTTTACGCATTCGCGCCATTCCTGGTTGACGTTCATTTTGCACTGTGTCAGCTTCATTACGATGTTGGACGGTTTGAAGCCCGTATCGTTCGTCAGATTGGTGCCGATGCCGAAAGAACAACGGATTTTGCCTCTGCAATGCTCCTGAATGTCGAGTGCCTTGTCAAAATCCAGCGCATTGCTGAAGACGATGGTTTTGGTGGTCGGATCGATGCCCAGTTCGCGGTAGCGGGCAACGAGCTTGTCGGTGAAGTCGAATTCATCGCCGGAGTCGCAGCGTACACCGTCGAACAGCTTGGCTTGCTTGCGGCTTAAGTTGTTCAGGAAGATGCCTGAGGTATAAGTATCGGACAGTGCGATACCCAAGTCGCCGTCGTACACGTTCACCCAGTTTTCCAATGCCATGTAGTTGGCGTGTTTGTAGCCGAACTGCGCGCCGTGGAACATAAACCATTCATGCGGATGTGTTCCCATCGGCTTCATGCCGTATTTCATGGCGAAGTGGCAGTTGGAGGTTCCGGTACAATATTCGGCAGTCTCCCTCAGACGCTCTATGACTTTGTCATGCACCTCGAACGAGAAGCGTCTCCGGGTGCCAAACTCTGAAAAATACAGTCGGTATCGGTTTGACAGTGCCACCTTTTCGGACAGTTTGCAGAGAATGCTGTCCATATCGGGCACATTTCCCCAAGCCCAGTTCTTGATTTCGGAAACGATGGAAAGCAGGGGAACTTCGTAAAGGGTCGCCTTATATAGATAGTCCGTGATTTCGATGCTCAGGTGCCGGTTCTCGTCCAGATGGATATCTACTTTCTCCGGCTGGAAGCGGAAGGAGGAGAGCCATTCCCAATAGACCCTCGGCAGGAAACGGCAATGGCGTGTCATGTATTCCAGCTCTTCGGTAGTCAGTGCTATCTGTGCCAGGCTGTTTACTGCTTCCCGCAGTTCTTGAAGGAATTCATCCGTATAGGCGGTTTCGTCCCTGTCCTTGAAACTGAAAGTGCCCATGGCATAGGGAAACAGCTTGATGTAGGCATACGAGGTTGTGAATTTGTAGAGGTCTGTATCGAGTATGGTATGAATCATGGCCGAATATTTTTTGATTTATGATGTCCGATTTCGGGGATGAAGATAGTGAAAATTTCTTATTTGACCAGCCTCTATCTGTTAACAACGTCATATTCCTATTAAACCGTGTTATAAATGAGACTGTTACAGACCGAATTTTTGGAGAATTCGGAGAAGTCCGTACATTTGCAATGTGTTTTTCATAGTATTAGATTTAAGGTTAACGAAAGATTGGCTGTCTGGGATAGATAGCCTTTTTTTATGCCTTTTGTGGT
>CAJJYX010000092.1 GCA_905197435.1 uncultured Bacteroides sp.
ATAATCGACCTCGTAAAAGACTTGGATACCTCACGCCAAACGAAAAATTTAAACAAATTATTAATCAGAATTCTGTTGCATTTGCAAGTTGAATTCAGCTATCATCTGTCCGGACAAAAGACATCATCTTTTCCAAACCAAAAGATGATGTGCTTTTTTATTACTCCACCGTTACTGCCGTACCGCAGGCCGTAACCATCAGCATGCTGCCGCTGCCTCCTACCGTTTCATAATCCAGGTCGACGCCAATCACGGCATTGGCTCCCATGACACGGGCATTTTCCTGCATCTCGCGCAGAGCAGTCTCCTTGGCTTCACGCAACACTTCTTCATAAGAACCGCTTCGCCCGCCCACCACGTCACGGATGCTGGCAAAGAAATCGCGGAACACATTGGCACCGATAATCGTTTCACCGGAAACGATGCCATAATAACGGGTGATACGTCCACTCTCAATAGTCGGGGTTGTTGTTACTAACATAATTCAATATTTTTGGTTGTTGCCATATTAGACGCAAGCAACGGGAAAAAGGTTGCAAGGAACCGCTTTTGTCAGAACATCCGGCTGACACGGGCGATGCCTGCCACCAGCACGTCTATCTCTTCTTTGGTGTTGTAGAGCCCGAAAGACGCACGTACCGTCCCTTCGACGCCAAGACGCTGCATCAGCGGCTGGGCACAATGATGTCCCGTGCGTACGGCAATGCCAAGACGGTCGAGCAAGGTCCCCATGTCGAAATGATGAATATCACCTACCAGAAACGATATGACACTGCCCTTTTCCTCAGCCTCTCCAAAGATGCGCATACCGGGAATCTCCTTCAAACGCTGCATGGCATACCCGGTCAGTTCATGCTCGTATGCGGCAATCTTGTCCATCCCAACCAGCGAGACATAGTCCAAAGCCTTGGCAAGCCCGGTGGTACCGATATAATCCGGCGTACCGGCCTCAAACTTGAACGGCAATTCATTGAAGGTGGTCTTCTCAAAAGAGACATGCTGAATCATCTCTCCACCGCCCTGATAGGGAGGCAGCCTGTCCAGCCACTCCTCTTTGCCGTAAAGCACACCTACCCCCGTAGGACCATATACCTTATGGCCGGAGAAAACGTAGAAATCGGCATCCAAATCCTGCACGTCCACCGGCATGTGGGGAATGGACTGGGCACCGTCCACAAGCACCGGAACGCCTTGCTCATGGGCAAAGGAAATCATCTCCTTGACGGGATTGACCGTACCCAGCACATTGGAGACATGCGCCACACTGACAATCTTGGTACGTTCGGAGAACAACTGCCGATATTCATCCAACAAAAGTTCGCCCTTGTCATTCATCGGAATCACCTTGATGGCAATTCCCCGCTTGGCGGCAAGCAACTGCCAGGGAACAATGTTGCTATGATGCTCCATCACGGAAAGAATCACCTCATCTCCCTCCTGCATGAATTCCTCACCGAAGCTGGAGACAAGCAGGTTGATGCTCTCCGTCGTACCACGGGTGAAGACAATCTCATTCGTGCTGCGGGCATTGATGAATTTCCTGACCGTCTCACGCGAAGCCTCATGCAACTCCGTAGCCTGCTGTGAAAGGAAATGTACTCCGCGATGCACATTGGCGTTCACCGAATAGTATTCGTCCGTAATGGCATCCACCACTTGGCGGGGCTTCTGCGTAGTCGCCCCATTGTCAAGGTAGACCAACGGCTTGCCATATACGGTGCGGGAGAGGATGGGGAAATCAGCCCGGAGCCTCTCCCCAAGCCCCTCCCCCGTAGGGAGGGGAGAAAAGACACTCTTATTTGTATCGTTGTTCATAATGAATCGGAATTATAAGTTATGGATGACAGAATGAGATGCCGGTCAGCGTTTTGACATGCCCTCGTCGTCAGAGTTTTGACACGCCCTCGTCAGGGGGAGAGGCTTTACTTACAGATGGCACATCCCTGGCATTTGTTCAGCTCACCCCGGAAACGCTTCTCTACCAACAGATGCAGCCGGTCCTTCAAAGCATCCAAACGGATGGTGTCGATGACTTCGTTGACAAAAGCGAACATCAACAGCAGACGCGCCTCACGTACCGGAATGCCACGCTGTCTCATATAGAAGAGAGCGCTTTCATCGAGCTGCCCCACGGTAGCGCCATGACTGCACTTCACGTCATCTGCATAAATCTCCAACTGTGGTTGGGTGTACATGCGTGCATCGCGGGTGGCACAGAGATTCCGGTTGGTCTGTTGCGAGTTGGTATGCTGTGCATCAGGACGCACCAGGACCAAACCGGCGAAAGCGCCTACTGCCTGGTCGTCAAGGACATATTTATACAGTTCATTGCTGGTACAGTCAGACACAGCGTGGTCGATGGTTGTATTATTGTCCACATGCTGGTTCTTGTCTGCAATGGCCATGCCGCAAAGATTCAACTCCGCATGTTCACCGGCAAGCGTCACATGGGTGGTATTGCGCGTAGTGCCGTTGTGCAGGGTCATGCCATTCAGCAATACATTACTGTTGGCTTCCTGCTTTACATACATGTTGCTGATGCGCACCGTACTGGTGTGCGTCTCCTCAAGCTCATAGAAATCGAAGACGGCATTTTCACCGGCAAAGACTTCTATCACCTGTGTTGCCAGGAAGTTCACACTGTCCATTGCATGGTCACATGCCAGGAAACGGGCTTGCGCGCCCTCTTCCAGGATAATCAGCACACGGCGGTTCACCATAAAGCTGACGTCGCCACGCAGGATATTCACCAGCTGAACCGGCTTCTCTACCACCACATTCTTAGGGACATAGAACAGGACACCGTCTTGTGCAAAAGCTGTGTTGAACGCCGTTACACCATCCTCCGCCGTATCGGCCAGCTTGCCATAGTATTTCTTCACCAGTTCCGGATTCTGTTCGGCCACCTCCTTCAGACTGCCGAAGATGACTCCTTCCGGCAGATGGGACTTGGGCAAAGCCTTGTCATAGAAAGCATCGTTCACCACAAAATAAAGGGCAGTGCTCATATTGGGGACGTCACACTTGAACACTTCGTATGGATTCACCGGAATTTCCAACCGGTTCAGGTTCAAGCCATAGTCCGGCTCAAAGAACTTGCTGACATCCGTATATTTATACTTCTCCTGCTTACGGGTGGGAAATCCCAGGCGCTCAAAGTCGGCAAAGGCAGCTGCACGCGGCGCATTCAGCACCTCGGCACTATGCCGGCATATCATCGTCTCCGTCTGGGAGAAAAGGTCTATGTATTGTTGTTCTACACTCATGTTTTCAGATTATGAGTTTATAATTCACTTGCTTCCTTCTTTATCCAGTCGAAGCCACGTGTCTCAATCTCCTTCGCCAATTCCGGTCCGCCGGTCTTCACGATGCGTCCGCCAAGCAGCACATGCACCGTATCGGGTTTGATGTAGTCCAACAGGCGCTGGTAATGGGTGATGACCATGGCACTGGTTTCCGCTGTCTTGAGTTTGTTGAAACCATCGGCCACAATGCGCAGGGCATCTACATCCAAGCCGGAGTCCGTCTCGTCCAGAATGGCGAAAGTAGGTTCCAGCATCGCCATCTGGAATATCTCGTTACGCTTCTTCTCACCGCCGCTGAAACCTTCGTTCACGCTACGGTTGGCAAGCTTGTTGTCCAATTCCACAATGGCACGCTTCTCACGCATCAGTTTCAAGAACTCGCTGGCCGACAAAGCGGGCAGATGGCGGTACTTGCGCTGCTCATTCACGGCAGCACGCATGAAGTTCACCATCGAGACGCCCGGAATCTCCACCGGAGCCTGGAAAGAAAGGAAAATTCCTTCATGTGCACGGTCTTCAGGACTCATGGCAAGCAGGTCCTTGCCGTTAAAGGTAATGGAACCGCGCGTTACTTCGTAAGCAGGATGCCCCACCAACACATTGCTCAATGTACTTTTACCGGCACCGTTCTGCCCCATCAGCGCATGTATTTCTCCATCACGTATGGTCAGGTTGATGCCTTTCAATATTTCTTTGCCATTGATGCTGGCATGCAGGTCTTTTATCTCTAACATGATATTTATAATTTATAATTCCAATAATCACCCTACGCTTCCTTCCAGCGAAACGGCAAGTAGCTTCTGTGCCTCCACGGCAAACTCCATCGGAAGTTTGTTCAATACCTCCTTGGCATAACCGTTCACAATCAGCCCTACGGCATCTTCCGTAGATATGCCGCGCTGGTTGCAGTAGAATATCTGGTCTTCACTAATCTTGCTGGTAGTGGCCTCATGCTCCACGATAGCCGTTTCGTTGTGGATATCCATGTAGGGGAAAGTATGCGCACCGCATTTGTCGCCAAGCAGCAAGGAATCGCACTGGCTGTAATTGCGGGCATTGTCGGCCTTCTGCGCCACGCGCACCAAGCCGCGGTAAGAATTCTCGCTCTTTCCGGCAGAGATGCCTTTGCTCACAATGGTGCTCCGGGTATTCTTCCCAAGATGAATCATCTTTGTGCCTGTATCTGCCTGCTGGTAGTTGTTGGTCACTGCCACACTATAGAACTCGGCAATCGAATTATCACCCGACAATATACAAGACGGGTATTTCCAGGTAATGGCCGAACCGGTTTCCACCTGTGTCCAGGACAGTTTGCTGTCCACCCCTTTGCAGTGGCCGCGCTTCGTCACAAAGTTATAGACGCCACCCCGTCCTTCGGCATCACCGGGATACCAGTTCTGCACCGTGCTGTATTTCACTTCCGCACGGTCGTGCACCACAATTTCCACAATGGCTGCATGCAACTGGTTCTCGTCACGCATCGGAGCCGTACAACCTTCCAGGTAGGAAACGTACGCATCATCATCCGCCACAATCAAGGTCCTTTCGAACTGTCCCGTATTGCGGGCATTGATGCGGAAATAGGTAGACAACTCCATCGGGCAACGTACCCCCTTCGGGATATATACAAAAGAGCCGTCAGAGAATACCGCCGAGTTCAGCGCCGCAAAGAAATTATCACGATAGGACACCACCGAGCCAAGGTACTTTTGCACCAGGTCGGGATGTTCGCGCACAGCCTCGCTGAACGAGCAGAAGATGATGCCCTTCTCCATCAGCGTCTCCTTGAAGGTTGTCTTTACAGACACCGAGTCCATGACGGCATCCACCGCCATACCGCTCAATGCCATCTGTTCCTCCAAGGGAATGCCCAGTTTATTGAAAGTCTTTACCAACTCAGGATCCACTTCATCCACACTTTTGGGTCCTTCCTTCTTCTTCGTGGGGTCGGCATAGTAGGATATGGCCTGATAATCTATTTCGGGAATGCGGAGATGTGCCCATGTAGGCATCTCCAATGTCAGCCAGTGGCGATATGCCTTCAGGCGGAACTCCAGCAACCATTCCGGTTCTCCTTTCTTCTCAGAGATAAGCCGCACTACATCTTCATTCAGCCCGCGCTCAATGATATCCGTATGCACGTCGGTCGTGAAACCGTACTTATACTTCTCCTGAGTGAGTTCCTTTACATATTTATTGGGTTCTTCTTGTTGCATCAGTTCTACTATAATTACATATTACTAATTACAAATCACGGATTACGGCATCAGTCAATGTCTCCGTTTACAATCTGCTCCGTAACTGCTTTTGCTGCGGGAACGAATATCCCTGCAAACTCTTCCATGGGATAATATAACGCAGATTCTTTCTTTTTTGTTTTACTAATCAGCGTATTGTCTTCATCTATGAATTCGATGACACCAATCAGCAAGCTCGTCAGCAAGAGGTACTTCAATGCTCCCAGGCCGGCACCGAGCCAATGGTTGAGCCAGCCCAGCGATACTGCCTCCATCGCCCGGGTCAGCAGAGAAGCCACCAGGGAGAAAAGCAAGGGAACAGCCAGCCAAATGAAGACAAATGCCAGCACTTGCGCCACCGTCATAGAGTCTGTCAGTGTGGGGCACAGTTTCGCCGCCAACGAAGCATATAAAGCCTTCGCCGCCAGCAAGCCGACAACCAGCCCCAGCAAAGAGGCCAGTTGTTTTAAAAAACCTTTCATAAAGCCGATAACCGCACCCAAGCCGAAAGCAGCCAATATGATGATGTCTATAGTTGCCATAAAATCAATGTGCTAATGTGCAAACGTGCAAACATGCCAATGTGCAAACAGCTGATATGCAAATGAACAAACAGCTGATATGCAAATGAACAAACAGCTGATATGCAAATGTGCCAATTGCCCTGCGGCATCTTCTTTATGCGCAGCCAATTGGCACATTAGCATATTTGCACATTACTCTATTATAATGTTTGCTTCACTTCTACTTCTTCGTAAGATTCGATGATATCGCCCACCTTGATGTCGTTGCAGTTTGTCAGACTGATACCGCATTCGAAGTTGGTCCCTACTTCCTTCACATCGTCCTTGAAGCGTTTCAAGGCATTGATGGAACCCGTAAAGATTACAATACCGTCGCGTATCAAGCGGGCTTTGTCGCTGCGTTTCACCTTTCCGGTCTTGACCATGGCACCTGCCACAAGCCCCACCTTCGTGATGTTGAACACCTCGCGCACCTCGATGGTTGCCGTAACCTGTTCCTTCAACGTCGGTGCCAGCATACCTTCCATAGCGGCCTTTACCTCCTCTATGGCATCGTAGATGACGGAGTACTTGCGGATATCCACGCCTTCCTGCTCTGCCAGCTTGGCGGCTGCTCCCGAAGGACGAACCTGGAAACCGACGATAATCGCATCCGAAGCAGCAGCCAGAGAAACATCCGACTCGGAAATCTGACCGACGCCCTTGTGGATTACATTCACCTGTACCTGCTCCGTAGACAGCTTGATTAGAGAGTCGCTCAACGCTTCCACAGAACCGTCCACGTCACCCTTCACAATTACGTTCAGCTCATGGAAGTCGCCCAGTGCCAGACGGCGGCCCACCTCGTCGAGCGTCAACATCTTCTGCGTACGCAGACCTTGCTCACGCTGCAACTGTTCGCGCTTGTTGGCAATCTCGCGTGCTTCCTGCTCCGTCTCGATTACGTGGAACGTGTCGCCTGCGGCAGGCGCACCGTTCAAGCCCAATATCAGGGCAGGTGTAGAAGGGCCTGCCTCCTGCATGCGCTGGTTGCGTTCATTGAACATGGCCTTCACCTTACCGTAGCTGGTACCTGCCAGCACGATGTCGCCCATCTTCAACGTACCGTTGGAGACGAGTACCGTAGCCACATAGCCACGCCCCTTATCCAAGGAAGATTCGATGATGGAACCGGTAGCACGGCGGTTCGGGTTGGCTTTCAGCTCCAGCATTTCGGCTTCGAGCAGCACTTTCTCCATCAGTTCGGGTACACCGATACCCTTCTTGGCAGAGATATCTTGTGACTGATACTTACCGCCCCACTCTTCCACCAGGAAGTTCATGGCAGCCAGCTCTTCCTTAATCCGGTCGGGGTTGGCAGTCGGTTTATCAATCTTATTGATTGCAAATACGATAGGAACACCCGCAGCCATGGCATGGTTGATGGCCTCCTTTGTCTGCGGCATCACGTTGTCATCGGCAGCGACAATGATGATGGCAATATCCGTAGCCTTGGCACCACGGGCACGCATGGCGGTAAACGCTTCGTGACCCGGAGTATCGAGGAACGTAATCTCGCGACCGTCGTCCAGCGACACGTGGTAGGCACCGATGTGCTGCGTGATACCACCCGCCTCACCGGCAATCACATTCGCCTTACGGATGTAGTCGAGCAATGAAGTCTTACCGTGGTCTACGTGACCCATCACCGTTACAATCGGAGCACGGGGCTGCAAATCCGCCTCGTCATCCTCTTCCTCCACGATGGCCTGTGCCACTTCCGCACTGACATATTCTGTCTTGAAGCCGAACTCCTCGGCCACCAGGTTGATGGTTTCGGCATCCAGGCGCTGGTTGATGGATACCATCATACCGATGCTCATGCAAGTGGCGATGACCTGCGTGACGGACACATCCATCATGCTCGCCAGCTCGTTCGCCGTCACGAATTCCGTAATCTTCAGTATCTTGCTTTCCGCCATTTCCATGTCTTCCAATTCCTGCATACGGCTGGAAGCTATGTCGCGTTTCTCCTTACGGTACTTGGCACCTTTGTTCTTTCCTTTGGAAGTGAGGCGTGCCAAAGTTTCCTTTACCTGCTTTGCCACATCTTCCTCGCTGACCTCCTGCTTGATGACCGGCTTCTTGAAGCGGTCCTTGTTGCGGTTGCGGTTATTGTTGGCATTGTTCGCACCGGGCTGGTTTCCACCTTGCGGGCGGGCACCCTGGCCTTGCTGGGCACCTGCGTGTGCGCGGTCGTTGCCACCGCGCTGGAAGTTGGAAGCATTGTTGATGTCCACTTTCTCCTTATTGATGCGGACACGCTTCTTTTTGCCGTTGGCATCACCGGCACCGGTGTCCTTCAACTTGCTGTCATCACGGCGTATCTCCTTGATGATGGCTTCCTTCATCTGTTTCTTCTGGTCCTGACGAATCTTCTCCTTTTCTTCACGCTCCTTGCGTTTCTCCTCTTTCGACTTCTTCTTCGGGCGGGTGGATTGGTTCAGGGCAGCCAGGTCTATCTGTCCGATGACATTAATCTTTGAGACAAACTCGGGTTGATGTATCTTGAAGATTTCTTCTCCTTCTTTCTTCTCCTCTTTCACAACCGGTTCTTCCTTAGCCACCGGTGCAGGAGCAGGCTCTTCTCTCATTTTTTCTTTTTTAGATTCTTGTTCAGCCTCTACGACCGGAGCGGGTTCCTCCCTGACAACCGGTTGCGGCTGGGGTTCCGGAGCGGGCTGAGGCTCCGGAACAGGTTGAGGCTCGGGTTGAGGCGCCGGTTCGGGTTGAGGTGCCGGCTGCGGTTGTGGTTCCGGTTGTGGTTGTGGTTCCGGTTGTGGTTCAGGCCGGGGAGCCGGAGCAGGTTCCGGTTTCGGTGTTTCCACGACTGCCGGTTCCTCCACTTTCTTCTCCTCTACCACTTTCTCTGTCTCTTTTTCTTTTTCCTGGGCAGGAGCAGGTCTACGGTTCAGTTTGTCCAAATCGATCTTGCCCACCGGCTTGAACTTCGGACGCACATCTTCCGGAATAACCGTCTTAATCTCCTCGGGTTTGGCTTTCTCCTGCGTTTCCTTATAGCCGTCAATAGCCACAGACGCTTTGTTGCGGTCCTTGCTCTGACGTTCCTGGCTGAAACGCTCCGACTTTATTTTAAGGTCCTTATCTGTACTAAACTCCTTTTTGAGCAGGTCGAACTGCTCATCCGTAATTTTCGTGTTCGGATTTGCCTCCACGGTAAATCCCTTCTTTTGCAGGAACTCGACAGCCGTCGTAATCCCTACATTCAAATCCCTTGTTACTTTGTTTAACCTTATCGTCATACTTAAAATTTAATGAATAATGGAGAAAGAAGTCAGCGCAAACCCTAAAGCATCAAGCCTTATTCCGTTTCCTCTTCAAACTCCTGTTTCAAAATGCGCAATACCTCGTCCACCGTCTCTTCTTCGAGATCCGTCTTCTCGATCAACATCTCACGGGGAGCGTTCAACACAGCCTTTGCCGTATCGATACCGATAGCCTTGATGGCATCGATGACCCAACCGTCTATTTCATCACGGAATTCGTCCAAGTAGATGTCTTCATCCTCTACGGCCTCATCCAACTCACGGAACACGTCGATGGTGTACTCAGTCAACATACTGGCCAGTTTGATGTTCAAACCGCCTTTACCGATAGCCAGCGACACCTCTTCCGGTTTCAGGAACACTTCGGCCTTGTGTTCTTCCTCGTTCAGACGGATGGAAGAAATCTTGGCAGGGCTCAGGGCACGCTGTATAAACAACTGGATATTCGACGTATAGTTGATGACGTCGATATTCTCGTTGCGAAGCTCGCGGACAATACCATGGATACGGCTGCCCTTCACACCTACGCAGGCACCTACCGGGTCGATACGGTCATCGTAGCTCTCAACGGCAATCTTGGCACGCTCGCCGGGGATGCGGGCAATCTTCTTGATGGTAATCAGTCCGTCATTGATTTCGGGCACTTCCATTTCGAACAGGCGTTGCAGGAAGACGGGGGACGTACGGCTCAGGATAATCTTCGGATTATTGTTCTTGTTGTCCACACGTGCCACCACGGCGCGGGCTGTCTCTCCCTTGCGGTAGAAGTCGCTCGGTATCTGTTCGGTCTTGGGCAGCAGCAGCTCGTTGCCTTCATCGTCAAGCAGCAGCATCTCTTTCTTCCAAATCTGGTAGACCTCCGCATTGATGATGGTACCCACCTTATCAATGTATTTATTGTATATACTATCTTTTTCCAGTTCCAAAATCTTGGAGGCCAGTGTCTGGCGCAAGTTCAAGATGGCACGGCGGCCAAAGTTCGCGAAGATAACCTCATCCGTCACTTCCTCGCCCACCTCGTATGAAGCATCAATCTTCTGTGCTTCGGACAATGCAATCTGCAGGTTCGGATTTTCCAAATCCTCGTCTGCCACTACCTCACGGTTACGCCATATTTCGAAGTCACCCTTGTCCGGGTTTACAATCACGTCGTAATTTTCATCGGTACCGAACATTTTCGCAATCACACTACGGAACGACTCCTCGAGTACGCTTACCATCGTGGTTCTGTCGATATTTTTCAGTTCCTTAAATTCCGAAAATGTATCTATCAAGCTGACAGTTTCTACTTTTTTGGCCATAGTCTTATTTAAAACTGATTAAGTATTTAGTGTATTTTATCTCTTCATACGTAAAGTCCAGGTCCTCGTCCACCATCTTGGGGCGCTTGGCACCTTCCTCTTTCACTTTCTTCTGAACGGTAACGACGAAATGCTGTTCGTCGGCCTCCTTCAACACGCCGCTGAGCTTGCGGCCGTCCTTCGTCAGGACTTCCACTTCCTTGCCGATGTGGTTGATGTACTGTTGCAGTACCTTGAAAGGCTGTCCGATGCCGGCCGAACCGACTTCCAACTCATAATCCTCATCCTCACGGTTCAACTTGGACTCGATGTAGCGGCTCAGCTCTACACAGTCCTCAATCCAAACACCTTCTTTGTGGTCTATTTCCACCAAAATCTTGTCATCCGGGCTGATTGTCACTTCCACGAGGAAGTAGTCCTTTCCAGCCAGCCACTCGTCAACAATCTGACAAACAGTTTTCTTTTCTATCATAGATTAACCATTAGGAACAAAAAAGAGGAGCTTAATCGCCCCTCCACCTTTCATCCGTTATCGGTTGCAAAGATATAAATAATCTGTTCGACTACAAAATATTAGAGAAAAAAAGATTGATTTAACGGTTCAAACGGGGATTATATTACGGGCGCGCCCTTGCAATGCTTCGGCACAAGGCGTGAGGCAAACCGCCTTATCGGGCAGAAGACAATGCCTTATCGGACAAAAGGATATACCTTATCGGGCAGAAGACCATCCCCCGTGAAGTGGGACATCAGGTTTCGTGCTGCACGAGATGTGCATGTCAAACAACATGAGATGCACATCTCGAACAATGCGAGATGCACATCTCATGCAAACAGTCTCTATTGCTTCAACAGAAGAGCTGCGGAGATGCAAGTGGAAAGGAGAACCGTTTCCACTATCCGCCTATAGAGAGGGAGACTTGGAATGTATCATTACTTATTCGGAGTTTCCCACTTCTTGGTATCCGTACAAGCCACGTTCACCGTCTGGTCGCCCGCCTGGATACGGAAATCTCCTTTTTCCAGAACCCACTTGCCGTCATAGCCAACGAAAGCAAGGTCGGAGCCTTTCAGCTTCAGGGTTACGGTCTTAGTCTCGCCCGGCTTCAGTTCCACTTTCTCGAAAGCGCGCAGGCGACGGATATCGGGAGTAAGGGAGGCAACGAGGTCGCTGCTGAAGAGCAGGACGCTTTCCTTGCCGGCACGGTTACCGGTGTTCTTCACATCCACGGTGAAAGTAAGCACATCGTCGGCGGTAAAGTCCGGTTTGTCCACCTTGAGGTTGCTGTATGCAAAGGTGGTATAGCTCAATCCATAACCGAATGCCCACTGTACAGACACTTGTGCATCGTAGTTATAGGCACCCTCCATCTGCTTGCCGATGTGTTCGCACGGTTTATAGTCGTACGTAATCAGAGAGTTGATTTCCTTCGGATAGGTGAAAGGTATCTTTCCGCTGAAGTTGGCGTCTCCGGCAATGAGGTTTGCCAGAGCATCGCCACCGTAGTTGCCCGGAAGCATGATGTCGACAACGGCTTTAGCCAAAGGTTCGATGTCGGCAATCAGGCGGGGACGGCCTTCGTTCAGCACCAGGATGACGGGCTTGCCGGTCTTGGCAAGAGCCTTCACCAGGTCGAGCTGGTTTTGGGAAAGGGTCAGGTTCGTCAGATTGCCCGGAGTCTCACAGTAGGAGTTCTCACCGATGCAGGCAACGATATAGTCGGCACCGGCTGCGGCAGCCACGGCTTTCTCTATCTCAGGAGCATTCTCCTCCCACCAGTTGCCGCCTTGCTTATAGGTCACACCGGCTTCGTAGATGATATTGTCCGCACCGAATTTATTGGTGAAGGCTTCAAGGATGGTGTTATACTGTCCGGCATGCTCATCCGCCTTGTCGCCCTGCCAAGAGTAAGACCAGCCGCCGTTGAGGCAACGCATGGAGTTGGCATTCGGACCGGTAACCAGCAGTTTCTTGCCTTTGGCCAACGGCAGTATGCCGTCCGTATTCTTCAGAAGCACCAAAGACTCTTCGGCTGCCCGGAGCGCAGCGGCAGCATGTTCCGCACTGCCGAACAGCGGGAAGTCCTTCAAGTCATAGTAAGGCTTTTCAAACAGATTGAGGCGGTATTTCAGGCGCAATAC
>CAJJYX010000093.1 GCA_905197435.1 uncultured Bacteroides sp.
TTGAGACGCATCTTGGGGAATGCATTAAAAACCGCTTGCCTCCGCGCGAGGCAACCGGCAGCGGAAATCGCGCGACTTTTTCCCATAGCAAAGCCGATATTTTTAAAACGCATCTCGCAAAGGCTCCTCCATTTCAAAAAAAATAAGCAAGCGCACGCATTTTTTAGCTAGCGCGGCTGCAAAAACTAAAAAAATGCGGAGACAAATCCGAAAATGATAATTAATTATAAAAGAATAAAGACGCGAAAGTTCCAGAAGATTACATTGCCATCATTATTATGCAAAAAAACAAGAAATCTCCAAATTGCAAACATTTGCGCTCCAAGGAAACTACTCCAAATACTCCGTGGGATCATCCACTCCGGCGAGCCTAAAAGCCTCGCGGCGCTCGGTGCAAGTACCGCAAGTTCCGCAATGTTTTTCTCCGCCTTTGTAGCATGACCATGTAAGGGAAAAATCGACCCCCAGGTCCGCCCCCATACGGACTATCTCGGATTTCGACATGCCGATAAACGGACGCATCAGTGTTATCGGGGTATAGTGGCAAATCTTTAACGCGCTTTCAACGGCTTCCGCAAACTCGGGGCGGCAATCGGGATATATTGCGTGGTCTCCGCTGTGCGCCGCATAAGCTACGCTGTCCGCGCCTATCGCTATGGCCCGCGCTGCGGCTATGGAAAGCATTATCATATTGCGGTTGGGGACAACGGTCGATTTCATATTTTCGTCCGCGTAGTTGCCGTCGGGGACGCCAACCGAATAATCAGTTAAAGAGCTGGCTCCAAATAAAGGGCGCAGACTTGAAATATCGGCAACCTCAAACGGAACGCCCAACCGTGCGCAGTTCTGCCTGGCGCACTCGATTTCTTTTACGTATAATCCTACAATTTCTTCTTTGTGTTGCTCTATCTCGCTGAAAAGAACCTGTGCTATCTTGAACTCTTTCCGGTCGACATAGCGCGAGATATAGAGTAACTTTACGGCAACTTGCATGATATTCTTATAGTCTGTCACTTCATCGTTCGGGAACCATTCGTCCGGCATATCTTTCAGTCTCATGCCTTTCTGAACTTCAGCGTTGACGGCTAATTGAAGGGCCAGGTACTTCCGGGTATTCAGGTCGCGGTGCATCAATATCAGGTTGTAAGCATCATTCGTGATGCCCGACATTTTCAATGGAATGCCGTTCATCAGCGCCAGGAAGAAACCGCAGATAAAGGAAAATAGGAGGAATAGATGCAGGGGTAACGGCAGTTCAGGGTACGAAATCCAAAGAATAAGTGCGATGATTCCCGTCAACAGATTCATCAGTACCCCGCCTGCATTGTACCAGAAGTAAGGCGTTTGTTCGTAAGGCTTATCTGGTGGGGAAAGCAGGCATTGGCCGCCTGTGCCGGAGATGGAGAAGCGTTTGAAGCGGAACTTTCCACCTTCCTTTATCAGGGTGAGGCTGCCCACACGGAAAGAGACGAACCGGTAGCCGGTAGCAAGCCCGAAAATCAGATGTCCGCCTTCGTGCAGGATGATTTGTACGAAGACAGCAAGTATGAGGCATACCAACGACAGGATACAGGAGAGCAATAATCTGCTGAGCTGCACATTCCCCATGTTGCCGAAGAATTCACTGAGTGTGGTTTCCGTAAAGAATGTAATGCAAAGCACCACTGCACTGAAGCCGATGCATGCACCGAACAGGGTGGAAAGTATAAGTTTGAGAGCTTGTTTCATAGTTCTATGGATGAAGTTCTTACTTGGTTTGTCTGCACAAATATAAAGGAATATGGGGAACTTTAGGGTATAACCTTGTATTTTTGTTTAGCTTCCTGTCGGCTACACCAGTTGAAATGCCACCATTCGCTGGGTAATGCACGGAATCCGGCTTCTTTCATCACCTGCCTGAGCAGCAGCCGGTTGTTGCGTTCCTGTTCCGTGAGTTTGCCTTGTGCCACGAGCGCAGCTTCTTCCGTGATGTGGGCTTCCTTGCCCAGATGGTCTACCGGGGTGCCCATGGGCAGAGGTGTTCCTTTGTCGTCGAGTATGCTGATGTCTACTGCCAATCCATAGTTGTGCAGGCCGCCGCCGCGTGACGGGTTGGAGACGTAGATGTACTTGGGGGTCCCTTTCACTGCGTCCCACATTTTCTGCTGTACGGACAGGGGGCGTGCTGCGTCGTAGACGATGAGGCTGTAGCCGGGATGCCGCTCTTTCAGCAGGCGTTGTGCCCGCTTCAGGCTTTCCATGGCATCGGGGTGCAGGTAGGCTTCCCTCAGGTCTTCATACAATAGGATTCCGGTGAAGTTGTCGGCACGGGTGTACATCAAGTCGATGGCGATGCTGCTGTCCGCTTCGGCGATGTCGACGAGACCGAGGGAGTCCAGGTAGCGGGCTGTCCGGCTTTTGGCCGGAGCCGGGACGGCAGCGGTCTCTATGGTATCGGAACAGGTGATGCTTCTTTCCGCCGTGCCCGTCGGGCATTGGATTTGTCTTTGCGGTTGTTGCTGCCCGCTGCAACCGTACAGCAAACAGCCGAGCAGCAGGAATAACGGGTAGGAGAGGCGTTGTTTCATTTTACAGGGCATTTCCGGCGGTAAGGATGGATTTCATCAGGGCTATGTCCGAATCGACTTCGCCCTGCATCAGGTATTTGTTTTTTCGGAGGCAGACGGTCTCGTAGATTTCCTTTGCTTTGGCCGCATCCTTCTCCCGGTAGAGTGCCAGGGCGCAGAGTATCCGTTGCTTGGACGACATCACATCTTTGTATTGCCGGATGTAGGTATCCAGTTCTTTGGTATATAACTCTTCTGCCCGCCCGGTCCTGTTTGTTGCCAATGCAGTGAAGAGCAGTTCGCAGGCGGTTTCCTTTACCAGGAGTCCGATGACTTCGTGCCGGTGGCTCATGATGTTGTCGAAGGCATTGTAGGCTGCCTCCCATTCTTCCCGGTCGAGCAGCCGGGAAGCACTTAACAGGGCTGTGGTGACTTGCAGGGCATCCTTGTAGTCGGTGTCTTCTGTCCGGCTGAACCATTCGGCAGGCATGTCCTTGACGCGTATGCCTTCCTGCACCAGTGCGTTGACACGCAGTTGGACAACCAGTGCTTGCTTGCTCTTTTTGTCTTTGAGAAGCAGGCGCATGTTGTCGGCATCATTGCCGATGCCGCCCATCCTTATGGGGATGCCGTTCGTCAGTGCAAGGAGGATACCTACCAGAGAGAACATCAGGAGAAAGAATTTCAGCAAGTAAGGCAGCCCGTCTGCGGTCAGTAACGGAATGGCGGCGAGGATGGCGGTCAGTAGGTTGGCGAGCACTCCGCCCAGATTGTACAAGACGGTCGGAATGTCTTCAAGGGGCCTGTCGGGTGGCGTGAGCAGGCATTGCCCTCCCGTGCCGGCAATGCTGAAACGCTTGATGCACAATTTCCCGTCTTTCCGTATGAGGGTAAGGTTGAAGATGCGGAAGGAGACGAAGCGGTAGCCGGTTGCCAGTCCGCAGACAAGATGCCCGCCTTCGTGCAGAATCACTTGCAGGAAGATGGCGAGCAGCAGAAGCAGTATGGCCAATAGGGAAATTCCTGCCGTCTCCAGAATACCTGTCTCGGCAAACCGGCTGCATAATCCGTCGAACGAGTCTCCCAAAACCAGAACTCTTACACCTATTACTCCCACAAAGCCGATGCATGCTCCGGCCATGAAACCTCCGGCCAATTTAAATACTTTCTTCATCCTGATATCTTGATAAATGGTGGTCTGTGCCGGCAAAGGTAAAGGATTTTATCCGAATTGCAACAGCTTGCCCCGTGTATCATAAAAAGAAAGAGGTTGTGATTGCCACAACCTCTTCCCGTCACCTGCTTCCCCACTGTGCAGACTACAGATAAGGAATTATGGTAATATAGATACCCGTAATGATGGCCGAAGTGATTACTCCTGAGATATTGGCACCCAGGGCATCTCCCAGGATGAAGGAATTGGGGTTGTCCTTGCTTACTATCTTCTGGGCAACCTTCGCCGTGGTAGGCACGCAGCTCACGGCTGCAATTCCGATGACCGGATTGTAATTGCCCCGCTTGATGAAGTACATGATGTATCCTCCAATGATTCCGCCGATGCCGGAGAGCAGCAGCGCGCCCATGCCCAGTATCAACAATTTAAGGATTTTAGGGTCGAGCAGCAGATGTGCGTCGCAAAGTACACCCAACAGCAGACCGAGCATGAAAGTAGAGCCATACAACAGCGGGCCGCTTACAAAATCGTAGATATGCTTCATCCCCGATTCGCGTACTGCCACTCCGAGGAACAGGGAGAAGAACAGCGGTGAGGCAACCGGGAACAGAAAACACAATACGGCACACAATATAGCCGAGAAAGCCAGTTTCACTTTGGCGTCATAGTTTTTGGGCGGTTTCTTGCTCGTCATCTTGATGGCGCGCAGGCGTTTCGGCACCAGCAGTTTCACCAGGTAAGGGTAACCGCCGTACGTCAGTCCCAGATACAGATAAGCCACCACCGTGATGGGCACAAACAGATGTTTGGCCAAAGCCAGGGAAGTGAAAAGCACCATCGGGCCGTCCGCACCTCCCACCATCGCCACGGAAGCGCTTTCTTTCAGGGAGAGCCCCAATGCGGATGCGATGGGCACGGTCAGGAAAGTTCCCAGCTCGGCACACAAGGCAAGGAAGATACTGGCAAACGGTTTTTGCAGCAGGAAACCCACGTCGAGCAGGGTGCCGATGCCCATGAATACGAAACATGCAATCAACCCGTTGCTGAAGGTCAGTGTGTAGACCGGTTGCAGGAAGTCTATCTGCATGGTGTTCATCAAGTCGTCCGTATCCGATAGCATCGGGTTCAGAAAGAGATTTCCTAATGTGCCGTCGGGCATGAAAAGGGTGCCGCAATTAATGGCAACCATACCCAGTCCCATCGGAATCATGACCATCGGCTCCAATACGCCTTTCCAGCCCAGGTAAATGAGCAGCAGGCCCAGGGCGATTAAAAATACACGGGCGGAGGAGAGCAGCCAACCGCTTTCCATCATTGTTCCGAAGCCTTGGAACAGGGTTGCAAAATCTATATTTTCCATGGTTAGTTCTTGTTTTTGGTGTTGTTGTTCTTTTCGGTCTTGTTCTTGTTGTCGCGATGGCGGATGACATCTTCCAGATACATCATGTGGGTATCTTCCGGATAGAAGTAGTCCACCAGGTTTTTCTTGGAAACGCCGTGGCTCACTCCGTGGTAATAGCCCCGCGGCTTTTCGTTTTCACGGTCCACACCCCGGCTGAAGTCTTCGCGCGTGTCGTTGCCGAAGATGTTTTCGTGCGTGGAGGGGGTGCGTATCATCAGTTCCATTTTCTGGCGGAACTTCTTTATGCGGCGCAGGCGGAGCAACTCCTGCTGGTGGGAACTGTAGAAATCAAGTGAATCGGCTGCACCGGCTATCAGTTTGATGATGAATGCCACAAAGAAACCGATTGCAAAGGTGAGCCCCATCATCTCGAGGGTGGGGAGGAATAAATCGGACATAGTCATGATATCAATGTGTTGAAATGGATAATAGAAAAGCGACAGATGTACATGTAGTACACCTCCGGTAATGGTTTGCCATAAGTCCGATGAAGTCTAAATCAGGATATGCAGCAGTGCATAGATATAGTATCCGCAGGAATAGCGGAGGGCGCTGGGGGTGAATGAAAGGTTGGCTCTCTCTCCGGCAGACAGATGGAAGGAAAGCAGATGTTCCAATTGTCCGGCCGGTTTCAGGATTCTTATCTTCAGGAGTTTCGGAGAAGCATGGTTATGTGTGTACAGGCTGTTCGGACACAGTGCTTCCAGCAGCCGGTATTCTCGTCATTGAAAAGTGAGCGGTGGGTGGTTGTGTGCGGTGTGCACTGTGGGCAGGCTGTGAAGGAACATTCGGAGGTCTGGCTTCCGGCAACTATTCCTGCCTGGCTCCCGGCGGTATTCCGTGAGTCAGGCTGTTCCTCTTGGGAGATGGCAGCAAAACCCAAACAGAGGAAGGTAAACATAAGTATGTAATACAGATGTTTCATCATAGCACGGTAATGAAACAAATAACTTTGGGAAAAGTTTATGCTCTGCCGTATTTTAGGATTTATTGCCTTTTCCTTTTATGAAGGGAGGGGTTGGGAAGGTGGCACACTGTGTGCTCCTCCCCAACTGCAGTCCTGTTTCTCCGGGTGCTATGTTCGTGTGGCGCAGGTCGATGGTAGGCCGAAGTAAGTGCGTATGTTGCTCCCTTGAAAAGTTCGTCGAGTACGACGTGGCGTGTTCTATGGTGATGTCTGAAAAAGGAAATGCCGATGAAGATAAGAACCAGCGGCCAGAGTATGGCTTGGAAATTGCTCGGGACATGAATCTGCTTCCCAGGAGATAGAGTCCTATCGGCAATAGGATGCCTCCTGACAGATAGTGCCTGCGTATCATGCTATAGATACCTGTTATTATAAATAAGGAGTGCCAGGCAACCTGCATGTTGAACCATTCTTCGGTGATGATGCCCATGTTGCGTGCGAATAGCAGTAGGCCTGTAAGGATAAAGAGCGGGGCAGTCAGCACTTTGCCGAAGCCTGCATGCGACGGGAGTTTTTGTTTCTCTTCCATTATTTCTGATTTTATGATTGATGGCTCGAAGATAAGGCTAACTTGTATGCAGGCAAATACTTCTCGGGCGGTTGCTATCGGAAAACCGATGAATGCCGGATGGGAATCGGTGAATCCGGGGCTATCTGTTCCTCCACCAGTACCAGATAAAGCGTAGTCCGGTGCCGAGAAGTGCGAGAGAAAGTCCGGTGTAGAACACTGCAATGAAAGAGTCGGGCAGAAGGTGGCAGGTGCGTATCACAACTCCCATTGCAATCATGCCTATCATGACAATCCATCCTTTTACGTCGAAGAAGGAAAATGGACAATGCTTCCCTTTCTTCTGCGAGATGCGGAAGGTGTGTTTCTTGTACAGCCTATGGAAAATGATGCCGAAGAACAGAAGGAATATCAAGCTGGCTTCACAGACTTTGAATAGCCAATAATGCCCGTCGTCTATCCAGCAGGTCAAGCCTATGTGCAAAATATTGACTCCGGCCAACGACCATATCGTTCCGGCAGTTATAATCAGTGTGTTTGGAGATACTCCGTATTTCATGATGAGGGATCTGTTTATTCCTTACAAGTCTTTTGATTACAGGTCTTTTGATTGTTGGTGTTTTAATCTGCTAATCTGCAATCAACAATAAGTCAACAACAATTCTAATTAAAGCTGATATTGCCCAAACGATAGACTCTTAATCAGAAGTCCCCATAAATTGAAAGAAACTCTATTTTGTTAATAACGAGTTTCTTCGTTTGTAGGCCAGCCTGGAGTTACGTTTAATAGCAAAGATATGAAATCCTATTCTTATCAGCAAGTGTTTATATTCAATTGTGTAGGATAACATACCTGTTTTCAAATGATTGCAAATGAATTCTTCTCTTTCCCCTCTGTTCGATACGCTACTTGGTATGATTATCCCCTGATTCTGTGAATGCATACTATTACTGCTTATAGTCTGTCAAATGAAGAATTTCCCCGCACCTATATTCCGGATGTGTGTATGGACTTTTCTCTAATAAATGCGTGAAACTCCAAAAGAGACAGTGTTGATAGTGTGTACTGGAACAGAAGAACAACTTATATATTGTTTATGAGCAGGTTGGCTTTTATTTATATTGATTATGAGGCTTAGCGCATCGTTAGCATTTGAGTCCTTATTCACAAAAAGCTTTTATTTTTGCAAATAAATCCCTATTTTTGACCCAATCTTTAAATTCAAAATAATATGAAGAAGTATTTAGCAGAAATGGTTGGTACAATGGTGCTTGTACTGATGGGGTGTGGTAGCGCAGTGTTTAATGGTGGCTGTGGTACTCCTGCACAAGTGTTAATGGTGGCAATGGCATTTGGCTTTTCCGTCGTTGCTATGGCTTATACTATAGGTGGTATTTCTGGATGTCATGTTAATCCGGCAATCACTTTGGGCTGTATGCTTTCAGGACGTATGAAAAGCAAAGAGGGATTGATGTATATGCTGTTTCAAGTAATAGGAGCGTTAATAGGTTCTTCAATCATAGCGCTATTGACGTCCAATATAGATATGGCTTATGCAACGACTACCGGAGCTAATTCTTGTGCTCCCGGCGTGGGAGTCATTGGTGGGTTTATAGCAGAGGTTGTATTTACCTTTGTATTTGTATTGGTAGTTCTTGGTACTACTGACCCTAAAAAAGGTGCAGGTAATTTTGCCGGACTGGCTATTGGTATTTCTCTTGTACTGGTTCATATTTGTTGCATACCTATCACTGGAACTTCTGTAAATCCTGCTCGCAGTATTGCTCCCGCATTATTTGCAGGGGGTGAGGCACTCTCACAATTATGGATATTTATTGTTGCTCCTTTTGTTGGCGCTTTCCTTTCCTCATGTGTTTGGAAACTGATTTGTGGCAATAAATAATTTTATTTTCTGTCTTATTCTGTTTTCTGTATTGATAGCCGGTATTTTAATCCTTTTGTTTAGCGGTAACAAGCGGTAAACAAATGCTGCAAAAGATATGTAATTCTATCGGTTTGAGCCAATTCCGGCTCATAACAGAAGATAAAAAAGAGAAGCGCTAACTGCTTGATTTCATGCAATTAACGCTTCTTTTCTTTGTGGACCAGCCTGGGCTTGAACCAGGGACCTCCAGATTATGAGTCTGTTGCTCTAACCAACTGAGCTACAAGTCCGATGCATTCCTTGTTTGGGATAGCGGGGGCAAAAGTAGTATTTTCTATCGAAATATGCAAGACTTTCGGATAAAATTCCTTAGAACCTTTGTCCTCAGAACCTATAGGTCCGTTTGGGGTTCTTGGGAAACCAGCCTTTTCTCACCCGCTCTTCCTGTTCGAATATCTCCTTAATGGTCCAGAACGATGAAAATGCAAAGACACCCAAAAGGGAGGCAATCATGATATTCTCCGTATAAAGGGAGGCGATGATGCCACCGATGCCGAGCAAAAGGAAGATCCACCAACACTTGGTGCCCCAATAATATTCGGCTTTCACTACTATCGGGTGAAACAAGCCGATGATGAGGAATGTGCAGATACCTATGACAAGGCCCGACAAATGATATTCGTTCAAGAAATCCATTGTTGTTCGTTGTTGGTTACAAAAAGAATAACACATCGGGTATTGCAAATGTTTCTCGATGCAATACTTTTGGCGGCAATGCTAAGGTGTAAACAGGCAATTTGTAACCGGTTATCTTATTTCTCAGGACAAATAGGAATTTCCTTTTTGATACTCTGTTCCAAAGAAATCAAAGTTTCAGTAGCAGTTACGCCTGAGATTTCCTGCATCTTGTTGTTCAGCAAATCCATCAGATGCTCGTTGTCGCGAGCATATACCTTGGTCAGCATGGTGTATGGACCGGTGGTGAAGTGGCATTCTACAATTTCGGGAATCTTGCTCAGTTCGGCAACTACTGTCTTATACATGGAGCCCTTTTCCAACTTGATTCCTACGTAAGTACAGGTCCTGTATCCAAGGGATTTGGGATTTACGTGGTAGCCTGAGCCAACAATAACACCAAGGTCGATCAAGCGCTGTACACGTTGATGGATGGCAGCGCGTGATACACCACATTCAGCGGCTACGTCCTTGAAAGGGATGCGGGCATTTTGGGAAATGATTTCCAGAATCTGCCGGTCAAGATTGTCTATTTTTTCCATAATAGTAAATAAGTAAAGTTCTTATTGTTATCAAATAGTAAGCAAATATAGGACTTTATTTTAATTTATCTATGAAAAAGGAAGGGAAAATGAATAAAAGTGATAAAAAATGATAAAGTGATGAGGCGAGGGGATGTGATGGAGTGATGAGGTCTCAGGATGATAAAGTGATAGGGTGATAAAGTGGCAATATCACTTTGCCACCTTGTCACCCTATCATTTTATCGTTTCAGTGCTATTACTTTTCGATGCTCAGCAGCTCTACTTCAAATATCAAAGTAGAGAACGGCTTGATCTGGCCACCGGTTTCTCTTGAACCATATGCCAGGTCGTAGGGGATATAAAGTTCCCACTTGGAGCCTACGGGCATCATGGTGAGCGCTTCTGTCCAGCCTTTGATTACTTGGTTGGCACGGAAAGTAGCGGGTTCGTTATGCTTGTAGGAGCTGTCGAACTCGGTTCCGTCAATCAGCGTACCTTTGTAGTTTACTTTCACCTTGCTGCTGTCGGCAGGGATGGCACCTTTACCTTCGGTGATGATTTTGTATTGCAGACCGCTCGGAGTAGTTACTACACCTTCTTTAGTCTTGTTTTCAGCCAGGAATTTTTCACCGGCAGCCTTGTTATCGGCATACTTTTCTGCGGTAGCTTTCTCTTTGATGGCATCCATCTGTGTGCGCATGAACTCTTGTGCCTTAGCCATATCCATGGCGCCGCCCTTGCCCACTACACCTGCAACGAAACCTGCCAACAGGTTTTCGCGGCTGATAGTCTGAGTAGAGTCGCCACCGAAGATTTGTTGGTTAAAACCTTCTACCCATTGCTTGCTGACCATCTGACCTACCTGCAGACCGGTCATGTAAGCTACGTCTTTCTGATCGATTTTGGTTGCACCTTCGTTGAAACCTTTCAGGAATTCAGACATCTGGGTTGAGTCGATGCCTTGCTGTGCGAGATATTGGTCCAAACCTTCCGTACGTGCCATACCGATGGCGTAAGACAATGAGTCGATGTCCGTCTTCAAATTTGCTTTCGGACTTTGGGCAGTACAAGATGCCATACCGGCAGCTACTGCAAGAGCCATAAGAAATGTTACTTTTTTCATTTTGCTTTTACTTGTTTATTTATTTAGATAAGATTTTCTGTAATTCGACTTCGAATACGAGTGTGCTGTGGGGAGGAATCATCTCACCGGCACCTTGTGCTCCGTAGGCCAGGTCGCTGGGGATGTAGAGTTTCCATTTGGCGCCTTCGGGCATCAGTTGCAAGGCTTCCACCCAACCAGGAATCACTTGGTTCACGCCGAACGTGGCAGGCTGGCCGCGTTTGATGGAGCTGTCGAACAGTGTCCCGTCAATCAGTGTGCCTTCGTAGTGGCATTGTACCTGGTCGGTTGCTTTGGCATAGTGGCCGACGTTTCCTTCTTTGATGACTTCGTATTGAAGTCCGCTGGGCAACGTAACAACTCCCTCGCGTTTTTTGTTCTCTTCCAAGAATTTCTTGCCGGCTTCTATGTTTGCTGCGTTCATCTTCTCCTCCAGTTCGGCGAAGTATTTGTTGACGATGTCACGGGCTTCTGTGTGACTGATTGCCGTCTGGTTGCCCTCTAAAACATCTTTGATTGCTTGTGCAAAGTCATCTACTGCGATGCCTTTGGCACCCATGCTTAAAAGATTCTGACCTATTCCAAGGCCGATAGCATAACTGAATTTATCCATAAAATATTTTGTTGGCGACCGGATTGTTTTCTTTTCCAGTCTATTGCAAATTTACAAGTGGCAAAAGTACGTCTTTTATTTGAATGATTTTGTTTTTTTGAGATTAAAAAATCTTAGCAAGCGAAAATAACTTCTTCTTTTCAGGTATTATTCATACATTTGTATGTCTATATGAATTTTAAGGAGATAGAGAGATGAAGAACTTGGTTGTTTTATCCGGCGCCGGTATGAGTGCAGAAAGTGGTATCAGTACTTTTCGTGATGCGGGCGGGCTGTGGGATAAGTACCCGGTAGAGCAGGTAGCTACTCCCGAGGGGTATGCCCGTAATCCGGAGTTGGTTATCAACTTTTATAATGAGCGTCGCAAACAGTTACTGGAGGTAAGGCCGAATGACGGACATCTCGGGCTTGCTGAATTGGAAGCGGACTTCAATGTGACGGTTGTGACTCAGAATATTGACAATTTGCATGAACGTGCCGGGAGTAGGCGCATTATTCACCTGCATGGTGAGCTGACGAAGGTCTGCTCCAGTCGCGATCCTTATAATCCCCATTACATAAAAGAACTGAAGCCGGATGAATATGAAGTGAAGTTTGGAGATAAGGCCGGTGACGGCACTCAGCTTCGTCCGTTTATTGTTTGGTTTGGAGAACCTGTTCCTGAGATTGAAACGGCTGTCAACTACGTGGAGAAAGCGGATATATTCGTTATTATCGGTACGTCGATGAATGTATACCCGGCTGCCGGACTGCTCAATTATGTGCCTCGTGAGGCTGAGGTGTATCTGATAGACCCTAAACCGGTAGATGTACATTCCATGCGTCGGATACACGTCATTCAGAAAGGGGCTTCGGAAGGGGTACGGGAATTACGTTCTTTGCTTCAACCCTGAGGCAGGTATTGTTAACGGTTTGTGTGTGCCCAAAGGGGGGGGTGGCGTATTGAAGAAACAGGTTACTTCTTCAGTACCGCCCTCAGTACAAACCAGGCATGATGTGCCACCGTACTTATCAAGCCGTAATGTTGCGCCATGATGCGGAAACGTTCTTTGAGTGACGCCTTCCTATTTTGGGTGGTCATCCCTTCTTCAAGATAATCTATTATTGTAAGGTGGGTATTATGCAGCCTTTGTGCTTTCTTCATAATTCGGATGCACCAATCGAAGTCGGCAGAGAAGCGGTATTTCAGGTTGTACGGTTCCACTAAGCTGCGTTTGGCAAAGAAGGCTTGGTGGCACACCAGCATTCCCTGCTTGAAACTTTTCCATGTCAGCGTTTCCGGAGCGGAGAGAC
>CAJJYX010000094.1 GCA_905197435.1 uncultured Bacteroides sp.
TGCAGAAAGAAATTTAAAGTTTGAGACATTACAGTTACATGTAGGACAGGAACAGCCGGATCCGGTAACAGATGCAAGAGCAGTTCCAATTTATCTGACATCTTCTTATGTATTCCATAACAGCCAGCATGCAGCGGATCGTTTTGGTCTTCGTGATGCAGGTAACATTTATGGAAGATTGACAAATCCGACAGAAGATATCTTCGAGCAGAGAATCGCAGCATTAGAGGGTGGTGTAGCAGCCTTAGCGGTTGGTTCCGGTGCAGCGGCATTGACATATGCTTTACAGGGTGTTGCTCATGCAGGCGATCATATTGTAGCAGCAAAGAACATTTACGGTGGTACATATAACCTGTTAGCCCATACACTTCCGGATTACGGAATTGAAGCAACATTTGTAGATCCGTTTGATTATGATGCGATTAAGGCAGCAATCAGGGACAATACAAAAGCAATTGAGATTGAGACATTAGGTAATCCGAATTCAGAAGTTGTGGATATCGAGAAGATTGCAAACATCGCACATGAAGCAGGCATTCCATTGATTGTAGATAATACATTCGCTACACCTTATCTGGTTCGTCCAATTGAGTATGGTGCAGATATCGTAGTACATTCTGCAACTAAGTTTATTGGTGGACACGGAACAACAATCGGTGGTGTTATCATTGATAGTGGTAAATTCGACTGGACAGCAAGTGATAAGTTCCCATGGCTGACAGAGCCAAACGTATCTTACCATGGAGTTTCCTTTGCAAAGGATTGCGCTCCGGCAGCATTTGTTACATATATTCGTGCAATCCTGCTTCGTGATACAGGGGCAACAATATCACCGGTACATTCTTTCATTTTCCTTCAGGGCTTGGAGACATTATCTCTTCGTGTAGAGCGTCATGTAGAAAATGCATTAAAGGTTGTACAGTATCTGAAAGACCAGCCATTAGTAGAGAAGGTCAATCATCCTTCTATCTCAACAGATCCGGAGCAGCAGGCACTTTATAAGAAGTATTTTCCAAATGGTGGAGGTTCTATCTTCACATTTGAGATCAAAGGGGATGCGAAGAAAGCACAGCAGTTTATTGATGAGTTAGAGTTATTCTCACTGCTTGCCAACGTTGCAGACGTGAAGTCATTAGCAATCCATCCGGCATCTACCACACATTCAGAGTGCAACGAGGCAGAGTTGTTAGATCAGGGTATTAAGCCAAATACCATTCGTCTTTCAATCGGAACAGAGAACATTGACGATATCATTGAGGATCTTGATGAGGCATTTAAGGCAATTCAGTAAATAGAATAGATCTTCCCGGGTATATTAATTATAATTACGAAATGAAAAAGGGTTACCAGATTACAGGTAACCTTTTTTCGACGTTACGTGGTATGGTTGTAGGTGACGAATACAGGTTTGTGTGGTATGATGATTAGCAGTTCATAATAAGGCAGATATGTTAGAGGAGTATATATGTTAGACCAGTTTTCGAGAACACAGTTATTATTAGGAAAAGAAGCAATGGATCGGTTGGCACAGGCCAGAGTTGCCGTGTTTGGAATCGGTGGTGTAGGTGGATATGTAGTGGAAGCACTTGTGCGGAGTGGAGTTGGCGCGATCGATCTGATCGATGATGACAAGGTATGTCTGACCAATCTCAACCGGCAGATCATTGCAACGAGAAAGACGATCGGAAAATACAAAACGGAAGTCATGAAAGAACGGATTCTGGATATTAATCCGGATTGTAAGGTGGAAGTGCATAATTGTTTTTATCTTCCGGAGAATAAAGATGAGTTTGATTTTACGGCATATTCGTATGTCGTAGATGCGGTGGATACAGTGACCGCAAAGATTCAGCTTGTGATGCAGGCACAAGAGACGAACACGCCGATCATTAGTAGTATGGGAGCAGGCAATAAGCTTAATCCGGCAGAATTTGAGGTGGCAGATATCTATAAGACTTCCGTGTGCCCGCTTGCAAAGGTAATGCGCCGGGAATTGAAGAAACGTGGTGTCAGGAAGTTAAAGGTGGTATATTCGAAGGAGAAAGGCATCCGCCCGATTGAAGATGAGTCGATCAGCTGCCGGAATCAATGTGTATGTCCGCCGGGAGCAGCGAGAACCTGTAATGAACGGCGGGATATTCCGGGATCGACCGCATTTGTGCCGGCAGTTGCAGGTCTTATCATTGCATCAGAAGTGATCAAAGATCTTGGCGGTGTACAGGCTCGATAATTACGGTATGGATCGCGTCAGGCAGAAAAAAGTCAGTGGTATGAATGAATCAGTGTTTACAGGAGATCATGCAGGAAGGAATATAAGATATGTTCAGGAAGAAGATTGAGGAGATAGAACAGGATAAGCGGGACAAACAGATCATTGATCTGAGAAGCCCGGAAGAATATGAGAAAGACACATATCCGGGGGCTGTGAATCTGTTCTGGGAAGAATTAGAAGAACACAGGGATGAGATTGCGCAAGATAAGCCGGTCTATCTCATTTGTTATACCGGACAGAAGAGTGATGAGATAGCGGAGAATCTGGTTGAACAGGGATATGAGGCATATAGTATTCAGAATGGTTTTCATGCTTATCTGCGGTTAAAATTACAACGCATGATGGAACAGGGCGAAGAGCCGGAAATCAACTGTAAGTATGTGGAACGCAGTATTGTCAAACGGTTCCGCAAAGAGATCTGGCGTCCATTTGTAAAAGGAATCAATGAATATGATATGATTCAGGATGGTGACCGGATTGCGGTCTGTATCTCCGGTGGCAAGGATTCCATGCTGATGGCAAAGCTGTTTCAGGAGTTGGAACGGCATGGAAAAAAGAATTTCGAGGTGGAATATCTGGTCATGAATCCCGGATATAATGACATCAATTATCAGACGATATTAGATAATGCCAGGTTCTTAGAGGTGCCGATCACCGTGTTTGAATCCGATATCTTTGATACAGTGGCAAAGGATGATATTGGAGGTTCGCCATGTTATCTGTGTGCAAGAATGCGCCGGGGACATCTCTATAGCCAGGCACAGAAGTTAGGTTGTAACAAGATTGCATTAGGACATCATTTTGATGATGTAATAGAAACGATCGTTATGGGTATGCTATATGGAGGACAGATTCAGACAATGATGCCGAAGATTCACAGTACGAATTTTGAGGGCATGGAATTGATCCGCCCGATGTATCTGATCAGAGAGGATGATATCAAACACTGGCGTGATTATAACAAACTGCATTTTATTCAGTGTGCATGCCGGTTTACCGAAAGCTGTGCATCCTGCGGAGGAACGGAAAAGGGTTCGAAGCGTGCGGAGATCAAAGAGCTGATTAAGATGCTCAGCGAACGGAGTGATGTGATTGAGAAGAATATTTTCCGAAGCGTGGAAAATGTGAATCTGAATACGATTATTGCGTATAAGAAGGATGGCGTGAAACATCATTTTCTGGATGAATACTAATGGAGGTAAGAGATGGTAGATATTATAATAGTAGGAAGCGGTCCGGCAGGAATGTCGGCTGCGGTATATGGAAAAAGGGCTGGTCTGTCGGTACTTGTGATCGAGAAAGTATATTACGGAACCGGTCAGGTGGCAGAGAGTAGCCATGTAGACAATTATTTGGGAATACCGGGTATTAACGGATATGAACTTGGCGAGAAGTTCCGTTCCCATGCGGAAGGCCTGGGTGTGGAATTTAAGGATGGCGAAGTGATCCGGTTTGAGAAAGCAGCCGATCGCTGGTATGTACATTTGAAAAATGGTGAGACATTAGAGAGCAAGACGGTGGTATATGCAGCGGGAGCCTCACACAGACACTTAGGGGTACCGGGAGAAGAAGAATTTTCCGGCAAGGGTGTTTCGTACTGCGCAACATGTGATGGTGCATTTTTCAAAGGAAAAGATGTTGCAGTAGTTGGTGGTGGCAATACTGCTATGGATGATGCCATTTATCTGTCTGATATCTGTAACAAGGTATATCTCGTACATCGAAGAGATGTGTTTCGTGGAGATGCAACAACACTTATGAAGCTGAAGGAGACGGAGAATATTGAACTGGTCGTTCCTGCAAAGGTGCAGGAGGTGAAAGGAGAACAGGCTGTTACAGAGTTGCATTTAGAGGATGGCAGATCGCTAGAAGTATCCGGAGTGTTTGTGGCAGTTGGTATGCAGCCGGCAACGAGTATGTTACAGGGTATTGTTCTTATGGATGACAATGGTTATATCATTGCAGATGAGACAGGCAAGACCTCAGCAGCGGGCTTCTTTGCAGCGGGAGATGTCAGAACGAAAGAACTTCGGCAGATTATTACGGCAGTTGCAGATGGTGCGTTCCATGCTCGACATGTACCGCGAACACGGTTGGCTTCCCAAATGGGAACTCTACGGCCGGGAGACGTTGACCATGGAAGGTGACCCCTCCATCCCCGTCATTGTAGACACTTGGCTGAAAGGCCTGTGCGACTTTGATATAGAACTTGCCTACGAAGCCATGCGCAAGGGAGCCACCTTGCCGGGAGCGGAGAACCTGCTCCGTCCGGACAATGACGATTATATGTCATTGGGATATGTGGCATTGCGCGAACAATATGACAATTCCGTTTCCCATGCTCTGGAATACTATATTGCCGACAATGCGTTGTCACGCATAGCCGCTGCGCTTGGCAAGAAGGAAGATGCCCGTCTGTTCCACGAACGTTCATTGGGCTATAAACATTATTACTGCAAGGAGTACGGCACGTTCCGTCCCCTCCTTCCGAACGGTGAGTTCTATGCCCCTTTCAACCCGAGGCAGGGAGAGGACTTTGAACCGAATCCCGGTTTTCACGAAGGTTGTGCTTGGAATTATACTTTCTATGTCCCTCACGATGTGAAAGGAATGGCACGGCTCATGGGCGGAAGGAAACCGTTCATAGACAAGCTTCAGCGCGTGTTCGACGAAGGGCTGTATGACCCCGCCAATGAACCCGACATTGCATACGCCCATCTTTTCTCTTATTTCAAGGGTGAGGAGTGGCGCACGCAGAAAGAGCTGCACCGTCTTTTGCAGAAGTATTTCAAGAATGCCCCCGACGGAATTCCCGGCAATGATGATACCGGAACAATGTCTGCCTGGGCCATTTTCAATATGATGGGCTTTTATCCGGATTGTCCCGGAGAACCGGCTTATACGCTGTCTACTCCGGTATTTGACAAGGTGACCATAAAACTCGACCCTACGTATTGGGGACGCGACCGACTGGTGATAGAGACGGAACGTCCGTCGGCAGAGTCGCTTTATATCCGTGAAATGGAGTTGGGAGGGAAAAAACTGTCCCGATATCGTATCACCCATGAAGAACTGGTGCAGAGTGGGAAGCTGCGATTTCGTCTTCGATAGGTATTGTGAGCCGGGAATCTCCCGGTGATGGCTCAGGATGCCCGCCATTGACAGACTTCATGTCAGTGACGGGCTCTTCTATGCAAGGGTGCCGCCGGCGGTTTGGCAAGGTATCTCAAACCAGAATTCGGAACCTTTCCCAAGGATAGAACAGACGCCCACTTCCCCGTTCATTTTCTCGGCAATCATGGTGCAGATGGATAGTCCGAGGCCCGTGCCTTGTTTAAAACTGTTTAGCTTGACAAAGCGTTCGAATATATCCTTTTGCTTTTCGGGAGGAATGCCGCAGCCGGTATCACGGACAAAGAAGCGAATCCTGCCTTCTTGCAGCATGTGATAGCCAATGTCGATGAAACCTTTTTCCGTATGTTTGATGGCGTTTGACAAATAGTTGTTCAGGACTTGTCTTACTCGCTTGGGAACAGTATGAACGATACAGCAATCCGCGTCGGGGATGAGACGTATGCTGACTTCGGGCGAGCGTTTCAGTTCTGCCATTGTCCGCATTTCCTCGAGTGTCTTGTTTATGTCCATATCTTCTTTTGTGAATTCGAGAATACCGGCTTCGATACGTGACAGGTCGAGAATATCATTAATCAGTTGCAGCAGCAGTTGGTTGTTCTCTTCGATGATATGTATGTATTCCTTTGCATCTTCGTCTTGTATATACTCGGAAAGTATGGAGGAGAATCCGACGATGGCGTTCAGTGGAGTACGTATTTCATGGCTCATATTGGCGAGAAAGGCCGATTTCAGGCGGTTGGATTCTTCCGCTTTCTCTTTGGCGGCCAGCAGTTCGGTGATGTCCAACGCGGAACTGACAATCCATCTCTCTCTTCCTTTGTTGTAGGACACCAATGTCTTGTGAAACGATAGAATATACTCTTTGCCTTTGGAATTGATAAAATGTTTGATATAGGATTGGGGAGTTTCTGACTCTTCAACTTCTTTGTCTGTCTTCTGAATGAAATTGCTTGGCATTAAGGGCTTGAACTCCTCCTCGTAGTGTCCTACAATATCTTTGGCGAGAACTTCCATCATCTCTGCAGCTTTTTTGTTCCATATCAGGTAGCGCCCTGCATCGTTTTTGTCTTTTACTGTGGTGGCAATGGGGAGGTTTTCGAGGATACTCTCAAGGAAGAAACGGTATTTTTCATTTTCCCGGCGTTGGATTTCATTTTCTGTGATGTTGCGTATAAAGGCCATGACATAATTTCTGTTGAGGTAGACCATACGAACCGCGATATATAGCTCTTCACCACTTTCTACTCTTATCTTTACGGTCAGGCTGTCCGAAGTGCGGGTGTCCAGTACGCGCTGCAGCGACGCCATGTGTTTCCGGCATTCATCGGCGTCAGTCACTAAATCCTTGATGTTGAGAGTGCCCAGATTCTGGAATGGAAGCCTGTTCGCTTTTTCGGTAGGTGTGTTGAGCAGCTTTACAACAAAACCTTGTCTGTTCAGTAAATACACCGGAATGTCTATAGCCCGGATGATTTGCTTGTTCAGGTTTTTATATTTACGGTTTACCCAATATAAGAAGCCTGCGGATATGGCGGCAATCAATAGAAATAACTGTATTTCTCCAAATAATGTAAGATACATACGCGGTATTTTTCTTTTCGTCTGTCCCCATAGCCGAAAGTTATTATATAAAAAGCGCGAGGACTGTTATTGTCTATCAGCATTCGAGGCTCTGGAAAATGCCCACACCATTAATAGACAACAGCCCTCACGCCTAAGTATATAATAACATAGACGTGAAGAAACTGTTGCTATTATCCTGCGGTGTTTGATAGAATTTTCCAGATTCCGAATACCAGGGATAATAACTTCCGCTTCTTGCGTTCTTATTAAACCGAGTCAAAAATGTCCGTTATCACTATAACAGCCAAGACTTTGGTACAAAAGTAGTATATTTTTCGGGATGCACGGCATGATGAGGGTAATAAAGCGCAATATGCAAACAAAGCGTGACGGAATTTGACCGTCACGCTTTGTATCGCTTGCCATTTAAGTTGTTAGAGAGAAATTGTTAGAGGATTTATTTCATGGCTTCTATTGTGTATCCTTGTCGCTTCAGAAGGTTCAATACTCCGTTGTCTCCGGGCAGATGTCCGGCGCCGACTACGAAGAGGGTGGGGGCTTCCGTCATGATGGCGGGCATCTTTTCAGCCCATGCTTTGTTGCGGTTATCCAGCAATGCTTCCATCTCTTCCGGTAACGGGTCACATGAGTTGCCGTCACGTTCTTCCATTAGTTGCAGCATGGCATCCAAGTCTTGCTTTTCATAAGCGGCAATCAGGCGTTTGCTTTGGTCGATGCCTTTCTCGATGTCACTGATGGCGCAGTAAAGGAGGTTTGCCTGGCGCTGCAGCGTCTGGCTGTTGAATAGGATATCTATTTGTGACTGAGCTGTTTCCAAACCGCCGACTTTCTTGCCTTGCAGTCCTGCCTGCTGCTGGAAGTAAGTGTCGAGCTGTTCTTGCGGGTTGAAGCCCGGAGTATGTTTCATGTAGAGCAGGACGGTGAGCTGCTGGTTGATGGCGGCCGGTTTAAGTTGCGTCAGCATGGCAATGTCCACCATCATGTTTTCCTTGATGGCTTTGCCCACTTCTTCATATTGTTCGGGGGTAAAGAGGCTTTGCAGCGTGGTGTCTTTGGGCATCATCATTTGCTGCTGCATGCTTTGCATGAAGGCGGGAGTTGCGGTTTCGCTCATCACGACCTCACCGTATACTTGGTTGGTCTCGTTCATGGCCTGCGGCATGGCAGCGATGCTGTCCTTGATACTGAGTGGAGAGAGGTGGTAAGTACCGAAAATATAGGATGGCTTCTCCAATCCCTTACCGGATATCTTCCATAAAAGTTGTGCATTGGCACTTAGCGCAATGCTGATGAATAAGAGGATGCCTAAAAGTTTCTTCATTGTTTTCTTCTTTTAATTGTTTTCGGCTTGTTCTTCTGCAATCTCCTCTTCCACACTGACATTGAAATAGGTCTCCAACTCTTGTTCGGCAGAGTTGTCCTTATTCTGGATATCGCGGATAATGACACCGTTTTCCAGCAATGCAATACGTGGGCAAACGTCCACCGTATGGTTCAGATTATGACTGGAAATGATGACTGTGGCTCCATGTTCTTCGTTGTATCTTTTCAGAAGATGCTTGATAATGGATTGTGAGCTGGGGTCAAGGAAGTTGAACGGTTCATCCAGTATCAGCAGTTGCGGATGATGGAGCATGGCGGAGATAATGCCGATTTTCTGTTTGTTCCCGGCAGAATAGTTGCGGATGTATTTCTTCTGGCCCATCACCTCACCATTCATGAAACGCTCGAAGGGAAGCAAGCGTTCGTCTACCTCTTCTTTCTTCAGGCCGTACATCTTACCGATGAAGTAGAAATATTCTTCGGGAGTGAGGTAATCTATCAGGAAACCGTCGTCAATGAAAGCTCCCGTGAATTTTTTCCAGTCCTCGCTTTTGCTGACGTCGATGTCATTGATGGTTACATTGCCCCGGTCAGCCTGCAGCAAGTCGAGTATCAGGCGGAAGAGTGTGGTTTTTCCTGCACCGTTGTTGCCTACCAGTCCCAGCATATCACCCTGGTTGATGGTATAGTTTTCTATATCTACGGCTTTCTTTGTGCCGAAGTTTTTCTGTAAATTATTGATGTGTATCATGTCAGTGATTGATGTTTAGTGAATTATGATTTTTATTTCTGTCTGCTGTCTCTGAATCCTTCCATGTTTTTGTAGCGGCGTTTCATGAGCCGGTGATATACATTCATCAGCCAGAATCTGGAGGTAGCGATGAATGCTACGCCAATGCCGATGAGTATCCACGGGGTAACTTCTTTGCCGAAAATGGCATTCAGTACAAAAAGCAGAAGCAAAGGTACGCCGAAAGCACTTGCTGAAATCAGGTTTTGCAATCCTGTGCCTATATTCTGCCGGCTGGTCATTTTTGAATTCAAGTCGGTGGTCTTGTTGTTGTAGACCGCCAGTTGGAACAGACAGCAGTATACGGCTCCCGGAATGAATATCAGCCATGCAATGCAGCTGAGTACGGATACCTTGCCTGTGATCATACCGGGAATCATCAAGATCATAGGAATGAGCAATGCAATGCTGTACAGTATGTATTTGGCGCGCAGCAACGAATAGATGGATTCTTTGCGGCTCATCAGTCCGTCGATGTAATTGCCTTCGTAGCCCATCAGCGCGCTGAGGAACATGATGCCGAAGATAACGTAGTTGTAGAGGACGAAGAAATCTCTCAGGCCTCCGTCATAGACATCGGAAAAACTGATGATGCAACTGAACATTATCACTACGCCGGTTATGGAATAGAGCGAGCGTTTGCAAATTTTGTTACGCAGCAACATTTTGAGCTCCAGTTTCATGTATTCGCCTATTTCACCGTAGCGGTCGAGGAATTTGTATTCGGATACATGTTTTATCTTTGTATCTTCCACTTTGTTCAACTCGTTGTAGATGAGCTTCTGCATCAGGGTGCGGTTGATGAGCCATAGGATGACAATCGCAGCCAGTACGGCGATAAATGACAAGATGTTTCCGGTGATGAATCCTTCACCCAGGTCGACGGAGAGGTCGAAGAGCGGGCTGTTGTCCGGAATGAAAAGTGCGGCGGCAATGCCGCCATACACAATTACCGGTAAGGCCAGCCACCAGATGCGTTCGCCCATTAGCGTGCGGCACAGCAGGAACCAGTAGTTGTTGAATATCATCAGCAGCCAGATGCCGATGCAGTAGGTCAGCACACCGGCGATTCCATAGAATCTGGTAACGGTGATTATGGCAAACGGAACAAAAAGGAACAGCCAGAACAGGTTGAAACCGCTCAAACCGGAACGTATCAGCAGGAAGTCTATGAGACGGCTGCGTTTTAAGGGGAGTAGCAGATAGGGCTTGACTTCTTGTGTGGGCGTTTTCTGAAAAGGGAAACGCATTATGAAGTCCAGTACCAACACAAATATCAATCCACTGTTCATTACATGATAGGCTTCTGTGGCACCGCCGTCAAAGGCGAATGCAAAGGTAGTGCCGAAGAATATCATGTAACCGGCCCAAAAGACGAACATAAAGTACATCCAGAATTTTCCGAATTTACTCTTTTCATACATCGGATTTCGTTTTTCCGCCAGTTTTCCATGCTTGCGCAAATCTAAGAAAAGACTCATAGTGTTTGTATATATGGAGTTTGTATAAAAAAGGCTGCGCTGCCTTTCATCGAACAACGCAGCCTTCTGTGTATGGTTTCTTATTCTTTGTCAGGAGTTTCAGGACTGATCATTGATACCTCAATTTCGTTCTTCTGCTTGAACAGGTCGTTGGTGAACTTCTGAATGTCCTTCACAGTGATGCTGTTGACAATCTGTTCGTAGTCTTTTACCGGATTCATACCGGTGAACAGGTATTCGTCAATGCTTCCCAGCCAGTAGCTGTTCTCCTTCAAGTTTTCGGCATGTTTCTTCAGCATGAACTCTTTCACTTTATTCAGGTCACCTTCCGACGGGCCTGCTTTGGCGATGTTATCGAGCTCTGCAAAGATAATCTGCATCAGTTTCTCTCTTTTTGCCGGAGCAGTTTCAAATATAATCTGCAGGAGAGCCTTTTCTTTCGGGTATTTGCTTAACTGGCCGCCTACATATACACCGTAAGTGCCGCCTTCGTCTTCACGTACTTTGGCAGTATAAACCAAGTCGAGAATCTGGCCGGTCATATCCAGCAAGATGTCGTTTCTCAGATTATACTTGCAGTCGCCGTTCAACAGGACAAAGTTCGACGCTTTGGCTGTTTCCTGCTTCCGTATGAATTCGTTCTTATAAACTCCCTGGCGCATATTGACTTTATTGTCCTTGAATGTTTCCTTGCGGTTGATGGCAGGCAGTGCACCCAGGTATTCTGCAATGAGCGGTTTCATCTCCTCAACATTCACATTTCCTACAAAGATGAAGGTGAAATCGCTGGCATCTTTGTAGCGGTCCTGATACATGGATAGAATCTTGTCATAATCCATCTTGTCAATCATGTCTGCTTTTATTCTGGCTCTTCTTGGATGGTGCATGTAGATACCGGCCGAAATAGAATCACTGAACGCTATTTGGGGATTCATTTCCATATTCAGCAAAGCTGCTTTGTTGCGGTTCTTGTAGGATGCAAAGGCATCGTCGTCACGGCGCGGAGCAGTGAATGTCAAGTAAGTGAGCTGCATCATCGTTTCGAAGTCTTTCGGTGAGCAATTGCCATTAACGGTTTCAGTCTTGTCACCTATACCATAGCTGACAGAGGCTTTCTTTCCGGCCAGGACCTTTTCCAAGTCTACGGCACTGAAATTGCCCAGACCGCCTACGCCCACAGCATCCAGTCCGTTGATGTTGATGATTTCCGAGTCGGGGAACAGAGAGCTACCACCCAGGCTGACTCCCTTCATGCGGATTTCGTCTGCCTTGAAGTCCGTTTTCTTGATGATGACTTTGACACCGTTGGAGAGCGTTAACTCCGTAGTGCCGAAAATATCGTCTGTCCGCTCGGATACAATCTTCCCGCCTTTCGGAGCTTCGGCCATCAAAGGCTCGTCTGATACCTTGTCTACATATGCAGTCAGTTTCTCGGCTTTAATTTCTTGTAGTATTTTCTTGATAGCGTCTTCTGTCGGCATTTTCAAACCTTCTTTATCCGGTCCGAGGATGGCAACCACTTGGTTGCTGTCTGTTACAAGGGCCTGCATCATTTGGTTCAGTGCGGCAACCGGGATGGCGGGAGCTATCTGATTGATGATGGTGTATTCGTTCTCGATGCCCGGAATCGGTTCGTTGTCGAGGAAATGACGGACATATTCGTCTACGTATTCTTCATTCTTGCGTTTGTCGCGCTCGTTATAGGCAGATTCCAGATGGCGGAGATATTCAGCACGGGCACGATTATATTCCGTTTCCGTAAAGCCGAATTGACGGGCACGCTCTGTTTCACGCAGAAGGGTCGCTATTCCATTCTCTATGGCATCTTCCTTGCAGACAACGACACCGGTAAAGGCTCCTTTGGTTTTGGCAACGAAGAAATCATCGTCATAGGTCGTTGCATAGATATAAGGAGGGTTGGCAGTCTGCACCAATTCATTCAGACGTGC
>CAJJYX010000095.1 GCA_905197435.1 uncultured Bacteroides sp.
TAGTTGCAGCGTTGGTGACAATTGTAAGTGAGATTCTGAAGGCTTTTGCTTACGATGTAAGTGTGCAGCTTTCTGTATATGTAGGTCTGATTATCACAAACTGTATCCTGATGGGACGCTTGGAAGCATTTGCCATGCAGAACGGTCCTTGGGAGTCTTTCCTCGACGGTGTGGGCAACGGTTTGGGCTATGCCAAGATTCTGGTAATCGTAGCTTTCTTCCGCGAGCTTCTGGGCTCGGGAACACTGCTCGGTTTCAACATCTTGAACTATGAGCCTTTGCAAAAAATAGGATATGTGAACAACGGCTTGATGTTGATGCCGCCGATGGCACTGATTCTCTGTGCATGCATCATCTGGTACCAGCGTGCACGTCACAAAGAATTGCAAGAAAAGTAATAATTTGAAGTAGTCGGCATTCAGTAACCGGTAGTTGGAATCAGATACTCTGAATCACTTTTCTACTTACTACTTTCTACTTACTACTTAACTACTTATAAAGATTATGGAACATTTATTAAGTTTATTCGTCCGCTCCATTTTTGTGGACAACATGATATTTGCGTTCTTCCTCGGTATGTGTTCTTACCTTGCCGTATCGAAGAATGTGAAGACTGCCGTGGGACTGGGCATCGCCGTAACTTTCGTGTTGGTGGTTACGCTTCCGGTCAACTATTTATTGCAGACCAAGGTGCTGGCTGCCAACGCAATCATTGAAGGCGTTGACCTCAGCTTCCTGAGTTTTATTCTTTTCATTGCCGTGATTGCCGGTATCGTGCAGTTGGTGGAAATGGTGGTGGAACGGTTCAGCCCTTCATTGTATGCTTCACTGGGTATCTTCCTGCCGCTGATTGCTGTAAACTGCGCCATCATGGGTGCGTCACTTTTCATGCAGCAACGCATCACGCTGGGCGAGAGCGATCCGAAATACATCGGTGACGTTTGGGATTCTATTTCTTATGCACTCGGCTCCGGTATCGGCTGGTTGCTGGCTATTGTCGGCCTGGCTGCCATCCGTGAGAAGATGGCTTACTCTGACGTGCCTGCTCCGCTGAAAGGTTTGGGCATCACGTTCATCACAGTAGGTCTGATGGCGATGGCATTCATGTGTTTCTCTGGTTTGAACATCTAATAAAGAAAGGAATAAAACAATGGATATGAATTTAATATTAGCGAGCATTGGAGTATTCCTTGTGGTTATTCTGCTGCTTGTGGTTATCCTGCTGGTTGCCAAACAGATCTTGGTGCCGTCGGGAAACGTAAAGTTGACTATCAATGGCGACAAGGTGCTGGACGTGGCTTCCGGTTCCACATTGCTGAATACGCTGTCTGTAAACGGTGTGTTCCTTCCCTCCGCTTGTGGTGGTAAAGGTTCCTGCGGACAGTGCAAATGCCAGGTGGTGGAAGGCGGAGGCGAAATTCTGCCTTCTGAAACTCCGCACTTCAGCCGTAAGCAAATACAAGACCACTGGCGTCTGGGTTGCCAGGTGAAGGTGAAAAACGATATGGCCATCAAGGTTCCCGAAAGCGTGCTGGGCGTGAAAGAGTGGGAGTGCGAGGTTATCTCTAACAAGAACGTGGCTACGTTTATCAAAGAGTTCATCGTTGCATTGCCGAAGGGCGAGCACATGGATTTCGTTCCGGGTTCATACGCGCAGATCAAGATTCCTAAATATGCGATGGATTATGACAAGGATATCGACAAGGAACTTATCGGTAAGGAATACTTGCCCGCATGGGAAAAATTCGGATTGCTGGGCTTGAAGTGCCACAATGACGAAGAAACCATCCGTGCCTACTCTATGGCCAACTATCCTGCAGAAGGTGATCGTATCATGCTGACGGTACGTATCGCTACGCCTCCGTTCAAGCCGAAAGACCAAGGTCCGGGCTTCATGGATGTAATGCCGGGTATTGCTTCTTCTTATATCTTTACCCTGAAACCGGGTGATAAGGTAATCATGAGTGGTCCTTACGGAGACTTCCATCCGATATTTGACTCTAAGAAGGAAATGATGTGGATTGGCGGTGGTGCCGGTATGGCTCCGTTGCGTGCACAGATTATGCACATGACGAAGACGCTGCACACTACAGACCGTGTGATGAATTACTTCTATGGTGCGCGTGCATTGAACGAAGTGTTCTATCTGGAAGACTTCCTGCAGATTGAAAAGGATTTCCCCAACTTCAAGTTCCACCTTGCACTGGACCGTCCCGATCCTGCAGCCGATGCAGCAGGCGTGAAGTACACTCCGGGCTTCGTACACAACGTAATTTACGAAACTTACTTGAAAGACCACGAAGCTCCCGAAGACATCGAATATTACATGTGTGGTCCCGGCCCGATGTCGAAGGCTGTCGAGAAGATGCTCGACGACCTCGGTGTTCCGGCTCAGAACCTGATGTTCGATAACTTCGGAGGATAACGGCAAGAGGATTCTGTCCTTCAAATACAAGGAAAGGCGGCAAATGGTGCAAATCATTTGCCGCTTTATTGTATCTTTGTGTCCTCAACAAAAAAACAGCATTCATGGAACTTTTAGATATTCTCCGCAATTTAAGGATACAAGAACTGACCCCGATGCAGGAAGCTGCCCGGGAGGCTTACCGGTCGGATAAGGATTTGGTACTTCTTTCACCCACCGGTTCGGGCAAAACCCTGGCTTTTCTCCTTCCACTGGTAGAGGCTTTGAAACCGGACGTAGAGGGTGTGCAGGCGCTTGTGCTGGTACCTTCGCGTGAACTGGCTTTGCAGATTGAAACCGTGTTCAAGTCCATGGGAACTCCCTATAAGGCTATGAGTTGCTATGGCGGACGCCCTGCAATGGAGGAACACCGGACCATGAAAGGCATCAATCCCACAGTCATTATCGGCACTCCGGGACGTATGAATGACCATCTGAAGAAAGGAAACTTCAATGTCGCCACCGTTACTACTCTGGTGATAGATGAATTTGACAAATGCCTCGAATTCGGTTTTCATGAAGAGATGGCGGAGGTCATAGGACAATTGCCTTCATTGCAAAAGCGCGTACTCCTTTCGGCCACGGATGCAGAAGAAATACCGCAATTTGCAGGTGTGGGAGGTGATTCCCCGTCTTCCGCATCCCGGCTCATCAAACTTGATTTTCTTGACCCGGAAGCTCTTGCTCCCCGTCTGAGGCTGCACAAGGTCGTTTCTCCAGAGAAGGACAAGCTGGAAACCCTTTATAACCTGCTTTGTACCCTTGGCTATCACTCCACCCTTGTTTTCTGTAATTATCGTGAAAGTGTGGAGCGTGTTGCCGGATACCTGCAGGCCCGGAAGTTCCCTTGCGACATGTTTCATGGCGGCATGGAGCAGCCCGACCGTGAACGTGCGCTCTACAAGTTCCGCAATGGCAGTTGCGCCGTACTGATATCCACAGATCTTGCTGCCCGAGGACTGGATATTCCGGGCATTGAAAATGTGGTACACTATCATCTTCCCGTAAACGAGGAAGCCTATACGCATCGTAATGGACGTACGGCTCGCTGGGAAGCATCGGGAAATGCCTATCTTGTCCTGCATGCCGAGGAGCGCGTGCCCGACTATATTTCCGAAGGCATAGAAACGTATGAGTTTCCGGAAACGCTTCCCAAACCGGCTAAGCCCCGATGGGCTACCTTATATATAGGAAAAGGGAAAAAGGATAAGTTGAACAAGATAGATATTGTCGGCTTCTTGTATAAAAAAGGCGGAATGACGCGTGAAGACGTCGGACAAGTGGATGTGAAGGAACACTATGCCTTTGTGGCCGTGCGGCGCAGTAAAATGAAACAATTACTAACGCTTGTACGTGGCGAAAAAATTAAGGGAATGAAGACTATTATAGAAGAAGCAAAGTGATTTTCTTATAAATATTCATTTTATCTGCACTTATTCTTCTGAATACGAAGTAATAAATCCTTCTTGCTTTTAGTTTTTCCAAAAGTATTATCCTTGATAAGTAAGGATAACAAATTGGTGTATATATCTTGTATAAACCATTAAAAAGTAAGCTAAATGCGGCTTGAAAATAGAATTTCATCAGGAAAGGTTTGTTTTAAAGAAATATTTCCGTAATTTCGCAAAGTCGAAAGACATTAATGAACGAAATTGTATAACCAAAACAAACTTCAAATGAAAAAGCATAATTTCAATGCAGGACCTTCTATCCTTCCTCGTGAGGTGATTGAGAATACAGCACAAGCTATTCTTGATTTCAATGGTTCAGGCCTCTCACTGATGGAAATCAGCCACCGTGCCAAAGACTTCCAACCCGTTGTGGACGAAGCTGTGGCATTATTCAAAGAATTGCTCAATATCCCCGAAGGATATTCGGTACTGTTCTTGGGCGGTGGTGCCAGTTTGGAATTCTGCATGGTACCCTTCAACTTCCTTGAAAAGAAAGCTGCTTACCTGAATACGGGTGTATGGGCCAAAAAAGCCATGAAAGAAGCTAAAGCATTCGGTGAAGTCGTTGAAGTCGCTTCTTCCGCTGAATCTACCTATACTTATATTCCGAAGGACTATACAGTGCCTGCTGACGCAGATTATTTCCACATCACTACCAATAATACAATTTACGGTACTGAATTGAAAGAGGATTTGAACGTAAACGTTCCGATGGTTGCCGACATGTCTTCCGATATCTTCTCCCGTCCTATCGACGTGTCCAAATATATCTGTATCTATGGTGGTGCACAGAAGAATCTGGCACCGGCCGGCGTAACATTCGTTATCGTGAAGAATGACGCTTTAGGTAAGGTATCCCGTTATATTCCGACCATGCTGAATTATCAGACACATGTTGACGGTGGTTCTATGTTCAATACTCCTCCCGTTGTTCCCATCTATGCTGCATTGCAGACATTGCGTTGGATTAAGGCACAAGGTGGTGTGAAGGAAATGGAACGCCGTGCCATCGAAAAGGCCGATATGCTGTATACCGAAATTGACCGTAATAAGATGTTTGTTGGTACGGCTGCCAAGGAAGACCGTTCACGCATGAACATCTGCTTTGTAATGGCTCCCGAATACAAGGAACTGGAAGCAGACTTCCTGAAATTCGCTACCGAAAGAGGTATGGTCGGTATCAAGGGACACCGTTCCGTAGGTGGATTCCGTGCATCCTGCTACAATGCCATGCCGAAGGAAAGCGTGCAGGCTTTGATTGACTGCATGCAGGAATTTGAGAAACTTCATTAATAATATTGTTTTTCACCACAGATTACGCAGATTTGCACAGATTGGTTTTAGGATTAAAATCTGTGATAGTCTGTGTAATCTGTGGTGAGTCTTTTTAATATCATGAAATTATGAAAGTATTAGTTGCAACAGACAAACCGTTTGCCAAGGTGGCAGTAGACGGTATCCGTAAAGAAATAGAAGCAGTAGGTTACGAACTCGTACTGCTGGAGAAATATGGTGAAAAAGCCAAACTGCTGGAGGCTGTGAAAGATGCCAACGCTATCATCATCCGCAGCGACATTATTGATGCCGAAGTGCTGGATGCAGCCAAGGAGCTGAAGATTGTGGTACGTGCCGGTGCAGGATATGACAATGTAGATCTGGAAGCTGCCACTGCCCACAATGTGTGTGTAATGAATACTCCGGGACAGAACTCCAACGCTGTGGCCGAGTTGGCTTTTGGTCTGATGGTGATGGCTGTCCGTAATATGTATAACGGTACTTCCGGTACGGAATTGATGGGCAAGAAGCTGGGTATTCACGCTTACGGTAACGTGGGCCGCAATGTAGCCCGTATTGCCAAAGGCTTCGGTATGGAGATTTACGCATTCGATGCTTTTTGCCCGAAAGAGGTAATCGAGAAGGACGGAGTGAAGGCTGTAGATTCTGCTGAAGAACTTTACTCTACTTGCGATGTCGTTTCCCTGCATATTCCTGCAACTGCCGAAACGAAGAATTCCATCAATTACGCATTGGTAAACAAAATGCCGAAAGGTGGCTTGTTGGTAAACACAGCCCGTAAGGAAGTCATCAATGAAGCCGAACTTATCCAACTGATGGAAGAGCGTGCCGACTTGAAATACATGACTGACATCATGCCCGCTGCCAATGAAACGTTTGCAGCCAAGTTTGCCGGACGTTATTTCTCTACACCGAAGAAGATGGGCGCCCAGACTGCCGAAGCCAATATCAACGCAGGTATTGCTGCAGCCAAGCAGATCGTAGGCTTCCTGAAAGACGGTTGCGAGAAGTTCCGCGTAAACAAGTAATTTCATTAAATAATCTATTACCATGGCAATCATTAAACCTTTCAAGGGAGTCCGTCCTCCCCAAGACTTAGTAGAACAAGTAGCTTCCCGTCCATATGATGTACTCAATTCGGAGGAAGCCCGCATAGAAGCGGAAGGTAATGAAAAATCCCTATATCATATTATCAAGCCGGAAATAGATTTTCCAGTCGGCACGGATGAACATGACGAACGTGTTTATCAGAAAGCTGCAGAGAATTTCCGTATGTTCCAGGAGAAAGGCTGGCTGGTCCAGGATGATAAAGAGAATTATTACGTCTATGCCCAGACCATGAACGGCAAGACACAGTATGGCCTTGTTGTCGGTGCATATGTTCCCGATTATATGAATGGTGTCATCAAGAAGCATGAACTGACCCGTCGTGATAAGGAAGAAGACCGTATGAAGCATGTCCGTGTGAACAATGCCAATATCGAGCCCGTATTTTTTGCTTATCCCGATAACACTACGCTGGATGCCATCATTTCCCGTTATACAGCCGAGAAGCCGGTATACGACTTTATCGCTCCGGGTGATGGTTTCGGTCATACTTTCTGGATTATAGACAAGCCGGAGGATATTGATGCCATTACCAAAGAGTTCGCCAAAATGCCCGCCCTCTACATTGCCGATGGACATCATCGCAGTGCCGCTGCTGCTTTGGTGGGTGCGGAAAAAGCCAAGCAAAACCCCAATCACCGTGGTGATGAAGAGTACAATTATTTCATGGCTGTGTGCTTCCCCGCCAACCAACTGACCATTATCGACTATAACCGGGTGGTGAAGGACTTGAACGGCATGACTCCCGAAGAGTTCCTGGCTGCTGTAAGCAAGAATTTCATAGTGGAGGAGAAAGGTGAGGACATCTATAAGCCGTCCGGTCTGCACAACTTCTCTCTCTATCTGGACGGAAAGTGGTACAGCCTTACTGCCAAACCGGGTACTTACAATGATAACGACCCTATTGGAGTATTGGATGTGACCATCTCTTCCAATCTGATACTGGATGAAATTCTTGGTATCAAAGACCTTCGTTCCGACAAGCGTATCGATTTTGTAGGCGGTATCCGTGGTTTGGGAGAATTGAAGAAGCGGGTGGACAGCGGTGAGATGAAGGTGGCATTGGCCCTCTATCCCGTTTCCATGAAGCAATTGATGGACATTGCCGATACGGGCAATATCATGCCTCCCAAGACAACTTGGTTTGAACCGAAGTTGCGTTCGGGATTGGTGATTCATAAACTGGACTAAATGGATTGATATAAACCGGAACGGGGATGTCTTCAAAAGAAGGGCATCCCCGTTTCCCGTTCATAACTTTGGAAGTTCAAGGGTGGCGTTTAAAGTATTGCTTTCTCAACTTCTCGGATACTGTCTCCAAAGTACAGAACCAGCCTTGCTATACTGACACTTATCAAGAAGATAGCAGCAGCAATGGTTGCAAGCAAGGTTCTTCTTTTCGATTTCTGTTCGTGCAGACGTATGGCTTCTTCTATCTTCTGCATGGTGCGGAAGGTAAAATTGAACGGCAGGTGGAAGACGGACTGTTAGTGGCTTTCATTATAGAATTAAAACTGAATAAGAAGTAAGGTTATTATGCAGAAAATGCCGACCTTTACCGAAAAATAAAAATTATACTATGAAAGTATTGATTCTCAACGGCAGTCCCCGCCGGCATGGTAACATATCGAAGATGATGGAACTGATGAAGCGGGAACTTGAGGGTTGCGGAGTTGAAGTCGTTTATATACGCATTGCGGAGTTGCAGGTACATCCCTGCATCGGTTGCATGAAATGCCGCAGTTCGTTGAAGTGTTGTTTGCCTGAAGATGGCGCACAGAGAGTGTTGCACTCCATGAAGGAAGCTGACGCACTGATAATCGGTGCCCCTTGTTATTGGGGAAACATGCCGGGAGAATTGAAAGTTCTTTTCGACCGTATGGTTTACGGCATGATGGGGGAAAACTCCTGGGGGATGCCTCTTCCGCTTCATAAGGGGAAGAAAGCGATTGTAGTAAGCACTTGCACTACGCCTTATCCTTTCAATATTCTCTATAACCAGACACGCGGTGTGGTGAAAGCTTTCAGGGAGATTCTGAAATGGAGCGGCTTCAAGATTGTGAAAACCATTGAAAGGGGAGGTACCAAGAAGCATCCGGAATTGATGGAAAAGGATGTGCAGGACTGCAAGAAAGCAGTTTATAAATTATTGTAGAGTATTTCGCGGTACAGTTGAACAAATTGCTTTCTCATCTTGTTCTCATATAAGAATTTAGAAAAAATCAATAGGTATGAATATAGATAAGAAAGCGGAGCATAGTGCCCCCAAAGTAGCATTGCCTCAGGCGGAACATGAAAAAGAAACAGTACCCGGACAACAGATCGGCCTTTATGGTGATGCTGACAAGAAAGACGTTCGTCAGGTCGTAAAGATTCTGAATCCTGACAAAAACAGTATGGAGAGCAGAGGTTAATCCTCTGCTTTTTTATTATATGCCTCTTTCTGGCTCACCCGTAAAATAATGTATACTCCTCACATAGTTTTACCGGTGAGCCCTCTTTCTTCATAAAGTCCGAATGATTTGTTGGCGGGTTTTGTATCTTTGTACCCGAAAAGAAAACCCTTAAAAACAAAGGCAGGATGCTACGGAAAGGAGACCTCACTCAAGGAAGTATAACCGGTACTTTATTACGCTTCACCCTACCCATGATGGTAGGTTCTTTTTTGCAGCAATGCTACAACATTGCAGATACGCTTATCGTGGGGCAATGTATCGGTGCAGGTGCGTTGGCGGCAGTTGGCTCGGCATACACACTGATGGTTTTCCTTATATCCGTTTTGCTGGGATTGGCGATGGGCAGCGGTACCGTTTTCTCTTTACATTATGGCGCCGGAAATTACGTGGCCCTGCGTCGCAGTATATTCAGTTCGTTTGTGCTGATAGGTGTCGTGACACTGATACTGAATGTCGCTGTTTTCATCTGGCTCGACCCTATTCTCCGGCTGTTGCAGGTCCCACAAGACATATACGGCATGATGCGCAACTACTTGTGTATAATCTTTTGCGGTATAATCTTCACCTTTATCTATAATTTCTATGCGGCCCTATTGCGTGCGGTGGGAGATTCCGTCACTCCGCTTTGGTTCCTGGCAGTTTCTGTCATTCTGAACATAGCACTCGACTTGTTTTTTATTCTGCAACTGGATTGGGGAATTCAGGGTGCGGCTGCGGCCACTGTCGTTGCCCAAGGAGCAGCTGCTCTGAGCATCATTATTTATACTTATAGAAGACGCCCTGAATTGCGGTGGCGTCGTGAAGACATTCGTTTCGACCGTTCCTGCTTGCAGGAAATCGCTTCCTTCTCTGCACTGACTTGTGTCCAACAGTCTGTGATGAATCTGGGGATTCTGATGATACAAGGGCTTGTCAACAGTTTTGGAACAGTAGTAATGGCAGCTTTTGCAGCAGCAGTGAAGATTGACTCTTTCGCCTATATGCCCGTGCAGGAATTTGGAAATGCCTTTTCCACCTTCATTGCACAGAACTTTGGGGCTGCACGTTACGACCGCATCCGTCGGGGCGTCCGTAGCGCATTTGTCACGGTTGTTGTCTTTTCGCTCTTTGTGTCCGTATTGGTTTTCATCTTTGCCGAGCCGTTGATGCTTATTTTTGTCCGTCCGGACGAAGTGGAGATTATTGCTGTGGGAGTGGCGTACCTGCGCATCGAAGGTGCTTTTTACTGTGGCATCGGCATCTTGTTTCTGCTGTACGGATACTACCGGGCCATCTGTATGCCGGGTATGTCTGTTGTGCTGACCGTACTGTCACTGGGAACCCGTGTCGTTCTTTCCTACTGGCTTGCCTCGATGCCCGAGATTGGTGTAACGGGTATCTGGTGGTCCATTCCTATCGGCTGGCTGATTGCCGATGTAACCGGTATATGTTACTATCGGTATAGGAAGTCCCGTTTTCAGGAATCTAAGAAATGATGCGGCAGATTTGCTCTACTGTCCTTTGGATATTTTCTTGAGCAAATTCAGGTTGCATAGCCTGCTCCAAAGAGATGGGGGAGGGAGTAATGGAGAATACGCCCCGGAAGCCTGCCTCATTCAGTATCCCGGTATCTTCTATTGCTCCTGCCAGCAGAATGACGGGAATGTGCTGCTTTCTGGCTTCCTGCAAGATACCCGAAGGGACTTTTCCCATGACGGTCTGCCGGTCCGACTTCCCTTCTCCGGTAATGATGAGGTCGGCATCCTTTATCGTGTCTGCAAAGTCCGACGTTCCCAAAAGAAGCTGTATGCCGGGCTTTAACTGTGCATCCAGAAATGCGTGGAGGCCGCCACCCATACCACCTGCCGCACCGGCACCGGGATACAAGGATACGTCCTTACCGGTAGTGCGGAATATTACGTCCGAAAGATGCTGCATAGCGACATCCAGTTCCTTTACCATATTTGCGTCTGCTCCCTTTTGGGGGGCGAATACATGGGCTGCCCCATTGGGACCGAAGAAAGGATTGCGTACATCACACGCTGCCGTGAAACATGCCTTTTTCAGTGCGGGATGGGCAGAAGAACTGTCAATGGAGCTGATTTTTGATAGAAGAGCACCGCGTATGGCGATGCCTTTTTCTATGCTTCCCACTTCGTGCCCCTCTTTATCGAAGAAACGGAATCCCAATGCTTGCAGCATCCCCAGGCCGGCATCGTTCGTGGCGCTTCCTCCAAGCCCGATGATGAAACGGAGGCATCCCCGTTCCAGGGCATCGCGTATCAGTTCGCCCGTTCCGAAAGTGGTGGTCTCCATCGGATTCCTTCTGTCGGTGGGAACCAGTGGCAGTCCGCTGATGGCGGCCATTTCTATGAATGCGGTATTGCCGTCACCGGAGATGCCGTAACTGGCATTGCGCAGTTGCATCAGCGGGTCGTGGGCGCGGACGGTGATACGTTTGCCATTGCTGGCTGCAAGCAGGACGTCGAGCATGCCTTCTCCACCATCGGCCACGGGGAGAACGATGGCCCGGCATTCGGGGCATGCGGCATGTACCCCTTTGGCGGCAGCTTTTCCGGCTTCTGCCGAGGTGAGACATCCTTTGAAAGAGTCGATGGCAATCACTATCTTTTTCATGAATCTATTTTAATCTTTAGTGTGTGTTTCATAATCGGTCATTCTCCCTTTCTCTTGAAATGCATTGTCAGAAAAAAACTGAATAGTGCAAAGTCTTGATTCCGTCTGTCATTTCTTCTGTTTGATTATAAATCTGATTCTTTGTACAAAGATAACTCTTTTCACCTGAAATCAGCTTGCTTATTTCTTCTGCTTTTGATTTTACATTATCTTTGGATAAGATAAGCTGCACTTCAACACAACTTTTTCATGCAAGCATGAAAGTTCTCTCTTCAGTTTGCATTATCTTTGCAGCATGAGCGAAGATACGTATAAAACCATCGTTGCCCCTTCCGAGGGCATTTACACTGAAAAGCGCAGCAAGTTCATTGCCATCGCCCTGCCGGTGCGTACAGTAGAGGAGGTAAAGGCGCATCTGGATACTTACCAGAAAAAATATTACGACGCCCGCCACGTGTGCTACGCCTATATGCTGGGCCATGAGCGGAAGGACTTCCGTGCCAATGACAATGGGGAGCCTTCGGGCACGGCAGGCAAACCGATTCTGGGACAAATCAATTCCAACGAACTGACAGATATACTGATTGTCGTAGTGCGCTATTTCGGAGGAATCAAGTTGGGAACAAGCGGACTGATTGTAGCCTATAAAGCCGCCGCCGCCGAAGCCACCGCCGAAGAAGCTGCCGAAGATATCGCCGAGGTCGCCGAAGTCGAACCCGCCCGCGCCGTAAGCGCCGCCGCCGGCGCCTGCGCCGTAATTCGGGTCGACGCCCGCAAAGCCGAACTGGTCGTACCGCGCCTTCTTCTCCGGGTCGGACAGCACCTCGTTGGCCTCGTTGACCTCCTTGAACTTCTCCTCGGCCTCCTTGTC
>CAJJYX010000096.1 GCA_905197435.1 uncultured Bacteroides sp.
AGTGGAGTTCAGTGCAGAAAAAAGGAATATAGACCGGTGGTTGTATTAGCTCGATAACCATGTTGTTAAAGGAGTTACGGAGCCGTTTGAGATTGTTCAAGCGGCTCTTGTTTTGCGGGTAGTTCTTCTTATCACTTGTTTTAGGGATATTCCTAAAATAATAAAATTTAAGGCAACTAATTCATTGCGAGTTAGTTGCCTTTTTTGTATCTTTAAGCATTCCCCCCAAAAAACGGTTTGACGGCCAAAACGGGGGTAATTAAAAATAAAAACACATGGTAAAGATACAAAAAATCTCAGAAATCGAACCTTGTTTAGGTTTTACCGAGTTCGATATGCTTAAAAAATATCGTCAAAGTTTTGCAACGAGTGAATTAGGTCGCCTCCATTCTCTGTTCCCTTTCTCGGAACTGGCCCGACAAATGCATTTGAAGTCCTCTCCTTTTGGGCGTAAAAGTTATTTTTCTCCCGAAGGTAAAATAGCCTTGATGGTCTTGAAGTCCTATACCAACTTTTCCGATGCACAACTGATTGAGCATTTAAACGGTAATATTCATTACCAGTTATTTTGTGGTGTTCAGATTGATCCGCTTCATCCACTAACCAATCCTAAAATCGTTAGTGCAATTCGTCAGGAACTAGCGGATCGCCTTGACGTTGAGTCCCTCCAGCTCATTCTTGCCGAGCATTGGACACCTTATCTTGAGAACCTTCATGTCTGTATGACCGATGCCACCTGTTATGAAAGTCATCTGCGTTTCCCTACTGATACCAAACTCTTATGGGAAGGTATTGTATGGCTTCATCGTCATCTGTGCAAACATTGCCAGACCTTGCACATACAACGTCCCCGTAACAAGTATCTTGATGTACGCCGTGCCTATCTTGCTTATAGCAAACTGCGTAAACGCAAGAAATCACAGACTCGTATGATTACACGAAGGTTACTTCAGTTATTGGAAAAGTTACTTGACCAGCTGGAGCTGCTTCATTCATCCTACAGGAAGAGGCTTACACTATCCTCTGATTACCAAAGACGTTTCTCGGTCATACAGACAGTCCTTGAGCAAGGGAAGAATTTATTTGCAGGCAAAAAAGTGTCCAACCGTATCGTGAGTATCGACCGGCATTACCTTCGCCCCATTATCAGAGGCAAGGAAACCAAATCCGTTGAATTCGGAGCCAAAGTCAACAATATACAGATAGACGGAATCTCCTTTATAGAACATATCTCCTTTAAGGCTTTTAACGAAGGAGTACGTTTGAAAGACTGTATTCATCTGCAACAACAACTGACCGGGGTTAGGGTTAAGGCGCTTGCGGCGGATTCAATCTATGCCAATAATGCCAACCGGAAATTTTGTACAAAATATCATATAAGTACTTCCTTTAAGCGTAAGGGCAGAGCTGCCAAAGATGAGCCGCTTCGGAAAATCTTACGGTCGGAACTCAGCCGTGAAAGAGCTACCCGCCTGGAAGGAAGTTTTGGAACGCAGAAACAACATTACTCACTGGCCAGGATAAAAGCTAGAAACAGGAAAACGGAAGTACTTTGGATTTTCTTTGGGATACATACAGCCAATGCGGTATGTATGATAGAAAAGGTCGAAAAGAAAAAAAGAAAGGCAGCATAATCTAACTAAAATAACAGGAAAAACAGGAGAGGTTTTAACTTCCCCTAAAAAAGACATGTACATAATGCATGGGTGGGAAGGAAAAAATAAGAATATGTAAACAATATTCTACAAAAAAGATAGAAGACTGGGAGAGTTGAACGAAAAAATCAAGAGAAAAGCTCACGTAAAGCAAAGCTTTTCTCTTGATTTTTTAGAAAGAGGAACATTTACTGAATATCCCTAAAAAACATCCTCCAAGAGTTATAAAAACTTTTGAGGGATGCTTTATTATCTTTCCACTTTCAATGTCAGAGATTAGCAGTTTTACTCGAACAAACTCTTGAACTTCTTGAATATCTTTTCCTTGATTGAAGTATTCGGTTTGAAGTTATCCGATGTTTCCATTTCCTCCAGTGCCTTCTTTTCATCCTTACTCAGAGTTTCGGGCACATATACGCTGACGTTTACCAACAAATCTCCTGTGCCGTATCCGTTCACATTTGGGAGACCTTTACCGCGCAAGCGGAGTACTTTTCCCGGTTGAGTACCCGCGTCAATCTTTACTTTCACTTTTCCGTCAATAGTGGGAATTTCTACTGCGCCACCCAAGGCAGCTGTCGGGAAACTGAGGAGCAGGTTGTATATCAAGTCATTTTCGTCGCGTATCAGGTTAGGATCTTGCTCTTCCTCTACAAGAATCAGCAGGTCTCCCGGCACACCGTTGTGCTTGCCTGCGTTTCCTTTTCCGCCCATAGAGAGCTGCATACCTTCTGCAACACCTTTCGGAATTTTTACGGTTACTACTTCTTCACCGTATACAATACCTTCACCTGCACACTCTTTACACTTGTTCTTGATGATTTTTCCTTCACCGCCGCAAGTCGGACAAGTGGTTCTTGTTTGCATCGTGCCGAGTATAGTCTGCTGGTTACGGACAACTGTACCACTACCTTTACAAGTCGGGCACGTCTCCGAACCGCTGTCACCTTCAGCTCCTGTGCCATGACAGTGGGTGCAAGGTACGTATTTTTTCAGTTTGAATTTCTTTTCTACACCGGTAGAGATTTCCTTTAGATTCAGTTTCACCTTAACACGCAGGTCCGAACCACGGTAACGGCGCTGTTGTGTGCTACCGCCTCCGCCGAAACCGCCAAAACCGCTGAAACCTCCTCCACTGTGTCCGCCAAAGATATCACCGAACATGGAGAAGATATCGTCCATGGACATACCTCCGCTGAATCCGCCGAACGGACCTCCATTACCGGCAGCACCACCCACTCCGGCATGGCCGAACTGATCGTAACGGGCACGCTTTTCCGGATTGCTTAGTACGTCGTATGCCTCTGCTGCTTCCTTGAATTTTTCTTCGGCTGTTTTATCGCCCGGATTCTTGTCCGGATGATATTGGATGGCCTTTTTACGATAGGCTTTCTTTATTTCTTCTGCCGTTGCAGTCTTTTCGACTTCCAATACTTCGTAGTAATCTCTTTTTTCCATACAGTCTTATGTTATTCTCCGACTACCACTTTGGCATGACGGATCACTTTGTCGTTTAGGACGTAGCCGTTTTGTACGCAGTCCAGAATTTTGCCTTTCAGTGTTTCATTGGGTGCCGGAATCACGGCAATGGCTTCGTGATAGTCGGTGTCGAGTGGTTGTTCCTTTGTTTCTATCACCTTCACCCCGTTTTGTCCCAATATAGCCATGAATTTGTTGTAGATAAGTTCCACTCCTTCTTTTACGGCAGCTACGTCGGTAGCTGTTTCCATGTTTTTGAGGGCGCGTTCAAAATCATCCACGATGGGGAGGATGCTGCTGATGCTCTTTTCGCCACCGTTCAGGATAAGTTCTGCTTTTTCCTTCATGGTGCGTTTGCGGTAATTGTCAAACTCGGCAGACAAACGCAGATATTTGTCTTTCTGTTCTTCAATCTGTTTTTGGGATTTTTCCAGTTCCTGGGCGAGCTTTTCTTCTTCGGTCAGGGGAGCTTCGTTTTCTTGTGAAGCTTCTTGCCCGGCAGTTTCTTCGTCACCTTCTTTGGGTGCAGATTGGGCTTTCAACTCCTCTTCCTGGTTGTTTTCTTTTTCTTTCGGATTCATATTGTTATGCTTATTATTCTTGTAAAATGCTTTTTCTTTCATTGCTGTTAAGGGTTTAAATTCATAAGATACCTGTGTCCTAGCAAAAACTTTGCCAAAACGTGTGTTTTTGTCGAAAACGTTGCAAAGGTAATACTTTTATGCCAGATTGACAGCGCTTTTCTACGCCTATTCATGGAAAAATGGCCTATCTTTGTATAGGATAGACGGCATCTCAGCAAAACTTTTCATGCAAGCATGAAAGTTTTACGTTCAATTTGCACTATCTTTGCACTCGCAATTCGCAGGTTGATAGGTATTAAATATTAAATTGTAAATAAATAAATCTAAATATAAAGATGATTACAGTCTCTAATGTCTCAGTACAGTTTGGTAAAAGAGTGTTGTTCAATGACGTGAACCTGAAGTTTACAAGTGGCAACTGTTATGGTATCATCGGTGCCAACGGTGCCGGGAAATCTACTTTCCTGAAAACTATTTCCGGGGAATTGGATCCTACGACGGGTTCCATTACGTTGGCTCCAGGGGAGCGCCTTTCCGTTTTAAGCCAGGACCACTTCAAGTGGGATGCCTATACGGTGATGGATACTGTGATGATGGGACACACTGTGCTGTGGGACATCATGAAGCAGCGTGAAGTGTTGTATGCCAAGGAGGACTTCACGGATGAGGACGGGCTGAAGGTGTCCGAGTTGGAAGAGAAGTTTGCCGAGTTGGACGGTTGGAATGCCGAAAGCGACGCTGCTGCCTTGCTGAGCGGTTTGGGCATCAAGGAGGATAAGCATTATATGCTGATGGGCGAGTTAAATAATAAGGAAAAAGTGCGCGTCATGCTGGCGCAGGCCCTCTATGGCAATCCGGATAACTTGCTGCTGGACGAGCCGACCAATGACTTGGATATGGAAACTGTAACTTGGCTGGAAGATTACCTCTCGAATTTTGAACATACAGTGCTGGTTGTGAGCCACGACCGTCACTTCCTCGACTCGGTTTGTACGCATACGGTGGACATAGACTATGGAAAGATCAATCTCTTTGCCGGTAACTACAGTTTCTGGTACGAGTCCAGCCAGTTGGCACTCCGCCAACAGCAGAATCAAAAGGCGAAGGCTGAGGAGAAGAAAAAGGAGCTGGAAGAGTTTATCCGCCGTTTCAGTGCCAATGTGGCTAAGAGCAAGCAGACGACCAGTCGCAAAAAGATGTTGGAGAAGCTGAATGTGGAAGAAATCAAGCCGTCATCCCGTAAATATCCGGGTATCATCTTTACGCCCGAGCGTGAACCGGGCAATCAGATATTGGAAGTTTCCGGTTTGACAAAGACACTGGAAGATGGCACGGTGCTGTTTCGCGACGTTAATTTCAATGTGGAGAAGGGAGATAAGATTGTGTTCCTTTCTCATGACCCGCGTGCCATGACTGCCTTGTTTGAGATTATCAACGAGAACATGAAGCCGGATGCCGGTACTTTCAACTGGGGTGTAACTATCACTACCGCCTATCTGCCGTTGGACAACACTGCATTCTTTAATACAGACCTGAATCTGGTGGATTGGCTGAGCCAGTTCGGCGAAGGCAATGAAGTCTATATGAAGAGCTTCCTGGGGCGTATGCTTTTCTCCGGAGAAGAGGTCTTGAAGAAAGCGAGCGTATTGTCGGGAGGGGAGAAAATGCGTTGTATGATTGCACGTATGCAGCTTCGCAATGCCAACTGCTTGATTTTGGATACACCTACCAATCACCTTGACTTGGAGTCTATCCAGGCATTCAACAATAACTTGAAGACTTATAAGGGCAATATTCTTTTCTCATCCCATGACCATGAGTTTATTCAGACCGTTGCCAACCGCATTATCGAACTGACTCCGAATGGCATCATTGATAAGATGATGGAGTATGACGAGTACATCACTTCGGACCACATCAAGGAACTGAAGGCGCGGATGTACGGAGCCTAAAAGATAAATGTTCTGAACAAATTCTTGAGCCTTTTCCAAGGCCTTCGGACATTTTACTAAAAGTTGTATGGAGGTTTGCTAAAAAACAATTCCCCTTCCGGAAGTACTTCCGGAAGGGGAATTGTTTTTTTCTTGCTGATGCGTTGAAAAGGAGTACAATTCTACTGTTTCTCCTCATAAATGATTTTGCCTTTGCTTTCTCCGAAAAGGTTGTCTCCCAATGTGGTAATCTTGTTTCCCGTGGCGAGCACATAGCGCAGGTTATCACATCCCATAAATGCCCCATACTCAATGGCTGTTACGCCGGAAGGAAGTACCAACGTCCCGCATAAACGGCCGCAACTGCTGAATGCACGCTGCCCGATACTTTTGAGTCCTTTAGGAAGCTGTACGTTCAACAGATACTTCTTTTGGGTGAAAGTATAGTCGGGGATTGAGGTGGCATTGCAGTCCGTCAGGTCGATGGAAACCAAGTTGGGCATATAGTCACGTATCAGCGTGAAATCGGCTTCATCCATTTTTCCCTCAATGGTCAGGAAGTTGACGTCTTTGGGTTGCAGTCCGGCCCTTAGCAGTTCGCTGGCAAGGCTGCCCATTTTGTCGATCCGTACGTTTACTGTCAGTGGCTCTCCCTCAATGAAAGCAAAGGTTTCCCAATTCTTTTTGGTACGGTAGGAATCGCTGCATCCCAACGGGACGAATATGGCAGTGATGCTGTCGGCCAATGCTTCGGACAACAGATTAGGTGCTGTTTTCTTCCGTATCTGGCACACCTTGAGGTTTTGGCATCCCTTGAAGGCGGCATCTTCGATGTTCTTGGTCTTGTCGGAAAGGATAATCCTGGTCAGTGTCTCCTTACCGGTGAAAGTACCATCGTCCATTTGTTTGCAGAAGGCGTATGCCGGAATGCAGTTGGCCGGATACACATAAAAACGGTTCGGGTAAGTTCCGTTTTTACCTGCATACGTGCTGATGGATGCATTCGAGATATCCAACTGCTGCAGATTCTTGAATTCATCCCTCAGATGCCTGAAGTCTACGGCGTTCAGTTTGCCCTGCAGGGTCAGCTGTGTGATTTCATTGGCTTCCGCTTCGGTCATCAGCTCCACCAGGGTACCGGGTTTGGCTACGTAGTATCTCTTGGATTTTTGTGCCGAGGCATTCAGCATTAACGCCAGTCCGGCAGCGGCTAAAAGAATTCTTTTTAGTTTCATGTTCGTCGATTCCAGATTGATTTTTCAAATATAAGAAGAAACTGGCAGGAATACATGAGGTTTTTTCTTTTTATTATTATTTTTGTCGGATATTAATCAAATATGAGTTACAAATGGAGACAGAAGAAACGGTGAAGGAAGGACTTGCTGCAATGGGTAAAGCAAAACGTATTTGGTTGGCATTCGTTGATATAGTACTGTTTGCTGTACTTCTGATGATTTTCCTGTTTTTGTTTACCATACCTTTTGCATTTGCTTTTCCGGAGTTGAAGACAGAGGTTGGCGGAACGAACATCTGCCTGATGCTGTTGAATGAAGTCTTGTTGCTGGTCAGCGGGCTTATTGCTGCTTGTATGGTGCTGGGCTTCAGGAAGCTTCCCCTTTCGGGTTTGGGCTTGTCTTTGCAGGGATGGGGCAGAAGTTTGGTGGGAGGAGCTTTGTTTGTCGTGTTCTTGTATGCAGTTGGTTTTGGCTTGTCTTTATTGTTGGGGGCTGTGGAAGTGGCAGGGGTCTTGTTTTCTCCTCTTTCTCTGCTGTTAAGTCTTTTGCTTTATTTTTTAGTGGCAGTTACGGAAGAAGTTATCGGGCGTGGCTTTATTTTGGGGCGTATGCTGGATGGAGGTGTCAATAAATTTGTGGCATTGTTTGTCTCTGCGGTGTTGTTTTCGTTGATGCACCTTTTCAATCCCGGCTTTGCTTTTGTCCCGTTTCTGAATATCATGCTGGCGGGTTGTTTCTTGGGAGCTTCCTATATATATACGCGCAATCTCTGTTTCCCCATTGCCTTGCATTGGTTCTGGAACTGGATTCAGGGTCCTGTTCTGGGATATAAAGTCAGTGGAAACGAATTCAGCAGTGAGAATCTGCTGATTCTTCACTTTCCGGAAGAAAACCTGATAAATGGAGGAACCTTCGGGTTTGAAGGCTCCGTCCTATGCTCGTTGCTTTTAGTGCTTGGAACAATACTTATCATAAAGCGTTAGCCCCTCTGTTCTACTCCCTTCATAGTCAATTGTATTCGTTTCCGGTCCATGTCAATGCTGAGTACCTTTACGCGCACATGCTGGTGAATGGATACCACTTCATTGGGGTCTGATATGAATCTGTCTGCGAGTTGGGAGAGGTGCACCAGTCCGTTTTCCTTAATACCTATATCGACAAATGCGCCGAAGTTTGTGATATTTCCTACGATACCGGGCAGTTCCATGCCTTCACGCAGGTCGTTGATGGTGCGTACGTTCTTGTCGAATTCAAATATCTTTATCGGTCCGCGCGGGTCACGTCCGGGCTTGTCCAGCTCTTGCAGGATATCTTTCAGGGTCGGCATACCCACGGTAGGGGAGAGGTATCGTTCCGGATTAATCTTCAGGCGCAGCTCCTTGCCGGCTATCAGTTCGGCTACGGTGCATCCCAAATCCTTGGCCATCTGCTCTACGATGCAATAACTCTCCGGATGTACGGCTGTGTTGTCCAGTGGATTTTTTGCTTGCGGAATACGTAGGAAGCCGGCACATTGCTCGAAAGCCTTGGCGCCCATACGCGGCACTTTCATCAGCTCCTTGCGTGAGGTGAAGGCACCGTTTGCTGCGCGGTAGTTCACGATATTCTGTGCCAGTTGCGGACCTAATCCCGAAATATAAGTCAGCAGATGGCTACTGGCCGTATTCAGGTTGACGCCTACCGAATTCACACAGTTCTCTACGGTCTGGTCCAATGACTTTTTCAGTTTGCTCTGGTCCACATCATGCTGGTATTGTCCCACACCGATGGACTTCGGGTCAATCTTCACCAACTCTGCCAGCGGGTCCATCAGACGTCTTCCTATAGACACGGCACCGCGTACGGTCACATCATATTCGGGAAACTCATCCCGTGCAATTTTAGAGGCTGAATAGATGGAAGCTCCCTGTTCGCTGACGATAAATATCTGCACGTCGCGGCTGAATCTTTGGCGTTTCAGAAACTCTTCCGTTTCGCGGCTGGCAGTCCCATTGCCGATGGCAACGGCATCTATCTTATAAGATTCGAGCATCATTTGCAGTTTGGCAAATGCTTCCTTCTGTTTGTTCACCGGGGGGTGGGGGTAGATATTCTCGTTATGGAGCAAGTTTCCCTGGGCATCCAGGCACACAACCTTGCAACCTGTACGGAATCCCGGATCTATGCCCATCACACGTTTCTGTCCCAATGGCGAGGCCAGCAGCAATTGGCGGAGATTTTCCGCAAACACCTTGATGGCTTCCTCATCGGCACGTTCCTTGCTTTGTGTTGCAAATTCTGTTTCTATGGAGGGCTTCAGCAAACGTTTGTAGGCATCCCTGACGGCTTCTGCCACCTGCTGTCCGCAGGCATTGTTGCTCCGGACGAACTGGCGTTCCAGCCGTTCCACACACTCTTCGTCATCGGGGCTGATGCTGACTTTCAGCAGCCCTTCCGCTTCAGCGCGCCGGATAGCGAGCAGGCGGTGCGAACTGCATCGCTTCAAGGATTCGGAACAGTCAAAGTAGTCGCGGTATTTGGATGCTTCTTCTTCTTTGCCTTTCACTACCTTGGCAGTCAGCGTACCTTGCCGGGCAAAGGAGTTCCGGACACTGTTTCTGGCCCGTTCGTCTTCGCTCACGTGCTCGGCTATGATGTCCCGTGCACCCTTCAAGGCGTCTTCCACATTTTTGACGTCTCCTTTCACATAACCGGCGGCACATTTCTCCGGATGAGGCTCGCGCTGCAGCATCAGTAGGGTGGCAAGCGGTTCCAATCCCTTTTGGCGGGCAGCTTCGGCACGTGTTTTCCGCTTGGGCTTATAGGGGAGGTAGATGTCTTCCAGCACAGTATTGTCCCATGTCTCTTCAATGCGCTTCTGAAGTTCGGGAGTGAGCTTGCCTTGTTCCTGAATGGTGCTGAGAATGGTTTCCTTGCGCTTGGCGGTTTCACTCAGCTTCTCATATTGCGTCTGGATAGCTTCAATCTGCACTTCGTCCAGTCCTCCCGTTGCTTCCTTGCGGTAACGGCTGATGAAAGGGATTGTTGCTCCGTCATTGAGCAGGGACAATGTCTGTCCAATTTGTTTTTCTGATATGCCGAGAATGGCAGCTATCATGTTGTGGAAGATTTGTGTCATGTCAGCTTCTTTTTAATAATGCGTGCCAAAAGTACGAAAAACAATTGTTGTTTTTTTCTTTGGGTTCCAACTTTTGCATATATTTGTCACAGCGATGGAGTTATTCCGGCTTTGAACTATACGGATAGAGTACGGTTTATGTGTGCCCATCTCCTGAATTTATAAGAACCAACAAGAAAATGTAATGAAGAGATTTAGTTGTTTTTTTATCTGGATTTTTGTCCTGACGAGCATACTGCCCGCACAGGAAAGGGAAGTAAAACTGAAAGTCGTGCAGACCAGTGATATACACGGAAACTATTATCCCTACGATTTTATACACCGCCGGGAAGCAACCGGCAGTCTGGCACGCGTGCATGCTTTGGTGCAGAAGGAACGTGAGGTCTATGGTGACAACCTGCTTCTGTTGGACAATGGTGACATTCTGCAAGGGCAGCCCACAGCCTATTATTACAATTACATTGACACCGTTTCCCTCCATCTGGCAGCGGAAATGATGAATTTCATGGGCTATAATGCCGGCAATATGGGTAACCATGATGTAGAGACCGGCCGTGCCGTTTTCGACCGTTGGGCAGGTGACTGCCGTTTCCCCATATTGGGTGCCAATATCGTGGATACCGCTACCGGGGAAACCCATTTCAAGCCTTATGAAGTGCTGGAACGTGACGGAGTGAAGATTGTTGTCCTCGGCATGATAACCCCTGCCATTCCCGTGTGGCTTTCGGAGAATCTGTGGAAAGGACTGCGTTTTGACGATATGGAGGAGACAGCCCGCAAGTGGATGAAGATTATCCGTGAGAAAGAGAAACCGGATTTGGTTATCGGTATGTTCCATGCCGGTCAGGATGCCCAGTTGATGGGAGGCAAGTATCGTGAAAACGCTTCAGTAGAAGTGGCCTGCAATGTTCCGGGATTCGATATTATCCTGATGGGGCACGACCATGCACGCGAATGCAAGAGAGTATGCAATATAGCCGGTGACTCGGTACTGGTCATGAATCCTGCCAATAATGGTGTTGTCGTGAGCAATGTGGACATAACGTTGAAGTTGCAGAACGGCAAGGTGGTAGGCAAGAAGATAGACGGTGTGCTGTCCGGAACGAAAGACTGCGGTGTCAGCGAAGAGTTCATGCGGCGCTTCGCCTCCGAATATGAAGCTGTACAGAATTTCGTTTCCAAGAAAATAGGCTCCTTAACCGAGACCATATCCACACGTCCTGCTTATTTCGGTTCTTCCGCTTTCATTGACCTTATCCATGAATTGCAGCTGGCAATCAGCGGAGCGGATATTTCTTTTGCAGCTCCCTTGTCCTATGACACGGAAATCCGCAAAGGAGACATTTTCGTGAGCGACATGTTCAATCTGTATAAGTACGAAAATATGCTTTACACCATGCGCCTGACGGGAAAAGAAATACGTGATGCTTTGGAGATGTCCTATGGTTTGTGGACCAATCGGATGAAGTCTGCGGACGATCATATCCTTCTCTTCCGGGAGAAGCGTCGCGAAGGCGCTACGGACAGAGCTTCGTTCAAGAATTTCAGCTTCAATTTCGATTCTGCGGCAGGGATTACCTACACAGTGGATGTGACCAAGCCGGCCGGTGAGAAAGTAACCATTCTCGGAATGGCGGACGGTACTCCGTTCGAGATGGATAAAGTGTATAAGGTGGCAGTGAATTCTTACCGTGGAAACGGTGGCGGCGAATTGCTGACAAAGGGTTCCGGCATTTCGCAGGATGAACTGAAGGAACGTATCATCCACTCTACGGACAAGGACTTGCGCTATTATCTGATGCAATATATCGAGCAGAAAAAGGAGATTGAACCGCGTGCGCTGAACCTGTGGAAATTCATTCCCGAAGAATGGGCGATTCCGGCTTCCAAGCGTGATTATGAGTTCTTGTTTGGCAAAGTTAAAGAATAATTCGCTACCTTTGCGGCTTAAAATCAATAATATAAGTTTTTGGACGTGAAGCAGAAGATAAGAAATATAGGCGCATTGGGCTTGCTGGTACTGTTTATCATGTACCAGGCAAGCATCACTGCGTTCACTCACGTCCATTATGTGAATGGGGTGCTGATAACGCACTCGCATCCTTTTCATGGCACGCACTCTCACTCCAAAGCTTCCCTTCTGGTCAT
>CAJJYX010000097.1 GCA_905197435.1 uncultured Bacteroides sp.
GGTTCGTGCCTTTACCCAACCCTTCAAGGATGCAGGCATACAGACCCATATGCTCGACCGCGGGCTGAATGCGTTGCGCATGTATCCCGTACCCGCCGACGTGCGCCGCCTGATGTACAAGGTGAAACATGCGCAAGGCGTGGACATCACCCGCATCTTCTGCGGACTGAACGAAACGCGCAACATCATCCCTTCCATCCGTTATGCACTCGAAGCCGGAATGATTCCGCAGGCAACGCTCTGCATCACCCATTCGCCTGTGCACACAGTGGAGTATTATGCCCGCATAGCCGACCAACTCATTGAGGCCGGAGCACCCGAAATCTGCTTGAAAGACATGGCGGGCATCGGTCGTCCGGGGATGCTGGGAGAACTGACGAAGACAATCAAAGAAAGGCATCCCGACGTATTGATACAGTATCATGGGCATAGCGGACCGGGACTTTCGATGGCTTCCATCCTCGAAGTCTGCGAGAACGGTGCCGATATCATTGATGTGGCTATGGAACCCATGTCGTGGGGCAAAGTCCATCCCGACGTAATCTCCGTGCAGGCCATGCTGAAGGATAAAGGATTCCAAGTGCCCGATATAAATATGAAGGCCTACATGAAGGCCCGTGCCATGACACAGGAATTCATCGACGATTTCTTGGGCTACTTCATGGACCCCACCAACAAGCACATGTCCTCGCTCTTGCTGAAGTGCGGCTTGCCGGGTGGCATGATGGGTTCCATGATGGCCGACTTGAAAGGCGTGCATTCCGGCATCAACATGATACTGCGAGGCAAGAACGAACCTGAACTCAGCCTGGACGACCTGCTTGTGATGCTTTTCGACGAGGTGGAGTATGTATGGCCCAAGCTGGGTTATCCTCCTTTGGTAACTCCTTTCAGCCAGTATGTGAAGAACGTTGCCCTGATGAACCTCATGCAGCAGGTGAAGGGTGAGGAGCGCTGGACGATGATAGACAACCATACCTGGGATATGATTCTGGGAAAGAGCGGACGCCTCCCCGGTTCTTTGGCACCTGAAATCGTGGAGCTGGCGAAGTCCAAAGGCTTTGAGTTTGTGGATACCGACCCGCAGTTGAACTATCCGGATGCTTTGGATACATATCGGAAAGAGATGGACGAAAACGGTTGGGAATATGGTGACGATGAGGAAGAACTCTTTGAACTCGCCATGCACGACCGCCAGTACCGCGACTATAAGTCGGGCGTTGCCAAGAAGCGTTTTGAGGATGATTTGCAGCGTGCCAAGGATGCGGCTATGGCCAAGAGCGGATATTCGGAAGAGGAAATCAAGAAACTGAAGCGCGCCAAGGCCGATCCGATAATCGCGCCTTCCAAGGGACAGGTACTTTGGGAGGTTTCAGTCGAGGGGCCTTCTTCTGCTCCTTTCATCGGACGCAAGTACCAGCATGATGAGGTGTTCTGCTACATCTCTACCCCGTGGGGTGAATACGAGAAAGTATGGACCGGATTTACCGGACGTGTGGTGGAAGTCTGTGCCAAGCAAGGGGATGTGGTCAATAAAGGGGATGTGATAGCTTATATCCAGCGGAGTGACATCTTTGCATAAGTTTTGTCACACACATATCCTGCTTGCGGTCATTTTTCGCCTGTCAGCCATTTCGTAATCTTTTCTTTCAGTATTTCTTGGGTGAAGGGCTTGGCGAGGAAGTCGTTGCATCCGGCATCCAGGGCAGCTTGCCTGTCGTGCCCGTAGGCATAGGCTGTAAGGGCAATGATGGGGACGTCCGGATCCAGTTCGCGAATGATGCGTGTGGCATCGATTCCGCCAAGGTTAGGCATTTTCATATCCATCAGGATAAGGTCTGGGTGGACTTCCTCGAACATTGCTACAGCTTCCATGCCGTCTTTGGCATGCTTCAGATGATAGAGCTTCCCTAAGATGGCCTTGATTAAGACGAAGTTGCTTTCGGTATCCTCGGCAATCAAGATAGTCTTGGGCGAGGATGCCGGAAGTTCCCCGGTCTCTTTATCCTTTAGGAGAGTAGTGGTTGTCGTATCTTTATTCCCCTCCTCCGTGGAGCGTGTGTCTGTGCCCGTCTCCGGTTTGTTTTCTTCCTTCCTCTCTGTCGTTGTCTTGTTGGCGGATTCCAGTGGAAGGACAAAAGTGAATGTGGTGCCTTTGCCTATCTCCGAACTGACGGATATATTGCCGCCCAAACGTTCGATGATGGTTTTGCAGATGGAAAGTCCCAGTCCGGTGCCCTGGGCAAAGTTGTTCACCTTGACAAATCGCTCGAATACCCGGTTCACCTTATCCGGTGCAATGCCTATGCCCGTATCGGTGACATGGAATACTACATACTTGCCTTCCCGGTGATAACCGTAACTGATGTGTCCTGTAGTGGTGAACTTGAAGGCATTGCCTATCAGGTTGGAGATGACCTGAAAAATCCGGTTCTTGTCTGCGTCAATCACGATATTCTCGTCAGAGGGCTCGTATATAAAATCGACACCCTCGGGACAGCGGAACGTGTGTGCATCGTGTATCTCCTTGCAGAGCAGATGGAGGCGTACGGGCGTGATGATGAACTCCACGATGCCCGATTCTATTTTTGATAAATCGAGAATTTCATTGATGAGTTGGAGCAGGCGTTCGTTGTTCGATTCCACAATTTCGTAATAGCTCAGCCGCTCTTCCTCGTCGGCACTTTCGGCAATAATGCGCGAGAAGCCCACAATGGCATTGAGCGGGGTGCGTATCTCATGGCTCATGTTGGCGAGGAAAGCGGATTTGAGCTGGTCGGAGTTTTCGGCTTTCTCCTTGGCAACGAGCAGTTCCCGTTTCATCAGTTCCATTTCCGTGATGTCCCATTCGATGCTCAGCAGGATGGGGGAGAAGTCGTTGCTTTCGATTTTCATTTTCCGCTTGTCCAGATAGATGGGACTGCCGTTCCCGTCGCGTTCTTCTGCAATCCAGTGCATTCCTTTGCCGGTTCTGGCTATTTCTATGTCTTGTGCCCTCTTTTCCCGGGCTGTCTCTAAGGGGTAAAAGTCGAAGTCGTCTTTTCCCAATGCCTCTTGTATGGGGATTTCGCGGTTGTATGATTCGCGGTTGCGGTAGAGGTATTTGAAGCTGTTGTTGATGTCCTTCACGACAATGCCTGCCGGGAGGTTCTCAATGATTTTGTCCAAAACCAGGTTGAATTGCTTGATTTGCTGTTCATGCCGGATGCGCAGCGTGATGTCCCGTCCGAACGTCCAGACTGTTCCCATCCCTTCGTCGCTGGTTATCCAGTAGGAATTCCCTTCGATGGCCAATATCTCAGGTTTGCCCGGTATGGGGTTATGGATAATGTATCCATTGTGTGTTTCTCCCCTTTTTACCTTTCCGATGAACTCTTTCCACTGTTTTTCATTTCTGCCGTACGAAAGCAATTCATATATCTTTATTTTATTGATATCATCTGCATTGCCAATGTTGTGACGCTCCTTAAAGCGACGATTGGCAAAGATAAGCGTACCGTCTTCGCCGGCAGAGTAAATGTCTTCGGTGGAGTTGTTGATGGCATGTGTCAGCAGGTTGATGTCGTTGCGCCGTTGCTGTATGTCGGTAATGTTCTGTATATACCCCTCCAGCATGGTGCTCCCGTCTTCATCTTGCTCGCGGGCATAGGTCTTCAGGCGTATGTAATAAATGTTGTTGACATAACGGATGCGGTAGTCGAGGCTTTGTTCCATATCGCCTTTCAGGTTCTGTTCAAGCCAGTTATTGAAAGGAGCCAAGTCCTCGGGCAAGATATGCTGCACATAATCATCGAGTGAGACTCTTTGCTCCTCTTCGGTACACATAATCCCGGAATGTCCTGTGTAGCAGAAAATGCGGTGGGCAGAATCGTATTGCCATCTTCCGATAAGGGCGGCTTTCTGTATTTCGTTGAGTTCATAATTCTTCTTTTCGAGTTCCAGCTTGCGTTGGCTGCGTTCCGTGATGTCACGGTATTGGCAGAGAACCATTCCGTTGAAGGGCATCATGATGCATTTGAAGAAATATGTGATGCCATCCAAAGTCATTTCGTAGTTATGGGTGGAACGTACTTTCTGTGTCAGAACCCTATTGAAGTCCGGATAGATTTGATTGTAGGTGGGTAAGGGGATTAGCTGGAACAGATTCTTGCCCAGTAACCGGTCTTCCTGCAAGAACCAGAGGTTGATGTTGTAAATCGCAATATCCACACAAACCCCATCCTTGTCCAGAAGAATCATGGTGTCGGACGTCAGCTTCAACAGCCTTTCGGCGTTTTCAGCTTGTTTCAAAATGTTTTTCATTCTTACGGTATTAGTTTCATGCCCTTCTGGCCTTCTCCCATGCGCCGCTTGCATTGCCTTTGCGCTTGCGCAGGTAGTTGAATCCTCGTATGACATTGATGTTCATGAAGAGGAAATAGTAGGGGATGAAGAGTATTTTGTTTTTTATATGCTTCGTTGAAAGATAGTAGCCCCCACTTCCCATGAGGTAGAAAAGAGATTGCAACAACCAGATGACGGCATACAGCAGTGGCGTGCTTGTCGTAAAGATGAGGATTATGTTGAGGGGAAGCAACAGGAATAATAGGACGGGAGTGAGCGACCAGCGCAGCACCCGGTGGGAGATATATTGGAAAGAGAATATGCCGTAGCGGAACGGGTTCAGCAACGGGCGTAACCGCCGGATGGACTGCAAGCCCCCGGCAGCGATGCGTACTTTGCGTTTTTCTTCTTCGCACATGTCTGCCGAACCGCTTTCAACGGCATAGGCATTGGCACAATAGTCAATGGTGTGTCCCTGCATGGCGATGCGCAGGGAGAGTATGAAGTCATCGAGCAGCGTGTCTGTGGGCATTTCCTCGAACAGCTCGCGGCGCACGGCAAACAGTTCGCCCGCTGCGCCCACTGCCGAATAGAGGCGTGCGTCGAGTGCTTTGAGGGTGGATTCATATTTCCAATACAAGCCTTCCCCACCCGAGGCTGCATTGTCCTTACTTTGCGCGGTGATGCGCTTTTCGCCTGCCACGCATCCCACTTTCGGGTCGGCGAAGGCGTGCACCATTTCCCGCAGCGCTTCGCGGTTGAGGTATGTATTGGCATCAGTGAATACGACGAAGGGTGTTTCCACGAATTGCATGCCGCGGTTCAGGGCGGCGGTCTTGCCTTGACGTTCGGGCTGATGGAGGACGGTGGCTTGCGGCCAGCGTGAGAGGTGTCTGTTGGTGTGGTCGTTGCTGCCGTCGGTCACCCAGAGGATGCGGAGCTTGTCGGCTGGATAGTCCAGTTCCAGGCAGTTGCGCATCTTTTCGTCCACTGCATCTTCTTCGTTGTAGGCAGTGATGAACAGTGTCAATGGGGGTAAATCATCGTCGGCAGGCATCGGCCGGGAGGCGGGCTTGTGGAAACACTCCTTTATCTTGACCAAGATATATAATAGTATGCCATATCCTATATAGGTATAGAACACTATGGATAAACTTATCCAGAAAAGCATTTCAAGAGCCTTCATGCATCTGTTTGTTTGTCTTCTTTTTTTAGGGGAAAAAGAAATGTGATTGCCAAAAGTATGGATAATCTTTTACCGATGCAAGAAAAAGCTAAATTAAATGTTTGTGTTTCAGGACATAATGTTAGGCTTTCAAGGCATTTCGATGTTGTAAGGAAGCGGGTTCCCTATAGAGGTGAGCTTGAATAAGCTTATGAGTGAGATGTGATTAAAAGGCTTTTAATGCGGTATTAAAAGCCTTTTAAGTAATGATTAGAAGCCTTTCAATCACCATTCTCCATAGGAGGAAAACGGGCTGCTGCGGTGGGGCAAGGCGTTACTTAAAACGCTTCAGTCATATTGAAGTAAAACAGCGTCTGGTTGTTTACCGTATTCTTTCCCAAATCCAGGCGGACATTCATGCGCGGCTGTACTTCGATGCGCAGCCCCACACCATAGTTGGGCAGTACGCCTTCTATCTTGCCGGGAGTGGGCCCCATGAAGCCGCAGCCGGTCCAGGCCACAAATCCAACGTGGTTGAGCATCCGCTTCACCCAGGTGCTGCGGTCGGTATCGAGCATTTGCCGGTATTCTGCCACGACCACGTGCGAGGACTTGTCGCGATACTGCCCCATGTAATAGCCGCGCAGGTCGAAGGGGGTTCCGGTGAGGGCATATTGCGTCAGGGGGATATCGCCGAACACGTTCTTGGTCTGTGCCGTCCACGCAAGCACCCTGCGTCTGCCCAGTGACTTGTATTGGCGGTAGTCTATCTCCAGACGGTAGAAGGTCTGGTCGCTGCCGATGAACTTGGCGTACATCATGCCGCGGAAATCCAAGTACATGCCGTGGTAGGCATTGGCGGGGACGTCGCGGCTGTCGTATGTCAGCAGGAAACCGAGGCCGGAGTTGAAGTTGTTGTAGCCGTTGGCCGTACCGCCTGCCTCTTTGTACGAAGGTTCGTCTGCCAGGAACTTGCCGGGTTCTGTCAGGTGGTCGTAGTTGATGTCGATTTGGGGTCCGGCAAAGATGTTGCTGTTGCCCAGCCGGAACAGGAACCAGGGATTGATTTGCACGCCGCTGTACCTGTATTTGCTGGTACTGTCACTGCGTATGTAGTCTTTATTGGTATGATAGCCGACACCGTAGAAGTTTTCTTCCGTATTTTTATAGCTGAACTTTCCGAAGATACGGAAACGGTCGCCCTTGAAGAAGAGTTGCGGCTTGGAGAAAAGGTTGATCCCGCCGTTGAACATGAAGGCGATGGCCATGGGCACTACGGAACGCAGTTGCGTGGTGTCGCCGGGGTTCATGCGGAAGGTCAGCAGCGCACTTCCTCCCAGCACGGCTCCGAAGTCGGGGGTGTAGCTGGGCCCGCCCAGGATATTGTAATGCAGATTCCGGCGTGCTACTTTTTGCTTGTGTAGTTCTTTTTTGGTCAGCGCAGGAACGCTGTCGTTTGAGGCGCCCGCTGTCTGTTCCCGGGCATAAAAGGTGGTGGTGAACAGCACCAGTGCGATAATGCTTAGTATATATCTTTTCATGTCATGCGAAATGTGGGTGCAAAGGAAACTATTTTATCTCGAATAGTTTTCGCTGTAATAGATAATAAATCTAAAGATGTCACTAAAATTATCAAAAAAGACATTACTTTTGTCTGCTGCTCCACGAAGTGACATCAATAACTAAAAACACATAATCTGAATGAAGAAACGATTTTTATCTGTAATTGTTCTGAGCACTGCACTGCTTTCCGTGCAGGCACAGGAAGGAAAGGGCGGCATCAGCCCCGAAATGCTTGGACAAATCAAGCAAAGTTATCAAGGCACGGCTGCCGACAAGGCTCTCCGCAATGCCATAGGCAATAACGATATCCGCAAGCTGGCACTCAACCAGGAGAATATGCAGGGCATGGATACCCACTTCTCTGTCAAGGTAGAGTCCAAGGGCATCACTGACCAGAAGTCGTCCGGCCGTTGTTGGCTGTTCACCGGACTCAACGTGATGCGTGCCAAGGCCCTTGCCAAATACGGTTTCCACTCTTTCGAGTTCTCCGAAATCTATCCCTTCTTCTGGGACCAGCTGGAGAAGTCCAACCTCTTCCTGCAAGGCATCATCGACACTGCCAAGAATCCCCTGACCGACAAGACCGTAGAGTGGTTCTTCCAGCATCCGCTGAGCGACGGAGGCACCTTTACCGGTGTGGCTGACATCGTTTCCAAGTACGGCCTTGTCCCCAAGGCTGCCATGCCTGAAACGAACAGTAGCGAGAGCACTTCCCGCATGGCCAATCTTATTTCCTTGAAACTGAAAGAATTCGGTCTGCAACTGCGTGACATGGCTGCTGCCGGTGCCAAGCCCGCAGCTTTGGAGAAGGAGAAAACCACAATGCTCGGCACCATCTACCGCATGCTGGTGCTGAACCTTGGTGTGCCTCCCACGGAATTTGACTATGTCCGTTGCGACGCCAAAGGAAATCCTGTGGAGACAGAGCACCATACCCCCATGTCCTTCCTTGAGAAATATGGCGACAAACAACTGCTGACCAATTACGTGATGCTGATGAACGACCCCAGCCGCGAGTATTATAAGTGCTATGAGATAGACTATGACCGGCACCGCTACGACGGCAAGAACTGGACCTACGTCAACCTGCCCGTAGAGGATATCAAGGAGATGGCCATCGCCTCTTTGAAGGACAGCACCATGATGTATTTCTCTTGCGATGTGGGTAAGTTCCTGAACTCCGAACGCGGGCTGCTCGATGTGAAAAACTATGACTACGAGTCGCTGATGGGCACCACCTTCGGGATGGACAAGAAACAACGCATCCAGACTTTCTCCAGCGGTTCTTCCCACGCCATGACCTTGATGGCCGTTGACCTGGACAAGGACGGAAAGCCCCTGAAATGGATGGTAGAGAATAGTTGGGGAGCTGCTTCCGGTTATCAGGGACATCTCATCATGACCGACGAGTGGTTCAACGAATACATGTTCCGCCTGGTGGTGGAGACAAAATACGTTCCTGCCAAAGTCATGGAACTGTTCAAACAAAAGCCCATCCGTCTGCCGGCATGGGACCCGATGTTTGCTGAGGAAAAGTGAAGATAGGGGTTAGGGATTAGGGGTTAGTGGTTAGGGATTAGTGGGCTGCACTATGATTCCGCAGGGTATTAATCCCTAACCCCTAATCCTTAACCACTAATCCCTAACCCCTAATCCCTATTCTCGTGTTCGTTAACGAAAGGGATTACGGAAATTTCTCCGTAATTCCTTTCTTTTTTGCTCTTTATTCACGTTCTTTTTTGTTATTTTTGCGGCAAATTAATGAAACCATTATTTTAAATAAACGCATGGCAAATGTAATTAAGTTACGTAAAGGCCTTGACATCAACCTGAAAGGTGCTGCTGCCCAAGAACTTGTATCTGTTAAGGAACCGGGATTCTATTCGTTGGTTCCCGATGACTATACAGGCATTACTCCGAAAGTGGTGGTCAAAGAGCAGGAATATGTGATGGCCGGGGGACCCTTGTTTATCGACAAGAATCATCCTGAATTGAAATTTGTTTCGCCCGTCAGTGGCGTAGTGACAAGCGTGGAGCGCGGTGCACGCCGCAAGGTGCTGAACATCGTCGTAGAGGCTGCCACTGAGCAAGACTACGAGGAGTTCGGCAAGATGGACCCGTCCAAGATGAACGGCCAGCAGGTGAAGGAAGCCCTTTTGCAGGCAGGTATGTTCGCTTTCATCCGCCAACGTCCGTACGACGTGATCGCTGACCCGACGGTAACTCCGAAAGCTATTTTCATTTCGGCTTTCGACAGCAATCCGCTGGCTCCCGATTTCGAATTCGCCCTGAAAGGAGAAGAAGCAAACTTCCAGACAGGACTCGACGCTTTGTCAAAGATGGCAAAGACGTATCTGGGTATTAGTGTAAAACAGAAGGCTGCTGCCCTTGTGCAGGCCAAGAATGTTACCGTGACAGCTTTCGACGGACCGCATCCGGCTGGTAACGTGGGTGTACAAATCAACCACATCTCTCCTATAGTGAAGGGCGAGACGGTTTGGACCATCAGTGCCGAAGCTGTAATCTTCATCGGACGTCTGATGAATACCGGTCGTGTAGACCTGACCCGCACGGTGGCCGTAACGGGTTCCGAAGTGCTGAAACCCGCTTATTGTAAATTGAAAGTCGGCGCTCTGCTGACGAACGTTTTCAAAGGGAACGTGACTACCGACAAAGACCTCCGCTATATCAGCGGTAATGTGCTGACCGGTAAGAAAGTTTCTCCGAACGGCTTCCTCGGCTCTTTCGACAGCCAGCTGACGGTGATTCCCGAAGGAGACGAAATCCATGAAATGTTGGGTTGGATTATGCCGCGCTTCAATCAGTTCAGTGTCAACCGCTCTTACTTCAGCTGGTTGATGGGTAAGAAGGAATATGTGATCGATGCCCGTATCAAGGGTGGCGAGCGCCACATGATTATGTCCAATGAATACGACCGTGTATTCCCGATGGACATCTTCCCCGAATACTTGGTAAAAGCAATCATCGCAGGTGATATCGACCGTATGGAGGCTCTGGGAATCTATGAGGTAGCTCCCGAAGATTTCGCTCTCTGCGAATTCGTATGTTCTTCCAAGGTGGAAGTGCAGCGCATCGTACGTGCAGGACTCGATATGCTCCGTGCTGAAATGGCGTAATTCAATTAAAAATAAAGAATTAAAAATTAAAAATGAAAGCGTTAAGAAATTATCTCGATAAGATAAAGCCGAACTTTGAAGAAGGCGGCAAATTCCACGCATTTCGTTCGGTGTTCGACGGCTTCGAAACATTCTTGTTCGTGCCCAATGCCACTTCGAAATCGGGAACGCATATTCACGACTCCATTGACAGCAAACGCATCATGTCGATGGTGGTCATTGCGTTGATACCGGCGCTGCTGTTCGGTATGTATAACGTAGGTTACCAGCATTTCCACGCTACCGGTGCTGCCGGAGGCTTTTGGGAAATGTTTATCTACGGTTTCCTGGCTGTATTGCCAAAAATCATTGTATCTTATGTAGTAGGTCTCGGCATTGAGTTCGTAGTGGCTCAGTGGAAGAAGGAAGAGATTCAGGAAGGTTTCCTGGTTTCCGGTATCTTGATTCCGATGATTGTTCCGGTAGACTGTCCGTTGTGGATTCTGGCAGTCGCTACTGCATTTTCTGTAATTTTCGCTAAAGAAGTATTCGGCGGTACGGGTATGAACGTGTTCAACGTGGCCTTGATTACCCGCGCATTCTTGTTCTTCGCCTATCCGACGAAGATGTCCGGTGATGCCGTTTGGGTATCGGGCGACAGTATCTTCGGCTTGGGACAGTCGGTAGACGGTCTGACGGTAGCTACTCCGCTGGGTGCAGCCGCCACCTCGGGCGCCGTCCCGGAGTTCTCCTGGGATATGGTGACCGGTCTCATTCCGGGTTCCATCGGTGAGACAAGTGTCATTGCCATCGCTCTGGGTGCCATTTTGCTGCTGTGGACGGGTATCGCAAGCTGGAAGACGATGTTCTCCGTATTCGTAGGCGGTGCTTTCATGGCATGGGTATTCAATGCAATCGGTCCCGACACCCCGATGGCACAGATGCCTTGGTACGAACACCTCGTGCTGGGTGGTTTCTGCTTCGGTGCTGTGTTCATGGCTACCGACCCCGTAACATCGGCACGTACAGAAACCGGTAAGTATATCTTCGGATTCCTGATTGGCGCAATGGCCATCATCATCCGTGTACTGAACCCCGGTTATCCCGAAGGCATGATGCTTGCCATCCTGCTGATGAATATCTTCGCTCCGCTGATTGACTACTGTGTGGTACAGAGCAACATCAGCCGCCGCGAAAAACGTGCAATCAAGTCTAACAATTAAATACCGGAAAAGAAATGAATACCAATAGCAATAGTTATACTATCATTTATGCTTCGGTAATGGTTGTTATCGTTGCATTCCTGCTGGCATTCGTAAGTTCTTCACTGCGCGAGACGCAGAACAAGAACGTGGAACTTGACACGAAGAAGCAGATTCTTGCTGCACTCAACATCAAGGACGTGAAGAATGCCGAAGAAGAATATAATAAATATGTAAAGGGCGATATGCTGATGAACGTTGACGGTACGTTGACAGAGAATACCGGTGCATTTGCTACCGCTTATGAGAAGGAAGCCAAAGAAAACAACCGTCTGCACGTATTCGTGGCAGAGGTTGGCGGTGAGAAAAAATATGTATTCCCCGTTTACGGTGCCGGTCTTTGGGGCGCTATCTGGGGATATGTTGCGCTGAACAGTGACAAGGATACCGTTTACGGTGTTTATTTCTCCCATGCCAGCGAGACTCCGGGTCTGGGTGCCGAAATTGCAGGTGCGCACTTCCAGGGAGAATTCCCCGGCAAGAAGACGCTTGAGAATGGTGAGATTGCCCTCGGTGTTGTGAAGAACGGCAAGGTTGAGAAACCTGATTATCAAGTGGACGGTATCTCTGGTGGTACGATTACTTCTGTAGGTGTAGATGCCATGCTGAAAGCTTGTCTGAATAGTTACAAGAGTTTTTTAACCAATAATGATGAGGAATAAGGATATGGGACAGTTGTTTTCAAAGAAAAATAGAGAAGT
>CAJJYX010000098.1 GCA_905197435.1 uncultured Bacteroides sp.
ACAACTAAGGAATGCTTTCTATCTTAGTAATCCCCTTTAGGAGAATTATTCAAGATGGGGATTATCGGTTATATACTCATTGGAAAGCAAATCCTCCAAAAAATGCTCCGGGGTATCGGCCCGGACCACATGTCCCGTCTGATCATGGAAACGGTCAGCGAAATGGTACATATATTCTTGGTCAGTACATTCACTGTCAAAACGGCTGCTTTCACGGAGTTTGGTTACAAAGTCTGCAGGGCAGGAGGCGGTAATTATACCACCATCCTGCAAAGTGTAGGTTGTCATCATATTATGCTAATTTTTTGGTTCTTAATTTGAAAAAGACTTTTTGGTCGGCTGTCAAAAAGGGGATATTTGAAAGCGGGCATCCCGAATTCACCATGCCGTGTTTTGCAAAGGTAATCATGTTGGCGGCAAACCGTATCCAATTTTCCATCTTTGTGAAATTGGTTGTACCCGAATGTTGGCGAAATTCAACCGTACGATGGCGTGCGTAAGCCTCAAGGTTCAGCTTGTGGTAGCGGTCATTTCCAAAGGCTGAACGTAGCTGCATGATGTTCTGTGCCTCCGTTATGCTGCGCTCCGATATTCCGGCAAGGCATTTGCAATATCTGTTGTTCCGGCGGGTACCCGGCATAAAGGAGTCAATTACCGGTTCGAGGCGGCGGTAGGTAATTGCAAGGTTGCGCCAGGTTTCAATGGTAAAGTCTGCAGCATCCATGTGTATATGAAGGCCGCAGCTGTCGTTCACTTTCACATTGCAATAATCGAGCACCCAACATACTTTCTGAAGTTCCTGCAATCCGGCTTCCCCTTCAAGTATCGGGCTTACCAGCTCGAAAGTATTGTTCCCTCTAAGGCTGCTGTCCGTAACCAGCTTCCAGTAGTCGCGGGTGTTATGGTTGTAACCTTCCACTGCAACTGCAATTCCGGCCTCACGAAGTTCACGGGCAAGAACTCCCTTTTCGCAGTTATATGCCTCTATCTCGATGCCGAAACGTCTGTTGAAAGTATAGTCCAATTCGGGGCAGGCTGCGATGGCAGGTTGTTGGCTAAACCTTCCGGCTTCCAGCATTTTTTTATATACGTTCTGCACGAAACCGTAATTTCCGTTTGTTACCAAATCGGCTACCTGGCGGCGGGTCAGACCTAAAAGAAGGAGCTGCTGTATCTTTGCTGTCTTCGTTATGTTCTGGTTAAGAATGTTTGTAACTTGTTCGTTCATAATGTTTTATCCTTTATTTTTCGTACAGCTAAGGTAACACTATTAACGCACATGCCGTAGTAATATCTTGCTAATTATCAGCTTATTAGCTCTATTTGTCTATAGTCTTAAATAATGATTTTTGTTCCGAACAGGTCTGCTGCCAAGGAGCTGAACATGAGTGTCCAGCCCATAGATTTGAATTCAGATGAGACAAAGGGAATGATGTCATGATTCTCCGATATCTTGTCAAGCCAGGGCAAATCTTCAGAACGGGAATCGAGAATGAGCTTTTTCCGGAGTTCTGCAAGAAGGGACAAGGTCATTTCCGAAACAATGGCCGTCTCGACCATATCTGCAGAATCCGACACTTTCATGGCTATGGTAACGGCGAGCTTCTGCTGGTCAATAATGGAGTTGCGTGCATCACGGCTGGATGTAAATTCTCCGAAATCCACGAACAGATAGTTGCCGGTAATATTATCGACACGCTTCTTCACGTAATCGTATGACTGCCCGAAAACAAGATTCTCAAGTTTTGGCATTATGGGTTCCGGGAGATTTTTGGCATATTCAAGCAGTTCCGCATATTGGATAAAATCACTTGAGCCGTTGGCGAACATGGAGACAACACCCTCCTTTTTGGGAAAACGGGCAAAATATCTGAACAAATCAAGTATCATAGGATTTCATTTATTATGTGAATGGGAAGTCTGGTTTCCTTAGCAATATCCACCTTATCCATCTTGGCAGCATGCAGGCTGCGTACCGTATCGATAAGTTTCTTCCGGAGGATGGTCAGGTATTGAATGAGATTCATATGTTCAACGGTATCGATGTCACCGAACCCGTCCGAACTCAAGTTGTACAGAGACTCAAGGGCACCGGTAGAAATGGCAGAAGACTTGGTATCCTCAAGTTCTGTAAGCAGCTTGAATTCTGTTTTGGTAAACATATAGTTGACGAATGCCTGAAAGTTGAAGGCTATGGAGGAAAGCTCATCCATCGATGCCTCCGTGAACTTCCTTGCCAGTTCATGTGCTCCGGAAGATGAGTACCGGTCTGGATAATAGAGGATGGCAGCCAGTAACGGGAGCTGCTCTTTCGGACAGCCCAAAAGACTGCGTGCCTCAATGAACTGGAGTGCCGTAAGCGAGCAAGTAAGGCGTTTGAACATAGTTTCTATCTTGTAGGCAAGAAAAGTTTCCTCTTCAAGATGTATTGCTGGTACCAACTGCTTGCAGAAGCACGAGTCCACGGCATATTTGTAGTCCAGTCTTTCCAGATATCTGGAAATGGTTATTCCATGTAATCGGTGTGGCGGTATCCGTTTGCAAAGCCCGTATGTTTCCGGATCCAGTCCTTGAAGTGCAGAATCATTGTCCGGATAGACAATTGTAAACGGGAATGTGACCTGCTCCGCAAGCCAGGCCAGTGTAGCACGTCCGTCAGCATCCTTTATTTTCCTCAATTCCCACCCCATTACCCGGCAGACATGGTTTGTACGTACCATTCCGACAGACAGTTTTCCTTCCGCAAAACTATGGATATCACGTATAAGTGCTTTGAACTGGTATGGTGTCAATCCTTCCCACGAGTTGGGAATGTGATATTGCACGCCCTTGATCATAAAATCTATAGTCAACATGGCATCAGCATTATTATATCGTCCGGACGGTTAAAGGATGTGTTTGTATCTACAGAACCGGAATCTTCCGTTGATAGGAGCAGGTCTATATTGGCCAGTTCCTGCTTAACTTCTTCAAGCAAGGAGGCGGACAACTCAAGCATGCGGTCCTGCTCATCCTTCCCAGATCTGCTTGCCTTGGAATCATCGAACAGACTTCTTATTGTCGGTGGGAACTCTATCATGTCAAAACGTCGCAGGGCAATGGCTATGGTCTGCTTGGCGAGGCATCGTTTGAGCAGGCGCTGCACCTCTTCCTTTTTCTCTGCCCGCTCAAAATAGGCCGATATTCCGTCATCCAGCGCTTCACTCTGGATCGGTATGGTCCGGAAAAAGAACAGATAGGACATGTCTATCGTATATAGCATGTCGAATTCCTCTGTACTCTTTATCTTGAGGACATCAAGCATCTTTTTGTATCTCGTTTCCTTCCAGGAGGGCACGGTTTGACTGTTGTCAAGCAACTGGATGACAGTATCCATGGCATTATAATAGTTCTCAATATACGACCTGCGCATGCTTTCCTGTTCGTGTTTGTATATATCGACATTATCCTTACGCTTGGATACGATATCAAAGATAAGCTGTTTGGCCATGGTAAGGTTGGCCATTGCAAGACGCAAGGCCTCCTTTAGTTCGCCCTCATCTGCTATCAGATCGGTGTAGACGTCTTTGGTAAGGATGATAACCATTTGCTTTTTCGCAGAAATGGCGGATGAATTAAGCTGGTCGAAGGTGACATTGCTCTCTGCATACGGAGCATACTTCCGAAATTCCGAAATAGTGGTAAACAGTTCTTCCAATATTCTCATGGCTGCTGCTGATTTAATCTGTTTTGAGGTGAAACTTCTTCCTGGCGTGCCGGGACTTCGCGATAGAATCCAAGACGGTATCCTTGATTGTACAAGTGGGGAAAGTTTATCTGTATGGCCATATTGAATGGTTCGGAGCAAATTTCATCTTCCGAAGTCAGTGACATGATGTATATCAAATAGTTGTAGTATGCATCGGCGCCAGACTTAGATATGACCCCGTCCTTGCTGACGCTGGATATGGAGGAGTCAAGCCCCACGCTTGACAGTAGCACTTCATCAGCGCGTTTGTCATAGGATATCAGTGCATCGATATATTCTTTGTATTTCAAATCAACGGTTTCTATTTTCCAGCGTTCCTCTTCACCCTGGCTGTTCTTGAAGCTGATTGTCGCATACGCTTTCCCCTGGTTATCAGCACCGGACAGATACCGGGAAATTTTGCGTAGCTCGGACTGTAGGTATTTAATCAGGGTGGATTCCTTGAATTCCGAACCAATAACGATGCCATTATACATCAGTTCTTCCTCGTTGTTCTTCTTGCGCCGTTTGTTCTCGTCACAAAGTTTGGTTATCTGGATTCTCTTGGACTCAAGCCAGGCATTGGGAATGACAATATGTATTTTGGCGGCAAGCGAATTGCGCAAAAAGGAATTGATATAGTCAGCCGTATCGTTGGAACCCTTGATGTATGACTTGGTACCGGCATGGGTCTCGTTTACTCCGTAGAATTCGTCCACCGATTTTTCCCGGTGATGGGAGATGGCCGCAAATCTGTAATTGGCGAGTTCCGAAAAGGAAAACTTCGGATAAATGCGGAAAGTGGAGGTACCATATCCCCAACGCCCTACAGCAATATAATGGAAATCCCGGTAGTAGACGACGTCTGTTGCCACATCCTTTTTGGTGGTAGCCAGCCTGCAATGCCTATTCTCCATGGATTCAAGACCGGCAACTGGCATTGTTCCTCTGTCTTTTCCCTTTGTGAAACGCCATTTCACAAAACAATCCCGAAAATAGTAATAGTTCTTAATGATTGATTTTGCCACTTCCTTATAGTTCGATTCAAGACCACGCTGTTCCCAACTGTTGAGCCAATCCATGATTTCTGGGCAGTCAACCCATTGTTTCTGAAACTTTCCGTCCACGATTGCCGGTTTGTACACGGCCAGCCCATGGCCATACAGCATGTTGACCTGTTTGGTAATCAACCTGGGAAGAAGCCGGTTCTTTTTTATGTCCGAGGCCACTTCCTCGCATTTCAGATTGTTGAAACCACGACTGCACACTTGGAAGCCCTGGATGCTTTGCCACTGCATATCCGAAAGAGCTTCGTTATTCAGTTGAAACATCGGATCCGGCTCCAATAAAGAAGCCATGGGCTTGTCTCCAATCTGGAATGATATAACATTGTCATCATCAAGATAGCAACCGAAGTTGCCTACCATTTTGAGATTGCTTTTACTCATAACCAATTTATTTTATGAAGTTTGAAACCATCTTGGGGAAACCCCATGTACCTGATAAGTATGCGATAGCACATCCTCGGCTCTCCGTTTGCATCTGTAAACAGAAAGAAGTTGTCACTGTCTATACTGAACCGCTCTTCCGGCAACTGGGTACGCCACTTGCATCTTTCCTTGATGGTCAATGTCGTTGATGCTTCCCCTTTGTGTCTGGAACATGGGAAGAAGGCAATGGTAAAGCAACCGTCAGGCAGCTTTGATATCTCTTTGGCCCATTGCATCGCTTGAATACCGGTCATAGTCATTTCCATGTCCGAAAGTAGCCGGATTTTACGACAGGAGAAAGGACGGAGAGGTATCCAACGTCATATTTCCGAGGAATGTCGAAGTATGCTTTGCAATCCCAAAACTCAGCGGTGCGTGCAGGACGGGGCCTCACGGCAAAAATGCTTTTCATTTTCAAAGACATAAAATATTGATTAATAATGAAATAATATCCTATTAAATATCAAACAATATCATTATTATACCTTTGCAGACTGTTTTTATAGTGAAAAGCAGCCGTTATATAGCCAAATTATCAGGTAAATTGTCCGGCATGGACGATAATTCACTCAATACTTTGTTTCCATAACGCCCGAAAAGAAGATAAATCAGGGCGCTGGGAAGCTGTGTTGTCAGTCCGGCCTGGTTCTTGAGGGGCACTTTCTTTTCCGATGACTTGTCCAGTTCGATGCGGCCCTCCGTTTTTTTCAACGGTGACAGCATGATGGCACTGCAAAGGTTCTTGCATTCGTTCTCGTCTATCAAAATTTCCGGCAAGGCATTGCTCCGACCTCCAAACATAAAAAGCAATAACTTGAACTGTTGCCAATGATATACAGTGGCCTGCCCTTCGTTCATCAGTTCCACCTCAAAGCCATAACTTTCCAACTCACGCTTCAGGGCACGGCTGTCGGTGGTAATCTGCTCCAGTTCCTCGCGGCGTTTGTTCCCGGCACGGTCAGGATAGAGGATGATACGTTTATTCAGGGAATCAGCACCGAAAAACTCATAGAACTGATGGGCAAGTTCGGGCTGTTCATCCGGGTAACAGCAATAGAACTCTTTGATTATGCGTAGCTGGCGGCCGTATTCCTTTTCCTGCCCGACAACAAGGCTGGAAAAGTGGCCGGGGTCATATCCTACTAAAAGCTCGTCGTGTTTGTTATAGTACCTCAGATAACGGGCTGTGAGCAGAAAATGTTCCCGCAGGTCAAGTCGTAGAATGGATTCGTAGATATAACTGTCTACATACTGATGCTTCTCTTTGTTATAGTTGGCGAAGAACTTGTTGATAACTTCCTTATGACGGATGGCGCAGATGGAAGTGAGGAATTCGTCCATATCCAAGGTCTCAAGCTGCGTCTTGAAGAACTTCGGCCCGAGAATATCCTTGTTACAGAAGGAACTGGCACGGACGTACAACGTGGCGTTCCGGCGCATGTCCGCCAGGCGGGGTTGCCATAAGGATATGATGCGGTCCTGTTTGATAATTTCAAGGCGGATACGCTCAAGGGTAACGGGATTCGTCGTTTCCCGTTGTGAGTTTATAAGCTTGTATTTCTGATAGATAGCAGCATTCACATGAAGCGAGACTGTAGATATTTCCTCCATCAGCTTCGCATCCATGTTCTTCTCATATTCTTCAAACCAATCATCTTCACCGAGGTCCACGCGTGCGGTGTCAGATACGCCTGTGATGCCTTGGTAATAGGGTGAACGGCGTATTTCAGCGCTGGCACCACGAAGAGACGGGAACAGACGTGTTTTCAGTTTCTCGCCCTTGTTGTGCTTCATCTCCTCGATAATGGCGTGGACGGCAGAGCGACCGGCTACAGACTCCGGCTGGTCCGAGCTTACCAACTGGATGTGATGGCCATCCCGGAAAACGACACTGTGTTTGGGGTAGGATATGGGATATCGGGGCTTGCGGAAATGAGAAGGAAGTTTGTTCTCACCCACCACGTAGTCAATGCCGTACTCCAGCATGGAACGTACTTTTCCACCTACAGTGACTTCCCTGGAGAAGTAGGCCTGCAGGTTTGGCCATACATTCGTCATCAAGGCAACGTAGGTCTTATGTACCAGAAACGACAGCTCGCCTGGCATGTCATTGGCTACACGGATGATACGTGGGCCGGTGATACCTTCCGTCTTGCCACCCGCACGCGCCACCTCGGCAAATATGTTGTTGGCATCGATGACATTGACCAATATCTGCATCTGGTTCATGTAATATTCCTCAAACCGGGAAGTGGTTTCAATATCAGTTTCCATCTCACTCTTCATTAAGTTCTTCGTATTCAGCTTCCTCAATATCCGCATCGCGCAGCAGGCGCTTCTTCTCGGCCTTCTCGATGGGAAGGTTCTCTATCAGGTTCAGATAGAATCCTTTATTGTGCTTGGAGGCAATCTCCTTCAGGGAGGCCTTGCTGTATCCCAAGTCTTCCGGAGTAAGTTCGGGAGATATCAAAAAAATAATCCCCAGGTTACGGTCGGCTTCAGCTATCTCGGCGGCACGGCGACGACATTCCAAGGCGGCGGCATAGCACTTGCCCTGGGTCTTGTAGTCACCGGCAGCCGCACAGAGTTTGGCAAGATCCTCGTACTTGTCGGCATAGTTGGACTCCCACACCTTGATGGACACATTGTTGTCGATATTGAAGTAATTGATGGCCGCATAAATGCGTGCCTTACATGTACGTTCATCCACATTTATCTGCTGCTGGGCATTGATGCGTTGGCGCAGCTGCTTGGCGGCACGGGTGATGTTACGCTCGTATTCGTAAATCTCTGCCGCCCATTGCAGCTGCTTGAGGAATAACTGCACATCGGCAGGAATGCCATCACACTTCCCGGTGGTGAGGAATGTGGATATCAAGTCCGGATGTATCTTATCAAGTGTGTCGAGTCTGGTCATATTCCAAAGAGTTGGTTTCTTAAGTCTTTGACTGTCCGTTCCTGCTTACGTGTTTCCAAGGTCTCAATAGCGGAGACATCACCACTTTCCGCTTTCTTGGCAAGTTCGGCATCGATATTGTATTCTCCCAGGGCACAACCGTTACGGTAGGCGTCGTAATATACATCTCCGGGCATCAACAAGCGGACTGTCAGTGCCGTCCTTTCCTTTCCACGCAGGCCGAGAAGCGTACATATACGGTGGGGAGTGTATCCCAAAGCACCGAAAGTACGCACCTGGGATACATATTCATCGCCTATTAGGACGGCTTTATCTGTGTCTGAAGTTAGAGTGAGTTCCTTTTTCATTTCAACAAGGATTGGGTATCTGTAACAGAAAGAATTTCTCCATTCCGGATTAACCGGACGGGCTGTTCAGGGAACATGGCGCGGTACCGGTGAATGGTGGCAGTGACATACTTCGGGTCTATCTCCATGGCATGACAGATACGGTCTATCTGCTGGCATGCCATGAGGGTCGAACCGGATCCGGAGAAGATGTCGAGGACTATCTGACCGGAAGTGCTGGAGTTGGATATTGGATATGCCATAAGGGCTATGGGCTTCATTGTCGGATGTATGGCATTGCGCTGCGGCTTGTCGAAATTCCAGACGGTAGTCTGCTTACGGTCGGAATTCCATTGATGTCCGGCACCCGGTTTCCAGCCATAGAGACAAGGTTCATGCTGCCATTGGTAATCCTGGCGTCCCATCACCATAGTATTCTTTACCCAGATGCAGCATTGTGCAATCTTGAATCCCGCTTTCCTGAGAGAAGCCCGGAAATTCTCGCCTTCACTGTCCGCATGGAATATATAGTAGGATCCTCCCGGCTTGAGCACGGCGAACATGACAGAGAACACCTGCCTGAGAAAGGTGGCGAACAAATCGTTTTCCATGGAATCGTTCTGGATGGTGAGTTCCTCCTCTGTACCGCCTTCATAGTTCACGTTGTACGGTGGGTCTGTGACGCACAAGTCCGCATGCTGCCCGTTCATCAGCGCCGTGATGTCCGCTTTGGAACGACAATCTCCACACATCAGACGGTGGTTGCCGAGCAACCATATATCACCGGACCTGGCAATTATAGTATCTTCAGATGAAGGAACATTAAAATCAATGGCATCTTCCTGCACATTTTCCGACTCATGTTCTTGGGCAAAAAGGGAGGAAACCTGCCCGAAATCAGTGGTCTTGACCTCATAACCCAGGTTGAAGCGCTGCAGGGTGTCAGAATCTATATTATATTTTTTGAACAGCAGGGTATCCGGATTCTTGGTGGCAAACTCGGAATTATAGGCTGCGATTTCCTCTACCGCTTCCTTCTTGTCTGCCGCAAAAATGGGTTCATAAGGTATTTCTGGTATTGTAAACCCGGATTTGCGCAATGCAAGCAGTGCTTTCCGTCTTTGATGGGCATCGATAATCCATAGCTTTCCGTCCGGATCCTGCCAGGCTTTGAATGCATACTTGAAACCACGGGTGATGATAAGCATCTGCAGTTTCGATAATTTGTCTGGATCAGACTTCTTGAAGTCTTCCTGAAGCTCTAAGAACGAATCCAGCGGGGCAGTAGGCAAACCACCCAAATTAAATACTTCTATCAGCTTTTCCATTTTACTTAGAATTGAATTTTTGTAATATTGCTTTGAACAGTGATTCCCGTTCACGGTGACGTCGGAGATTCTCCTTATCTTGGGTGCGCTTATTTTGCCTGTCAGCGCGTTTCAGGTAACATTCGTATCTGCGAATATTGTCCGCTACATTCTTATGCAGGCGCAGGAACTCCTGCGGCTCCGTCTGCAGCAGCTTCTCCAGTTGTGCTCTCTCTGACTGGTGGGCTATGAGCGGATGGATGTAGAGGAACTTCCCAGTATCGTTGAACGATTGCAGCTCATCGAATGCCTGAAGGTTACGGATGCGCAGCTCCACCATATTCATGATGTCACGCTTCTGCGGCTTTCTTTCCAGACTTTCGTCGAGCTGCTTCATCTGTTTCCAAGTGACCACACGGTCATTGTAGATGAGTGTGGCTATTTGGACTTGCGGGTCGAAGAGGTTGTCCCAGTCGATTTGCGGGTATTCTTCTTGCTTTTGGATTCGGAAGCCTTGGCTGGTTCTTTTTTTTTCTCTTCTTCCAGAGCCTGCTCTGTCTCCTCTGCACGGGCTTCCGCTTCATCGGCACGTTGTTCGGCTTCTTCAGCACGGGCTTCTGCTTCATCCTTGGCTTCCTCCGCTTCATTGGCACGCTGTTCGGCTTCTTCAACCCGAGCTTCTGCCTCTTCAAGCGTTTGTTTCAATTCTTCCGTTGAATCGTCGGACGGAGCAGTTTCAGGCTTTTCCACGTCATCATGTTGGCTGGTTCCTTCAGCATGTGTTGTTTCCTCTTCGGACACTTGCTGCTTGGGGGAGATCTGCTCTTTCGCCATCATAGTCCGGCGATACTCACGTATCTTTTCACGGGTGGCACAATCTAACAGTGCATAAAGGATATCATCAGCATAACGTTTGGGATTACGTGAGAATGTGGCAAGCTGCTGAAATGCAGGAGCTTCTTTAGCCAGTAACTCAAGGTCATATCGTGCCGCATCCGGATTCCGGAGAGCTACGAAATGTGTCTTCTTTTCTTTGAAACTATACATAATATAAAGATTTAAATCCTACAAGCCGACATGTTGTCAGTGAGGTGGTTATGCCGGCTTGTAAGAGGTCGTTTTTTACTAAGCTGTCTGCACACGGCTACCGGACACTTCAACGAGCGTAGAGGCATCGAGTACCATGAAAGTGATGGAGGAACCAGCCTTGGCTGTCCAAGTAGCGCCGTCTTCCAGGACAAAACTGTTGCCGTCAGCAATGGTGGCTGCTTTGTCGGTACCGGTACCCTCAAGCGTGATATAACGTCCCTTGTCATTGGCTGTCAATCCGCTGACAGTAGAGATAGCGTATGTAGCCGCACTTCCATCAGGAATTGTGTACCGGTTATTAGTGGATTTAATGGCGAGCTCTGTTGCACCTGCCGTGTGGGCAGCTGCCGGAGCACGGACAATGTCACCCGTATACTTGTAATACTGGTCAATGCTTGTACGTGTGAAGGTATAAGTGACGTAACGCCCGTCCTTGTCATTCTTGGACTCGAAGGAGGAGAGTACCATCGGACGATCATAATTGCCGAGAATGTACCACTGTGCATCGCCCACTTCTTTGAAGAGGATGATGAACTTTCCGCCGGCATGCTGCTCTATGAAATCAAGTAGTTGGTCACGCATACCGCCCATAATGGCAACAAAAGTATTTGTACCGCTTGTAGTGATATCTCCCTTTTCACCAGTGGAAGAGTAGGTCGGGATGTCATGTGCCAAAAAGTATTTCATGTATTGTCCGTTTTTCATTGGGATAGTACTTATCTCGCGTTGCTGGTTAGGGAGGGGGAAAGGAACATCTGAATTTATCTGGTCGATATCCACCAGATAAATCTTGTAGGCAATATTTGAACCGTGCGTCTTACGGTCAGACACATCGTCCACATCACCAATGACCATCATGGCGGCCAGTGTGGTACCGGAAAATCCGGAAATGCCCAGCATAGAACCAGGAGACATGAACATATCAAGGATGAACACGAGTGCCAGAAGCACCATCAGTGATAGGAAAAAACGGACCTGCATCTTGCGGGCAGCCTGGTTCCCTTTACGGAAGGGATCTGCAATTTTTTTTGCTTTCATACAATTCTTTTTTTAAGTTCATAATCAAAACGCGGGACGGGCTTAAGTGGACCCGCCCCGCGTTACTTACAAAACATTTGTTTAACAACTAATTATCTGACTCCCGGAATGTTAGGCTGGAGTTCAGC
>CAJJYX010000099.1 GCA_905197435.1 uncultured Bacteroides sp.
TTCGGTAGTAGCATTTATTGGACCTTCGGGATGTGGCAAATCTACTTTCCTCCGGTTGTTCAATCGTATGAACGATCTTATTCCCAATACCCGCCTGACAGGTGAGATTCATATCGATGGAGAGAATATCTATGGAAAAGATATTCAGGTAGATGAACTTCGCAAGAAGGTAGGTATGGTATTTCAGCGTCCTAATCCTTTTCCGAAAAGCATCTTTGAAAATGTTGCTTACGGATTGCGCGTCAATGGCGTTACAGACAGTGCGTTTATCCGACGTCGGGTGGAGGAGGCTTTGAGAGGAGCTGCCCTTTGGGATGAAGTGAAAGATAAACTCAAGGTATCTGCCTACGCCCTTTCCGGCGGACAGCAGCAACGTCTGTGCATAGCCCGCGCCATGGCGGTATCTCCGTCTGTCTTGCTGATGGATGAACCGGCATCTGCTCTCGATCCTATTTCGACGGCTAAGGTGGAGGAACTTATCCATGAGCTGAAGAAGCAGTACACCATTGTAATCGTCACCCATAACATGCAGCAGGCTGCCCGCGTAAGCGATAGTACCGCTTTTTTCTATATGGGCGAAATGGTAGAGTTCGGTGATACGAAGAAGATATTCACCAATCCTGATAAGGTGGAGACACAGAACTATATTACAGGGCGCTTCGGATAACAGGTTGTTTCATGCGTTGGAACAAGTGATATGATTATGGAATTGATAATTTTGAAATAGAAGAAACATTATGGTAAAGTTTATCGAATCAGAGCTCGTCTTGCTGAAAAAGGAAGTAGACGAAATGTGGACTTTGGTGTATAACCAGCTTGACCGCGCAGGAGAAGCCGTACTGACCCTGGACAAAGAACTGGCACAGCAAGTATTGGTGCGCGAACGTCGTGTCAATGCTTTTGAGCTTAAAATAGACAGTGATATAGAAGATATCATCGCTCTCTATAATCCTGTGGCTATCGACTTACGTTTTGTGCTCGCCATGCTCAAAATCAATTCGAACCTGGAACGTTTGGGTGACTTTGCTGAAGGCATAGCCCGCTTTGCCATAAATTGCAAAGAGCCTGTCTTGGATGGTGAATTGTTACAGAAACTGCGTTTGGAAGAAATGATCAGTCAGGTATTGTCCATGCTTGAACTTGCCAAAAAAGCGCTTCAGGAAGAGAGTCAGGAAATGGCAACCGCTGTGTTTGCCAAAGATAATCTGTTGGATGAAATCAATGCGAATGGCACTGCTGTTCTTGCAGACTATATCGGCAAACATCCCGAAAGCGCACTTTCTTGCCTGAATTTGGTTAGTGTATTCCGTAAGCTGGAGCGTTCCGGTGACCACATCACGAATATAGCTGAAGAAATAGTGTTCTTTATCGATGCAAAAGTGCTAAAACATAGCGGGCGTACGGACGAACAGTACCCGAATGATAAGAAATAAGCACTTTTTTAGGAAATTTTCAGTGTTTAATAGAAAATAACCCTATATTTGTCCATTGAAAACGATTGCAGGTGTAGAAAAATGCTTTGAAATGATAATAAACTTAAATGATTTTTCAAAAAGATGTTATAAGACATGTTTTTTAATTTGGTTAGTATCACGAAAAGCGCCTATATTTGCATCGTTATCCTGAAAACAATCTTTTTACCTTAAAAAAAAACTAATACCTATTGAAAACTGAAAAAGGAGGCTTTGTGAAAAGCTTCCTTTTTTTTGTACCTATACGGAGGGCTTTTTGTATCTTTGCGCAGAAGCCGAAGATAGGCTGCTCATGTTAGCGACAAATAGTGTATAACCTAAAGTATATAGAACCATGTTTTCCGGAATAGTAGAAGAATGTGCCACCTTAGTGGCAATGGTCAAAGACCAGGAGAATGTACATTTTACTTTCAAATGCTCATTCGTCAGTGAATTAAAAATAGACCAGAGTGTATCCCACAACGGTGTTTGTCTTACTGTGGTCGGTATGACGGATGATACCTATACCGTGACAGCCATGAAAGAAACATTGGAACGTTCCAATCTTGGCTTGTTGCAGGTGGGAGATGAAGTGAATGTGGAACGCAGCATGATGATGAACGGTCGTCTGGATGGCCATATTGTTCAAGGTCATGTGGACCAAACTGCCACTTGCATTGATATAAAGGATGCGGAAGGAAGCTATTACTTCACTTTCCAATACGCTTTTGATAAGGAAATGGCAAAGCGCGGCTACATTACGGTGGACAAAGGCTCGGTTACGGTCAACGGTGTCAGCCTGACCGTGTGCAATCCCACTGACAATACTTTCCAGGTGGCTATTATTCCCTATACCTTTGAGCATACTAATTTCCATGCTTTCCATGTAGGTAGTGTGGTGAATTTGGAATTCGATATTATCGGCAAGTACATCAGCCGTATGATACAATATAAATAACACGAATTCATAGAATCCACATTTAATAGGTATTATGGATGATTTCCTTCAATTAGTGGCATCCCGTCAGAGTGACCGTGCCTATGATACGTCCCGTATCGTAGAGCCGGAGAAACTGGAGCGGATATTGGAAGCGGCTTGTCTGGCTCCTTCTGCCTGCAATGCACAGCCGTGGAAATTTGTGGTGGTCACAGAACCGGAATTATCTGCCAAGGTGGGTAAAGCTGCTGCCGGGCTGGGGATGAACAAGTTTGCCAAAGACGCTCCCGTCCATATTTTGGTTGTGGAGGAATCCATGAATGTCACTTCTTTCCTGGGTGCGAAGATCAAGGGTAAATATTTTCCGTTGATTGATATCGGTATTGCTGCCGCACATATTACTTTAGCGGCAGAAAGTGAAGGGCTGGGCTCATGCATTTTGGGCTGGTTTGACGAGAAAGAGATTAAGAAGCTTGTCGGCATTCCGGCCGGCAAGCGCCTTTTGCTTGACATTACGATTGGTTATCCGGTGAAGGAAAAACGGAAGAAGTCACGGAAGCCGAAAGAGAAAACGGTCTCTTATAACAAGTATTAGAAATGCAGAGATGAGTATATGATAAATTTATTTTAGACTGTCTTATTATAAGTCCTTTAGCAGTACTTTACTTGCATTCTTGTAGTATTCCTCCCGTGCCTTTATCAATGCTTCCCATTGGCTGTTGAATTCGTTCTCCTTATCAATCTTGAAATCTTCTGAACCGTGTGTGTCCAACTTGTCCAATAAGAGAGCCACGTTCATTTTGTTGATGTCCATGGATGGTTGGTAGGCGATGTCTTCACTTTTTTCATCGGTTGCCACTTCGTGCAGTAGGTTAATTTCCTGCAATTCATAAAGGGTTTCGTGTGTCAGACGGATGGGAATCTGGCACTCTTCGGATATCTCTTCGGCCGTATAGGGCGGGGCGTCTTGTTCAAAACGCTTGGCGATGAGGGACATTATCAAGATGGAGATAAAGTCGCGGTAGCGTCGGCTGATATTGCGTGCATCCTTGTCAAAGCTGAAATTCCGGATATTCTGTCCTGCGTAGGTTAGTTCGGCACCGAAAAGGCAGATAGTCCAGGATACTTGCAGCCACAACAGAAACATCGGGAGGGCGGCAAAACTGCCATAGATGGCATTATAACGGGAAACCCACAACTGGCTACTGATGTAAAGGAACTGGAATGCTTGATGTGCCGTACCTGCCAGGATGCCGGATATAAGTGCATGTTTCAGCTTGACCTTTGTATTCGGCATAAAGACATAAAGTGCGGTAAACATGAGCCATGTCAGCACGAAGGGGATGAGGCGCACCATGAATTTGCCGACAGGAGCCAGTAGGGTGAAATCTTCAAGATTCTTCACCATCGTACTCATGAAGATGGAAAGACCACCGGAAACTACCAGGAGAATAGGCATCAGCAGAAGCATGGAGAAGTAATCCGTTATCTTGCGGTACATGCTGCGCGCCTTTTTCACCTGCCAGATGCGGTTGAAGGTGATTTCCATGTTGTTAATCAGGTTCAGAACCGTCCACAGTAACATTATCAAACCCACTCCGATGAATATTCCGCTCTTGGTTTGAGACAAATATGAGTTCACGAATTGCAGGATAACTTCCGTGGTTTCCGTCGGGCCGCCGAAGCCGTTGACAATCTGACTTTCCATCAGGTTGTCGAATCCAAAACCACGGGCAATGGCAAACAAAATGGCAAGGATAGGTACGATGGCGAGTAGTGTGCTGTAAGTCAGTGCCGAAGCCTTGTTCACTATTCGGTCTTTGGTGAAGCGGTTGATGCAAAGATAAATCGTCTTGATGATATTGTATACGGAAAAGGTCGTTCGCGTGACTTCATCTTCCGTAATACGCCAGATGTCGTAGGTGAGGAATTTCCAAAGGGCAGCAATACGCTTGTTCATTCTATTGTCTCGATTATCTATTGTCAATTTAAAAAAGCAGTCAGTCTGTAAGCCGGGTTCTGTCCTTCTGTAAAGAAGTGTCTGTCATTTATCTGAGCCGCATGTCACCACACTGGCTTTAGCGGTCTACCCTCCGACATGGAGCGAGCAACTCTCATAACGTCGGTTTACATGACCTTACAACTCCCAAGACGCACAGCCCTTGTGTTGCCACAAGACTGGTAGGCTCTTACCCCACCTTCTCACCCTTACCGTAGCCCAAGGACGACGGCGGTTCTTTTCTTCTGCGTTACTCTACCCTCACGGACAGCTTTCTGTTAGGAAGTGGGATGCTCTATGTTGCCCGGACTTTCCTCATACGCACGAGGCGCAAGCGACAGACCGACCAACTGCTTTATAGGCTGCAAAGATATGAAAAATTAGTGATTGGTGATTAGTGATTGGTGATTTGTTTGTGTTTTTAGGTGGTGTAAGTGCGAACTGCCAACCACTAATCAGTAATAGTTTTATTAATATTCCTGAAAAAATGTATCTCTTTTGGAATAAATTTGTAGCTTTGCTACTATTAATAACCCCAAAATCCATTTGACCAATGAAAAAGTCCTCCTCGATTCTTTCTTTATTTCTGTTGATCCCGTTTTTGGCTGTCGCTTCGGAAGTAGGAGACCGTACAATCCCTGTGGAAGTGGCGCAACTGTCTGACAGTTTGAAACAACGGTTTGCACCGGACAAGCGTGTGGCTCTGTTCGATGTGGATTACTCTTTTTCCGGAAAGAATGTAATGTTGCGTGGTGTCACCACTTCGGCAGAAGCAAAGGCTGCTTTGTTGAATGGTTTGGCACAGAAAGAATATGCGGTGATGGATTGTCTGCAAGTACTTCCGGATGAAGCGGGGCTTGAAGGCAAGACGTATGGCATTGTCACTGTGTCTGTGTGCAATCTCCGAGCAGACCCGGATTTCTCTTCGGAGATGATGACGCAAGGGCTGATGGGGATGCCGGTACGGATATTGCAACGCGACGGCTGGTATCGCATCCAGACCCCGGACGATTACATTGCATGGGTGCACCGCGTAGGCGTACATCCTGTAACCCGGGAAGAGCTGACTGCCTGGAACCGTGCGGAGAAGATAGTGGTGACTTCCCATTACGGCTTTGTCTATTCGCAACCCGATCGGTCATCGCAGACTATCTCTGATGTGGTTGCCGGAAACCGTCTGAAGTGGGAGGGAACAAAAGGTGCTTTCTATAAAGTAGCTTATCCCGATGGCCGCCAAGGATATATTTCCAAATCCATCTCTATGCCCGAAGAGAAATGGCGGACAGCCTTGAAGCAGGATGCAGCCAGCATTATCGCTACGGCGCATAGCATGATGGGTATCCCTTATCTTTGGGCTGGTACTTCTTCCAAAGGAGTGGATTGCAGCGGTTTCATGCGTACCATTCTTTTCATGCACGACATCATCATTCCACGGGATGCTTCCCAGCAGGCATATGTCGGTGAGCATATTGACATCGCCTCTGATTTTGGCAATCTACAGCCGGGTGATTTGATATTCTTCGGACGCAAAGCGACACCGGAATGCAAGGAACGTGTGGTGCATGTCGGAATGTATATCGGTAACAAACGTTTCATCCATTCGCAAGGTGATGTGCGTATCAGCAGTTTCAGTCCCGATGATGAACTGTTTGATGAATACAATCTCGGACGGCTACTGTTTGCTACGCGCGTATTACCTTATATAAATAAGGAGGCATCGCTCAATACGACGGAGACAAATTCATTTTATTCAATGTAATAATGTACTGATGTGCCAATATGCCGATGACCTGCGGTGTGATGGTGCAATATAAACATAGCGCAGCATAAGCATTGCGCAGCCGATTGGCGCATTAGCACATTAGCATATTAGCACATTTAATACAATTTTTATTATGTCAAACAGAAGAGATTTTCTGAAAACCGCTGCTTTTGCCGCATTCGGCTCAGGCATGGCAATCAATAATGTATTTGCCGGAGGAAATGATGTTCCTTCCTTGTTCAATGTGAATAGCAGGGCAGGTGTGACACCCAAAATGAAACTGCGTTTTTTCCCCTATGAATTGAAGCTGCGCCATGTCTTTACGGTGGCTACCTATTCGCGTACAACTACCCCCGATATTCAGGTCGAGATAGAATATGACGGCATCATAGGTTATGGTGAAGCGTCCATGCCTCCTTATTTGCAACGCGAACTGGGCACGATGGACAGCGTAATGGCTTTCTTGAAGAAGGTGCAGGACATCATCGGTCAATTCTCTGATCCTTTCCAGTTGGAAGATATACTGGCTTATATAGACAACTTATCGGCAGGGGATTCCGCTGCTAAAACCGCTGTGGATATTGCCTTGCATGACCTTGTCGGCAAACTGTTGCAAGCTCCCTGGTATAAGATATGGGGTTTGGACAAAGAGAAAGCTCCTTCCACAACTTTTACCATCGGCATTGATACGGCCGACGTGGTACGCGAAAAGACAAAAGAGTGCGCCGACCAGTTCAATATCCTTAAAGTAAAACTGGGACGGGAGAATGACAAGGAAATGATTGAAACCATCCGCTCGGTGACGAACCTTCCGATTGCCGTTGATGCCAACCAAGGCTGGAAAGACAAACATTATGCCCTCAATATGATACATTGGCTGAAGGAGAAGGGTATTGTTATGATAGAGCAACCTATGCCTAAGGAGCAGCTGGACGATATTGCGTGGGTAACCCAACAAAGCCCGTTGCCCATATTTGCCGATGAGTCCATCCAGCGTCTGAAGGACGTGGCAGGCTTGAAGGGAGCTTTTACAGGTATCAATATCAAGCTGATGAAATGTACCGGTATGCGCGAAGCTTGGAAGATGGTAACCTTGGCACGCGCATTGGATATGAAGGTGATGGTGGGCTGCATGACCGAGACATCCTGTGCCATTACTGCTGCTTCCCAATTCTCTCCGGCAGTGGACTTTGCCGACTTGGATGGCAGTCTGCTGATTGCAAACGACCGTTTTAGGGGCATGGAGGTTGTGAAAGGTAAGATTACATTGCCCGACTTGCCGGGTATTGGAGTGGTAAAGTTATGAGGAAGCTATTGTATGCCGTCGCTCTGTTTGTGATGGCTTCTGCATGCAGCACGAAGCCCGAGAGCAAAACCTACAGTTGGGAGGATGACCTGCACCAACGCCTGCTTACGGATTTCTGTATGACGGAAGCCCAAGTAAAGGACTATATTCGCAAGTATATTCCCGATGTGACCGATGATCAGATGCGCCAGTGGGAAGCCTCCAAAGCTTTGGAGTACATGACGCTGGATGGTGAAAAGCGTTATTTTCGCAATGCCGGACCTAATCTGTTTCGTGTGGATTCTGCTTGTTATGACATCAAGATAGCCAAAGAAGGCACTGCACCGAGTGGCAGTGAGAAGGTGAATATGGAGAATCTGCCTGAAATCATTTCTGCCGTAAAGAAAGAGGGTAAGCCCATTGTAGTGCCGAAGCGTATGCGTGTCACCTACACGCTGACTGTGGATACCAATGCTGTGCCCGCCGGAAAAATCGTTCGTTGCTGGTTGCCTTATCCACGCCGGGATCAAGCCAGGCAGCAGGAGGTCAAGTTTATTTCGGCCAGCGAGCCGCAATACACTTTTTCATCATCCGACTGCTGTCATAGTACATTGTACATGGAAAAACGTGCCGTCGAAGGCGAGCCGACCGTATTCTCTGAAACCTTTGAATTCACCGCCAACGGTGAGTGGCATAATTTGAAGCCGGAAGACGTGCAGCCATATGACACGGCTACCGCCCTTTATAAAGAATATACCGCCGAACGTGAGAAACATATCATCTTCTCCCCACGCTTGCGCGAACTTGCTGCCAAATTGACAGCCGGTGAAACCAATCCCTATCTGAAAGCAAAACGTATCTTCCGTTGGGTAAATGACAACTTCCCGTGGGCATCTGCGCGCGAATATTCCACCATTGAGAATATCCCGGAATATGTATTGGACAACCGTCACGGAGACTGTGGCCAAGTCAGCTTGTTGTTTATTACGCTTTGCCGTATCAGTGGCATTCCCGCACATTTCCAAAGTGGCTTCATGATGCATCCCCGTGCATGGAATCTGCATGATTGGGCCGAAGTCTATTTTGAGGGTGTGGGCTGGGTGCCTGCAGACCAGTCATTCGGCATTCCTGCCTTCGCTCGTAATGCCGACGAAGAATATTTCTTCTTGGGTGGCATTGACTCCTGGCGTATGATTGTGAATACCGATTACGGCATGCCGCTGGTTCCTGAAAAGAAGTATCCTCGCAGCGAGACCGTCGACTTCCAGCGTGGGGAAGTGGAGTGGGAGGGGGGTAACCTTTACTTCCCGCAATGGGACTATCACATGGACATTGATTACTTGAATTATTGAGGCAGTATCTTTTTATCCTATCTGTCAGTTCTTTAACAGTCTGCAATCGTACACAAATGCAAATTTGTCAGTCTTTGCCGTTAACCGCTGTTAAGCTCTAAATATCCTCTGTTAAAAGAGAACAAAAAAGAGTGACAAGCGGAATAAGTGAACGTTTTTTGTCGTTATTTTAACGTCGAAATGTTAAACTAAACTTGAATATTAACAATTTAAAGAATAGGAAGAATAGTATGAAACAGACAACAAAAAACATCCTTGGAGTTGCGGCCATCGTGCTCTTGAGCTCTGGAGTGGCTGGATTGACCACTTATAAGATGCTGAATAAGGAAAAGCCTGCCGCATTCAGCGAGTTGTTCCAACAGAACCCCAATAGTCTGCAACTGGCAGCTTTCCATGCAACGGATGCCCAGCCTGTGGATTTGACACAAGCAGCAGAGAGTTCACTTCATGCTGTAGTGCATATACGCGCCACTCAGTTGAGTAAGACCCAGACAGTGCAAGAACAGCCGGATATTTTCGACTTTTTCTTTGGAGACGGTCGCGGGCGTCAGCGCCAGATACAGACCCAGCCGCGTGTAGGCTTCGGCTCAGGTGTCATCATTTCCAAAGACGGATATATTGTGACGAACAATCACGTGGTGGAAGGTGCTGATGAAATCACGGTGAAACTGAACGACGACCGTGAACTAAAGGGGCGTATCATCGGCACTGACCCCAGCACGGACTTGGCTTTGATTAAGGTTGAAGGAGATGATTTTCCGACAATTCCGGTTGGCGACTCCGACCAATTGAAGGTAGGAGAATGGGTATTGGCAGTAGGTAACCCGTTTAATCTGAATTCTACCGTAACAGCGGGTATCGTCAGTGCAAAAGCCCGTTCTATCGGTTCTTCTGCTTCCAACGGGCAAGCTGCAAACATCCAGTCTTTCATCCAGACAGATGCTGCCATCAACCAAGGTAACAGTGGTGGTGCACTGGTGAATGCCAAAGGAGAGTTGGTTGGTATCAATGCCATGCTTTACTCACCTACGGGCGCTTATTCCGGTTATGGTTTTGCCATCCCAACCAGCATTATGACGAAGGTGGTAGCCGACTTGAAGCAGTTTGGCACTGTGCAGCGTGCTCTTCTCGGAATAAAGGGTAATGATTTGAGTACAGACCTGCAGATGGACGAACGCTGGACCGAAGAGTTGAAGAAGAAGGCGGATGAACTGGGTGTGAAGGAAGGTATCTATGTGGCCGAAGTTGTTGAAGGTGGTTCCGCTGCCGGTATTTTGAAGGAGAACGATGTGATTATAGCGCTGAACGGTAAGAAGATTCATAAATTCTCGGATTTGCAGGAAACCTTGGCAAAATACCGTCCGGGTGACAAAGTGAAGGTAACTGTTGTCCGTGACAAGAAGGAAAAAGAATTCGAGATTACGCTGAAGAACGAACAAGGTACTACGAAGGTAGTGAAGGATGCCGGAATGGAAATCCTGGGTGCAGCCTTCAAGCCCATATCTTCTGAACTGAAGAAGCAGTTGAACTTGAGCTATGGTCTGGAAGTCACCGGTGTTACCGATGGAAAGATGGCCGATGCTGGTATCCGTAAGGGATTCATCATCCTGAAAGCCAATGGAGTTCCGGTGAAAACGGTGGACGATTTGGAAAAGGCGATGAAAGAGGCAAGAAAGTCTCCTGAGCAAGGTTTGTTCATCACCGGTATGTTCCAGTCAGGAAAGCGTGCCATGTATGCTGTTGATTTGACTCAAGAATAAAGATGGGATAGTTAGGTAAGAAGATTGTAATATTAGCTAACAATAGCGAAAAAGAGGATGCCGGTACAATATATACCGGCGTCCTTTTGTTATATAGTCTAAGATATAAATAAGGTGAAAAAGTTATGATGAGATTATTGTAACAAAATAATTTGTCGTACCTTTGCAACCCAAATCTGTATTAGTAAGAATGAGACAACTTAAAATTACAAAAAGTATCACTAACAGAGAGAGCGCTTCTCTTGACAAGTATTTGCAGGAAATCGGTCGCGAAGACCTCATTACTGTTGAAGAGGAGGTAGAGCTCGCTCAGCGCATCCGCAAGGGTGACCGTGTTGCATTGGAGAAATTGACACGTGCCAATCTGCGTTTCGTTGTATCTGTGGCCAAGCAGTACCAGAACCAAGGTTTGAGTTTGCCCGACTTGATTAACGAGGGTAATTTAGGACTGATCAAGGCCGCCGAAAAGTTCGATGAAACACGTGGTTTCAAGTTCATCAGTTATGCAGTATGGTGGATACGTCAGTCCATTTTGCAGGCTTTGGCAGAGCAGTCGCGTATTGTGCGTCTTCCGTTGAACCAGGTGGGTTCGCTGAATAAAATCAGCAAAGCTTTCTCCAAGTTTGAGCAGGAAAACGAGCGCCGTCCGTCTCCCGAAGAACTTGCCGATGAATTGGAAATCCCTGTTGATAAAATCTCGGATACATTGAAGGTCTCCGGCCGGCACATTTCGGTAGACGCACCTTTTGTGGAAGGAGAGGACAACAGTTTGTTGGACGTGTTGGTCAATGACGATTCTCCGATGGCGGACCGTACGTTGGTCAACGAGTCTCTCTCGCGTGAGATTGACCGTGCGTTGTCCACGCTTTCCGAACGCGAAAAGGAAATCATCCAAATGTTTTTCGGTATCAACCACCAGGAAATGACGTTGGAGGAAATCGGCGACAAATTCAATCTTACGCGTGAGCGCGTGCGTCAAATCAAGGAGAAAGCTATCCGGCGTTTGCGTCAGAACACGAAGAGTAAATTATTGAAGTCTTATCTCGGCTGATGCCGTGCGGAAGGGGTGGAATGATGAACTTGAACTTTAAACATTGGGGGCTGTTGGCCTGCTTGTTGGGGCTCGTAGGGATGTCTTTATCCGCGAAGGTGGAGCGGACTACGGTGTATATCTTCGGATTTTCGGCGTCTTTCACGGATTCGGTGGCATACATTACGGATGTCCAGCAATTGGATAGTGCTTACATCGAGACGAAGTATGATTTCCTGATGGACCGTGTGGTATACAGCGACCAGTTGCAGAC
>CAJJYX010000100.1 GCA_905197435.1 uncultured Bacteroides sp.
TACGCATAGGTATAAAGCCGTACTTCAAACTCTTCTCCATCCCCAAAAGGAGGTGCTTGAAGTACGGCTTCTTATTGCTGCATCATCCACTGCCAATCATCAACCTGCAAATTCCCACTACGAAAGAAAGTTTATTTTCTAATTTATCCGTCATGCCGTCACAAATGATGAGGCATGGAACTGATTGCCAACAACATATCTTGTGACAGATACGTGTGACAGATAAAAGTTATGTGTTTTATCTGTCACACGCCCTGCGTGGCAACGGGAAATTGCCGCAGAGCCAAACTCAATCGAACAGTTCTTTCAAAACTTCCAAAGACTTCAATACCGGAAAATCGGGCAAGTGCAGACGATAATACTCATTCATAATCGTCAGGCAACGCGCACGTTCCGTACGATTCATATCAAAGAGATGCATTGTTTCATAGTTCATACGCATCAGCATCGTCAATCGCGACGCCTCTTCCGGTCCTATAAAATCATAATGTAGCTGTGGGCGCAACGGAGTGAAACAAGCATTCTGCAAATCGAAACAGTCACCGCTGTGATAATCTTCCAAGTTAGGATACAATCCGAGAAAGCGCGACAGGCGCATCAAAAAGACCAGATGAAAATTGGCAAAACCGCTGCCACACTCGTCCAGCCAGACAATGGAATGTTGCAAATATGCAAACAAAGGACGGTTTTCGGCCTCCTCACGCAAAGCACGATACAAAAACTCCGACAAGAACAAAGCAATGGCAGACTTATAAGGATCATAGGGAATCGAGGTAAAAGGATAAAACGACTTTGCCTCTTTCACCTTATATATATACCGTCGGTGCTACGATGGTTGCTTTGGCTCAAATCAATTCCCCGTCCCAATGTAAAAGCCCTACTGTCAAGCGTCTGCGTCGGCAGCAAATATTCGGTGCGCTTTTGCTGGTACTTACGGGTGCGTTCATGCTCTTTACAAGGGGTAATGAGTGGATTGTGTCTCTGACGATAGCTGCCATTCTTGAACTTTACACTTCGATACGCATCCCGCAGGAAGAAGCGAAAGAAGGTTTGAACTAATCTGGAAATATATGTTTTGTATAAACAAGTGGGACTGAACTCTTTTTATAGAGCCAGTCCCTTTCTCGTTTTGTCATTCTTTTGTGTTATTCATCTATCTTTCTATTTTCTCCACTGTCAGAACTGCCGAAGAAACACCTGCTGTCACATCAACAGTGAACCGGTAAGCGACACCGTTTTCCGGACTTTTGCCTTCTATGAAGCCCAAGTTGCCGGCATCGCGTCCATTGGTCCCGTCACCTACAAAAACAAGATCACTGGTGGTGGATAAGGCGTCATTCTTATATTCACCTCCCCAACCCTGCTGGTGGAAGAACTTGAAGTTGATGTCATCTGATTTGATTTGCTCTCCCGCTACTACTGTTATTTGATATTTTTTCGCTTCGATCTGCGACATACAGAGGCCTTTTTCTGTGGTCCAACCTACAGCATTGGCAGCTACGGAAGGTTTGCCGATGCCATCACCGATAATCCAGAGGGCACCGGTTCCGTCATCATTCAGAGTTGCTGGGCTTGTTCCGTTCATTTTCAATACTTCCAGATAATTCAGGGCCAGGTTGGCAATGACGCGATAAGTTCCATCGATGGGCAGGAACCTCAGTGAGCCGTTTTCATCCTTTTCGAAGAAGTCAGGGTCTATCCAGTACTGGTCGAAGTTGGGAATATCCGTGGTGATGTTGTCTCCTTGTTTCAGATTGAGGTCGATGCTGTAATGATTGTCATCCACCATTTCCATTTCAGAATCGTTCAGCAGTAGCTTCACGAAAGGGGCGGCTGCATAAGTCAGCGTATTGAAGGAGATGGAATACTCTCCGGCCGACAGGTTGGAGAAAGTAATTTCGCTGGAGGTGCCTTGTGTAATGGCACCATTACTCCATCCGAAGTTGATTTCGTTACTGTTGGCGCCTACTTTAGGAGCTTTGATGTAGCCTTTTACTTTCTGTGCAAACTCACCGGTCACGCTATATTGATTTGTTGCGGTTTTTTCCATACGGTATTCTTGGTCTTCCGAAACGAGGGTCAGGTAAGGGAAGTCCGGGCGGCTTAATGCCACATCATAGCTTTTCTCTGTAATCGTGAAGTTAATGTTTTGCAGAATGAACTTCAGTGTAGCCGTTCCATTGGGGATATTTGCCAGATAAGGGATAAAGATCTTTCCTGTATAGTCTTGACCGTTCACTTTGGTACGGATTACAGTTTCTGATACCATTTCGTCGCTGAAGTATAATCGCGCTTTCAGTGTGGAAAGAGGCACATCTGTGTCCGAAGCCTTGATTGTAAAAGGTAGGCTATCACCAAACAAGGCTGAAGAAGGTTCTGCCAGAAAGTCCATTGTCGGGTTGCCGGGAACCGGAACGTCATCGCTGCAGGCACTCAGCATGGCTATGCCTGCCAATGTCATCAGATAGTATTTAAAGTTTTTCATTATGATCTTCTGTTTAATATGTTAGTTTTATTTTTTCCAACGGTAAGAAACGACAGCTTTGGCTGGTACTTCGTAGGAGAAGTAGTGTATGCCGTCGCTTACGGTGATTCGCTTGGCATCTGCATTATTGTTTGCCAATACGAATGCATAGGTGCCATCTGTATTTTCGAAGGCGGAATAGGTGACGCCACTGGCCGTATAACCGGTTGTTCCGATGCGTACAGCGCCCGGTTTCACAACTGAAGACATGTGCCCGATAAGGTAATAATGGGAGTTGCGGACAATTTTAGAATAGTTTGTATTGTCAATATCCACCGCACCGTAGCAGGTCTTGCAAGAACCGTTTGAAGGGCTTACCGGTCCCAGGTCGCTGTCCAGTACCAGATTCCACACAATGGCACCGCGGCACCAGTTGTTGGTTGTCCCCAATGCTATTTCTTCCATATCGTTAAGCAGACGTGCTTCCAAATCACGTCCGGAATTCCAAGTTCCGATGGATGTTTCCGTAAAGAGCAGTTCCTTGTTAGGATAGAGCTTGTGGATATTCAGCAGCTCAGAGCGGTTACCACCATAATTATGGTAGGCAGCACCTGCTATGTATTGTGAGGCCTCTGCATCATCATAAATCTTGGTGGGGTAACTCTTTTGGTCGGCCAGGTTGTCATAGTTGTAGTTATGGTCGAAAACATAAATCTTTGTTGCAACTCCAGCTTCTTTGAAAGCAGGGCCCAGGCCGGTCTTGATGAAGTCACAGGCTTCTTTCCATCCCATGAACAAGGATGCCGAGTTACCGTGGTTCAGTGGTTCGTTCTGTGGAGTCACAGCATGGATTTTGATTCCTTCCTTTTCGAAAGCTTGTATCCATTTTACGAAGTAGTCACCATACGTTCTGTAATATCCGGGATTCAACTGTCCACTGGTCCATGAGTCAAAAGGTACGCGCTCCTCCAGGCTTTTTACTTTCATCCACTTCGGACATGTCCAAGGAGCGGCCATAATCTTCACGGCAGGGTTGATTGCCAGAATTTCCTTCAATATGGGAATCACATACTTGGTGTCTTCCATCGGCAGGGTAAAGTGCTCGAGCCCCTTTTCATCGCAGCAAGTGAATTCACTGAATGAGAAGTCGGAACAACCGATGGCGATGCGCACATAGCTGAAGCCATAGCCTTCTTTGTCCGAGAAGGTTTCTGTCAGGAACTTCGTGCGGTTCTCTTGTGTCATCTGCATTAGGTTGTAGCCGGTGGAGCCGGTGATGGCTGCACCGAAACCGTCCATTTCCTGATAGCGGATGGCAGGGGTGAGTGTCACTGTAGAAGGTGACATATTGCTACCGGTGCCGAAGCCCAGTTCAGACTTTGTCAGGTCATAAGTACGGCTGGTGTTCGTTACATAGATGGTGACATCCTTTGTCTGTTCCGTGGGCTGCTCCGGTTTAGGGTCCGGCGCAGGGGTGATGTTACTGTCATTGCCGCAGGCTGCCAGTACGGTGAAGCAGCCTAATGCGGTAGTGAATATATTTCTTAAATTCATATCTTGTTGATTTTTATGTTACTCATTATATTAATAGCCGGGGTTTTGTATTAGGTTCTCGTTCTGGTCGATGGCTCCTTGAGGAATAGCCAGCAGATAGGAGTTCTCATTGAACGGATTTTCTTGTGCATGGCGGCCGCTGTCTTTGGCATAAACGGCGTTCATCACTTCTTCCACTTTGTTGAGACGGCAAAGGTCGTACCAGCGTTGTCCTTCAAAGGCGAGCTCCATGCGGCGTTCGTCCATATAAGCTTTGAGTAATGCTTCTTTACTGCTGCGGGTGCTTTGTGGAAGTTTGCCTAATCCGGCACGGCTACGGATGCGGTCGATGATGTCGGCTGCACCGTTCAGATCGGGAGTCTCGCCCATAATCTTGGCTTCGGCTTTGAGAAGCAGGATGTCGGCATATCGCAGATAAATAATACTGTTGAACGCTGAGCGGCATTTGTACATGAAGGCATAATGGTCTGCCGGATAATAGTTGCTCCATTTACAGTCATACCATACGACAGATTCGTTGTAGCGTTTTGTGTCTCCTTGCTCTTCATAGAGGCGGATAAGGTCACGGGAAGGAGTAATCCATTTGGCCCAGGTGAAACTTTCATCCCAGTTGCTCAAGTTGCGGCCGAACATCCAAGTACACCAGTTACCGGAACCCGGAGGAAAGTGAGCTTCAAGAATCGCCTCCTTGGTATTGCGTACCCGGCAGTCTTTCTTTTCTGCATCATAAGCCCAAAGGTCGCTGAAATCTTCCACAAGATCAAAGCCGTCGGCAGCAAGTTCATCTGCATACTTGATAACTTTTGTATAGTCGCGCAGAGGCTTTTCTGCATAGACTTTGGCAAGCATGGCACGTGCTACTGATTTGGTCAGTATGCTCTTGTCGGTAGCATCGTTTGTCGGGGTATTGGGGTTTTCCACTGCTTCAGTCAAGTCTTTTTCTATTTGGGCGCAAGCCTCTTCAGCGGTATTTTGTGGAGGAAAATAGGTTGGGTACATCTCTTCTACATTGTCTTCGGTGATGTCACCGCCCACGGTAGTGATGACCGGAAAGTTTCCCCATAAGCGTACCATATCGAACATGACTATGGCGCGGAATATCTTGGCTTGTGATTGATATTTACCGCGTTCACTCTCACTGAGTGCCTTGAGTTGTTCACAACCTACAATGATACGGTTGGCAACAGCAATGTCTTCCAATAAACGGTCCCAGTCACGCTTTAGCACAGAATTGGAACCTTCGATGGAATTGGTTTCGTAAGGCACAACTTCAGCACCAGTCGTTCCGGCATAAGCATTGTCGGCATGTGCATCGCTGATGAGCAGCTTATCCACATACCAGTGCTCTTGCCGGTCACGAAACTTCTTGTGCAAAGTCACCATTGAACTCTCTACATCTTGTACACTGTTGAAAATAGGCTTTTCATCAGTATTATTTACTCCTTCTGTTACATCCGAGTAGCTGTCTACTGGATTATAGTCCAAGTCACATGAGGTGGCGGTCAGTGTCAACAATGCACTATAGACTATACCTTTATATATATGGCTTAATTTCATAAATTATTTCTCCCTTTTTTAGAATTCAACATTGATACCAAAAACGAATGATTTGCTCTGTGGATAAGTTCCGTAGTCGATACCTTGTACGGAACCACTGTTTCCGTACTGGTTCACTTCGGGATCCATGCCTGAATAGCTGGTCCAAGTCAGCAAGTTGCTGGCGGTAAAGTAGGGTTGTACACGGCTGATACCCCATTTCTTGAACTGGCGACAACGGATATTGTAAGAGAGCGAGATGTCCTTGACACGCAGATAACTACCGTCTTCTACAAAGTAAGTGGAATTCTTGATGTTGAAGTTGGCTTTTGGAATATTTGTGATCTGTCCAGGAATTCTCCAGCGCTTCAAGACTTCTGTTGATTGGTTTTTACCGTCATACATGCCTTCGGTTTCCATGCGGGACACATTGAAGATGTCGTTTCCGTAGCTTCCTTGGATGAAAATACTCAAACTGAGGTCTTTCCAGATAAAGGTGTTTGTCAGTCCGTATATGAAGTCAGGATTGGGATCGCCGATATAGGTTCGGTCGGAAGTGGAAATCTTGCCGTCTTCGTTGAGGTCGCGATAAATCAGGTTACCGGTTTCCGGGTCTACACCATCGCTGATGTAACCGTAGAAACCACCTAAAGGACGCCCGGGCTCATTGCGTACGATATTTTCCTTTACTACCTCGGCACTGCTTGCTGCTGTATAGATTTTTTGCAATGATAGCTTAGTCAGCTTGTTCTTGTTGAAAGATATGTTGAAGTCTGTGTCCCAAGAGAATTCGCCGGTCAGGTTGTGAGAGTTGACTGAGAACTCAAATCCCTTATTGGTCATCTCGCCTTCATTACGGGTGATATTGGTAGTTGCTGCTGCACCTGCAGGCAGACTTACATTCATCAACATGTCTGTTGTCTTCTTGTAATAGTAATCTATGCTGAAGGTCAGTCTGTTGTTTAGTACGGTCAGGTCAAGACCGATGTTGGTTTGGCTGGTGGTTTCCCATTTCAGGTCACTTGTTCTCAGGTTGGCTTGGCTGATACCGGGAACTGCATGGTCGTTGCCTTCTTCAAACCACGGTATGCGGTTGATGTTGTAGCGTTGCAGATATGAGTAATCACCTATGCCGCTTTGGTTACCGGTCTGCCCCCAGCCGCCACGGAGCTTCAGGTCATCAATCCAAGTGAGGGCTTTCATGAATTTCTCCGACGAAATACGCCATGCAGCCGAGAAGGAGGGGAAAATACCCCAACGATGGTCGGGATGCAGTTTGGATGAACCGTCGGAACGCATGTTCATGGTAAGCATGTACTTGCTGTCATAGTTGTAGGATACACGGGCAAAATAGGAAGAGATAGCCCACTGTGAAGCTCCTGATCCGGTACCGTCCCATGAAATTTTATTGGCGGCATTCAGAGTGTGTATTTTATCGTCCCGGAAGTGCGAACCGTTAATCCAGTTGTTGGTATAGTCCGATTGGGTGTAGGAAGAACCTGCCATGACGTCGATGCCATGTTTCTTGATGTTGGTGTTGTAAGTCAATACATTATCGAAAACCAATACGGTATTCATGTTTCGGTTGTCGGAGGCTGTTCCGAAACTGTTGCGTCCGTCGGTAGTTGATATCGGATCGAGAAATGTGGTGCTTACACCGTTGCGACGGTCCAGTGCCACAGATGATTTCAACTTCAGGTTGGGCAGGAAGATGACGGTAGCGGCTCCGGATGCGATGAGGCGGTTTTCCTTGTTCTTGTTGTTTTTCTGGCGGGCCAGGTTTTCCATCGGGTTCATGATATTTGCTCCATAGAAGTTCTTATTGTATTGATTCGGCTTTTCAGGGTCCCAAATAGGAGCATAGGTCGGCGTATTGATAACCGAGAGGACTACACCTCCACGGTTGGCACCCGTCCCGGAAATGATGCCGGTGTTTCCGATATTGTCGGAGTAGGAGATATTGGCACTTACATTCAGCCAACTGCGTATTTGGTTGTCGATATTGGCACGGAAGCTATATCGTTTGAAGTACGTGCCTTCCAAAATACCTTTTTCTTCCAGATAACCGGCAGAGAGGAAGTATTTCATCTTTTCGTTTCCGTTAGATACGGACACTTGATAGTTTTGGGTCTGCCCGGTTTTGTAAACCTCGTCAAACCAGTCGGTTTGGTCTGTTAATCCTTCAAGATCTGCGGGATTGACGGCTCCGATTTCTTTCTGTAATTCACGGTATTGTTCTGTATTCAAAGCATCCATGCTTTTGCCCACTTTCGTCATTCCATATTGTACGTTCAGTGCCACTTTGGCATTGCCTTCTGCTCCGGCTTTGGTCGTAATTAGTACTACACCGTTGGCTGCACGCGAACCATAGATAGCTGCCGATGAAGCATCCTTTAAGATAGAGAGGCTTTCGATATCGTTGGGCGATAAGAAGTTGATATTGTCTACAGGTACACCATCCACTACGTATAGCGGGTCGTTGCTACCGTTGAATGAGGTGGTACCACGTACGCGGATACTCATACCTCCGCCCGGCTCACCGCTGGGCTGCATAACCGACACACCTGCAGCTTTACCTTGCAAGGCTTGTGCTGCCGATACGATGGGGCGTTGGTCCAAATCTTTCGTAGAGACAGTAGATATGGCAGTGGTCACGTCTTTGCGTTTTACACTTCCATAGCCGATAACTACCACTTCATCCAACAGTTCATTGTCTTCCTGCAATGTGATATTCATGTTAGTGGCAGCTTTTACCTCTATCGTCTTGTAGCCGATGAAAGATATAACCAGTGTGGCGTTCTGCTCTACACTTAGGGAAAATTCCCCATCCAGATTGGTGACAACACCGTTTGTTGTCCCCTTTTCCAATACAGATGCACCAATGACCTCCAGTCCTGTGACATCTACTACTTTACCTGTAGCTGTCAGTCGTTGGGCAAATGCATTTGTTGACATTAGCAGTACAAGCAATGTCAGAAGGAGCTTGTAACTCCGCGTAAGAAGATCTCTTGTAATCATTCTCATAGTACTTTAATTAAAAGATTTAATTTATTTTTAGAAAAGTATATTCTAATAGAGGTGGGTTGTTTTCCATAGTACACTTCCCTTTCTGTATTGCAAAGATAGTGGGCAACTCTGCCCGTCCGGTTGGTGGGTAATGTGGATAAGTAAACTGATGTAAAATGTAAGTGATATATAATCAGTATATTAACTTCTTATTGCCAGGTAGTAAAGTAAAGATTGGATGCTATGGAAGGAGAGCCGTGCAGACTGTTTTATTGCTCTTGGTGATAGAAGTGCTTTTTGATTTTCATGTACTTTTTAGGCTGGAAGTTGTTTATGTTTAGATAGATTAATTTATCTTTGTGCTCTTAGCCTTATATAAATAATATTATGAAAAGAAAAATCATAGCTTTACTATTTTTGCTGACGGGGTGTACCTTTCTGAATGCAGCACCTTACAGTGAGAAGATAGAGGAACTGTTGGTGCGCCTTGATTCTCTGATTGCAAAAAAAAATGCGTTAGCTATGCTTAAAGAGGCAAAGATTGCCCAGTTACACAAGCTTCGAAAAGATGTGCGTACTTTGGAGGAAAGGTATTGGCTGAATAAAAACCTTTATGATGAGTATTGCGTCTATAATGCCGATTCGGCAATGAATTATGTAGTAGACAATCTGGATATAGTATATAAGCAGAACGATAAGTGCCGACAGATGGAATGGAAGATAAAAAAGTCCTTTCTGCTGGCGGCCACCGGTTTGCTGAAAGAAGCCCAAGATGAATTAAACGGGGTTTCAGGCAATTCGCTTCCAAAAGAATTGTTAGTGGACTATTATGGACAAATGCTGTATCTGTATTCGCATTTCAACCAGTATACCGGTAGTGAAATGGGTACTTTACATGAGCATTATGCACAGTTGGAACGTGTTTACAAGGACTCCTTGAATATGGTTCTTACTCCTGAAGACCCGTTGTTCTTGTGGTATAAGGGGCAGGTAGTGCAGGGTACGGACAGTATGTGTGTCTTTAAAGAACGGTTGCATAAGGGGATTCTTAATTCTACATTCGACACTCGACGTGATGCTATGAATGCTTATGTGCTGGCCTGTTTTTATCGTGAATCCGATGAGCAGGAAAATTATCTGACTTACCTGATTTATTCTGCTATGGCCGATGTACGTATCTCCAATAAAGATATTGCTTCGTTGGAAGAACTGGCAGGGGGGCTTTTTTATTTGGGTGATATTGATCATGCCTATGTCTACATGAGCTACTGCCTGCAGAATGCTTTGGCATATCGGAACCGGGTGAGGGTTGTGGGCATCTCTGCTGTGCAGGACACCATTCACCAGATTTATCAGGAACGTAATCAGAAACAAGAAGCGCGATTGCGTATGTATTTGGTGTTGGTCAGTGTCTTGTCTTTGGTTTCGTTGTTTGCTTTCCTATATATCTACAAACAGATGAAGCGGTTGAGGCAGTCGCGTCGACAGTTGAATGAGGCAAACAATCGTTTGAATAAGCATGTGGAAGAACTTTCGAGGATGCATGGGCAGGTAGCGGAAACGAATGTACAGCTTACTTCTTTAAATGAACAGTTGAGAGATACCAATAATCAGCTTTGTGAATCAAACTATGTGAAGGAAGAGTATATAGGTTATGTCTTTTCCATTTGTTCAGATTATATCAGCAAGTTAGATGAGTATCGGAAAAATATTAATCGTAAACTTAAGGCCAACCTGTTAGAGGATGTGAAAGCATTAACCGATACTCATTCTATGGCGCAAAATGAGCTGAAAGAGTTCTATCATAACTTTGATGCTATCTTTTTACATATTTATCCGGGTTTCGTGAATGACTTCAATGCTTTGCTCCATCCTGATGATCAGGTCATTTTAAAAGATGGGGAGTTGCTGAATACGGAATTGCGCATTTATGCTTTGGTCCGTTTAGGTATCACTGATAGTGTGAAGATTGCCGAATTTTTGCACTATTCACCCCAGACTGTTTATAATAATCGCTTGAAGACACGTAATAAGGCGATTATTCCTAAGGAAGAGTTTGCCACCGCTGTGCGTTCTTTAGGCAGAGTACAGAAATTGACTTGATGGAAGCGTTAATTGTCAGCTATATAATACTTTCCCCTTCCTCCTCTTTTATTATTTTCGGAGACGTCCTATCCATAGTTATGTCGGTGCCACATCCTTTCCTCCCAAGTCCGTTTCCGCTTGTGGTTACTGCCGTTTCCACTTGGGGGAACCGGCGTTCCCGCTTGAGGAAACTGTCGTCCCCACTTGAGGAAACTGTCGTCTCCACTTGGGGGAACTGTCGTTCCCACGTGCGGAAACGGGCGTTCCCTATGGGTGGGGAACTGCAATGTGCTTATTCTTAATATGGTAAGCATCTATATATTGGCGTTCCGTGGTGCCTTTTTCGAGTGTGGTGTAATAGATGGGAATCGGGCGATGGTAAAGGCGTAAAAACAAACTCCCTGTTTTCAGTTAATCTTTCTATCTCCTCCGAATAACATAATATATCGCTTAAGTTGTTGATAATCATCATATGATAATCATGGAAACAAGTATGATGTTCCCAAAATGTTCCAAAAAACATATTTTAATGGTGAGCTTGAATATGGTAAAAGGGGGGCAACGGCATTTAAATGGCTTTAAAAGTGAAATTTAGTGATAAAGACTTGTTAACACGGATTTAAGATTTGATTAATACATTTATGAGCGAATGACAGAATTTCAAATGTTATGGTGGAATGTCTCATAAACGTAAGATATTACGGATATTGTTCATTTTCTCTGTGACTTTTCACATCCATATTTTTTCTTCCCTATTTTTGACTTTTCAAATTTAGGGAAATAAAAGAGTGAGTTAGTTACATATTCGATACTATTAAGTCGTGAGAATGTTAAAAGTGAGGCAGTTACTGATGAGAAAGCGAAATTTTGTATCGCTGTTTGGAAACAATACGTTATCTTTGTACCATAATTCAAAGCGAAATGGGTATCAACAAACTTAAAGTGGTGTTGACAGAAGAAGCACAAGCCTTTTTGGATGCGCAGCCATTCAAGGCTCAAAAGAAGATATACTACAACATTTTCAAGGTTGAAGAAGGAGTGATGAAAGTTGCTTCAAGAAACTTGAAAATACCGAGATATGGGAGTTCCGCACTCTCTACAATGGTATTCTGCTATAGGCTTTTCTCCTTTTGGGACACT
>CAJJYX010000101.1 GCA_905197435.1 uncultured Bacteroides sp.
TCTACCATACGTGGCAGTACACGCAGGAGTCGATGCGCGGCAAGAGCGAGCTGGTAGAAACCGGCGATGCCGCCAAGCAGACCAGCAGCGGACTGGACCGCGACTACATCACCCAGTGGAGCTATGGCGTCGACGAGACTCTGACTCTGCTGGTACCCAACTTCAAGGGTGGAGCATCCGCCCCCCTCAGCCAAAGCGAGACCGCCATGGGCAAGGCAAACCCGATGTACGGCAGCCTGTACGGCTCACTGACGCAATACTTCGGCACCCAGCCCATGACATCAGGCCCCGTCTACGTGGGAGCCTTCGTGCTGTTTCTTTTCGTCCTGGGATGCTTCATCGTGAAAGGGCCGCTGAAATGGGCATTGATAGGAGCCACCCTCTTCTCCATCGTCTTGTCCTGGGGCAAGAACTTCATGCCGCTGACGGACTTCTTCATCGACTACATCCCGTTGTACAATAAATTCCGCGCCGTGTCCTCCATCCTTGTCATAGCAGAATTCACCATACCTCTGCTGGCAATCTTCGCCTTGAAACGCGTGCTCGAAGAACCGGAAATCCTGAAGCGGGAAAAGAAGCCCCTCGGCATCAGCATACTGCTCACCGCAGGCGTTGCCCTACTGCTTGCCGTTGCTCCGGGCAGCATCGGCTCCGGCTACGTGCCTGTACAAGAGGCGCAGATGCTGCAGAATGCCGTCGACCAGCAGATGATACCCGCAAGCGAGCTCTCCGGCATCCTTGCCAACTTGGGAGAGATGCGCGCAGAACTCGTCAGCAGCGACGCCCTGCGGAGTTTCATCATCATAGGCATCGGGTGCAGCCTGCTTTGGCTCTATGCAAGCGGCAAGCTACGCAGCTCCCTCACCATAGCGGGCATCACCCTGCTCTGCCTGGGCGATATGTGGGGAGTCAACAAACGCTATCTGAATGATGCACAGTTCGTACCCGGCTCCATCCGTACCGAAACCTTCACCAAGACCCAAGCGGATGAGCAGATTCTGCAAGACACAGCTCCGGACTACCGTGTGCTGAACCTCTCCACCAACACCTTCAACGAAAGCAACACTTCCTACTGGCACAAAAGCGTCGGAGGTTATCATCCTGCCAAACTGCGCCGCTATCAGGAGATGATAGAACGCCACATCACCCCCGAAATGCAAGCCGCCTACCGGGCCATTGCTACCGCCGGAGGCAGAATGGACAGCGTGGACGCCAACCTATTCCGCGTGCTGAACATGCTGAACACCAAGTATTTCATCTTACCTGCCGGGCAGCAGGGACAGACACTCCCCATCCTCAACCCATACGCCTACGGCAACGCCTGGTTCGTGAACAAAGTACAGTATGTGGACAATGCCAACGAAGAGATTGATGCCCTGGACAGCATCATGCCTACGGAAACTGCCGTAGTGGATGCCCGTTTCAAGAATATACTGAAAGGCGCCACGGAAAGCTACAAAGACAGCCTTTCCAGCATTCGCCTGACAAGTTACGCCCCCAACCGTCTGACGTATGAAACGGACAATGCCCAAGACGGCATCACCGTATTCTCCGAAATTTATTATCCGGACGGCTGGCACGTAACCATCGACGGACAACCCGCCGAACTGGCACGTGCCGACTACATCCTGCGCACAATGTATATCCCTGCCGGGCGGCATACCATCGAAATGCGCTTCGACCCCACCAGCCTGCATGTGACGGAAAGCATAGCCTATGGTGCACTGGCTCTGCTGGTAATAGGCATCATCGTGGCAGTGCTGATAGCCAAAAGAAAGTACAGTGGCAAGGCGCAGTAAAGCCCTCATGTTTATTCTGTTGTTCCCTTAAGTTTCTTTCATTATTCCCTTGGGTCTGTTCCATCAGCCCCAAAGGAATGGTGAAAGCTCACTTTTGTGGAGCATATTGTTCACTCCCGTGAGCCGTCTTGTTCATGCTTGTGAACAAAGCGGCTCACAACAGTGAACACACGACAAGCCCAAAGGCTCTTCAGAACAAACGCCAATGCAGAACACAACGGAAGCTGATGTGAATCACAAGAAAGCCCGGTCAAAGACATAAGGAAGCCCGGCATAAAGCACAAAAAAACCGTTTCTGCCCTCCCGGGTAAAAACGGCTTGAGTCAATAATACATGAAAAAACGCTATTTAGAGAGAGTCTCTTCTTTCCAGAATGGTTCTATTTTCTTCACTCATTTTATCTGAAGCACTTCAAACTGACATCAAAGGTATGGAACCGTCACAAGAAAAACAAACGGAATCTACGGATAGGCATATCTCATCGACAGAATGGGAAAGAATGGACCATACAATAGGGGAAAGAATGAAAAAAAAGCTATAAACAGCCGGCAGAACGATATATTTCAGTAACTTTGCTTCGCGAAAACAGGGATTAAATTAAAAAGCGAACAGTATGGAAACTACCAGACAAAATAAAATAGCCCGCCTCCTCCAGAAGGAACTGAGTGACATCTTCTTGTTGCAAACCAAATCCATGCCCGGCATACTGATTTCAGTTAGCGCCGTACGCATCAGTCCGGATATGAGCGTGGCACGTGCTTACCTCAGCATATTCCCCTCGGAAAAAAGCGAAGAAATTGTAAAGAACATCAACGGAAACATGAAGTCCATACGTTTTGAACTGGGCACCCGCGTACGCCACCAGTTGCGCATCATCCCCGAACTGAAGTTCTTCGTGGACGACTCACTGGACTATCTGGAGCGAATTGACGAACTCTTAAAATAAGGGTTAAAGGTTAGGGATTAGGGATTAATACCCCCCTAATCCCTAACCCTTAACCCCTAATCCCTAACCCCTATGTCCCTTCCATTCTATATAGCCCGCCGCTACCTCTTCTCCAAGAAGAAGCACAATGCCATCAATATCATCTCCGGTGTTTCGGTGTGTGGAGTGGCGTTGGCTACGTTGGCGTTGGTATGCACCTTGTCCGTATTCAACGGCTTTCAGGACATGGTGGCAGATTTCTTTACCGCCTTTGACCCGGAATTGAAAATCACCATCCGTGAAGGCAAGGTTTTCGACCCGCGCGAATCGCGCGTTCAGCAAGTACATGCCCTGCCCGAGATTGACGTCTGGACGGAAACACTGGAAGAGAATGCCATGGTGCAGTATAAGGACCGCCAGGCAATGGCCGTCATCAAAGGCGTGGAAGATAACTTCGAGCAGCTTACATCCATCGACAGCTTGCTCTACGGAACGGGAAAGTTTATACTGAACGACTCGGTGGTGGACTATGGTTTTCTGGGTGTGGAACTTATATCCGAATTGGGCACCGGCATCCAATTCGTGGCCCCCTTGCAGGTCTACGCCCCCAAGCGGAACGTGCGGGTAAACATAGCCAATCCCACAACGGCTTTCAACCGGGAGTATCTTTTCTCACCCGGCGCCATCTTTGCCGTCAACCAGCAGAAATATGATTCACGCTATATACTGACTTCTCTCAGCTTTGCCCGCCGCCTGTTCAATTATGACACAGAGGTTTCGGCCATTGAGATGAAGCTGAAGCCCGGTTCCAATACCAACTCCGTACAAAAGAAAATAGAAAACATTCTTGGCGACCGGTTCATCGTGCAGAACCGTTACGAACAGCAGGCCGATGTGTTCCGCATCATGGAAATAGAGAAATTCATCTCTTATCTGTTCCTCACCTTCATTCTGGGCATTGCATGCTTCAATGTCATCGGCTCACTGTCCATGCTGATACTGGACAAACGGGAAGATGTGAAGACTCTGCGTAACCTGGGTGCAGACGACCGCCTGATTGCGCGCATCTTTTTGTTCGAAGGCAGGATGATTTCCGTGTTCGGCGCCCTCTCCGGCATTGTTTCGGGGCTGCTGCTGTGCTTCCTGCAACAACGCTTCGGGCTGATTTCATTGGGAGGAGGCAACGGGAGTTTTGTAGTAGATGCCTATCCGGTAAACGTACATGCCACAGACATCATTCTGGTATTTGTAACGGTCATCACCGTAGGCTTCTTGTCCGTGTGGTATCCGGTGAGGTACCTCAGCAAGCGGCTGCTGAAAAAGTAGGCGCAGCTCTACTTCTTGCGGATAATCGTCAGCCCGTCACGAAGGGGCAGGATTACTTTCTCGACACGCGCATCCTGCGCCACCAAATCATTAAAAGCCTTGATATTGATTGTTTGCAGGTCCGTACGATGGGGATGCTCTTCCAGCACATGGCCGTCCCACAATGTATTGTCGGCAATGATATACCCGCCATCGGAAAGACGGGCGAGCACCATCTCATAATAATCGATGTATTTGCGCTTGTCTCCATCGATGAAGGCAAGGTCGAAAGTGAGGTTCAGTTGCGGCACCAGTTCCAAGGCATCGCCGATATAGAACTTGATTTTGTCCGCATAACCGGAGTTCTCCAGCCACGGGCGGGTGAAGTCCTCTTGCTCGTCGTTGATTTCGAACGTATGCAGCATTCCTCCCTCCGGCAGTCCTTCTGCTATGCAAAGTGCGGAATATCCGCTATAAGTCCCTATCTCCAGCACCTGCCGGGGACGAATCATCCGGACAAACATCTTGAGCATGCGCCCCTGCAAATGTCCGGAAGCCATGCGGGGATATAGCAACTTGACGTGCGTGTCGCGATAGAGCGCTTTCAGATAATCGCCCTCATCATCAATATGCTGCAAAATATATTCGTCAATCGTCACTTTGTTAATGGATTATAGGTTAGGGATTAGGGGTTAGGGATAAGAGATTAGGGGTTAGTTCTGCGCACAATTATTAATTAACCATTAACCGCTAATCCCTAACCCCTTATCCTTAATCCCTTATCCTACAAGTATCTGTTGCTATTGGGCAGCACACAGTCTTCTGCATGCTTCAGGGCATCTTCCACCACATTGATTTCGAGGAAAGAAGTCTTTGTACCGGCCTTGCCGCTACTCAGATAGCCCACCATATCCGTAGGAGACAGGCGGCCTTCTTTCAACAGGCGGCGCAAGGCGGCGAAATAGTATTCCTGTCCGTTGGCAAGTTCGGGCATATAGATTGCTTCCACGCCATATGACAGTGCAAGGTGACGCATGGTCTTTTCCTTGTAGCAGATGGCCAGCACCGGATATTTGCCACGGAAAGCGGCAAGGTTGCGGGCCGTGCGGCCACTGTAACTGTCAGTGATAATTGCACGGATTTTCAGTTTGGTGGTGGCTTTTACGGCTTGTTTGGCAAGGAAAGCCGTTACATCGTTGCTGTTTTCATCCAAAGGAATGCGGATATCATTGTCAGGCAACTTGTCCTTTTCTGCCTGTGCGGCAACTTTGGTCATGGTCTTCACGGCTTCTACCGGATATTTTCCGTAAGCAGTCTCGCCGCTCAGCATCAAGGCATCCGTACGATAATAGATGGCATTGGCAATATCCGTTACTTCCGCACGGGTGGGGCGTGGATTGGAAATCATGGTATGGAGCATCTGTGTGGCAACAATCACCGGCTTCTTGGCAAGAATACACTTGCGAATAAGCACACGCTGGATGCCGGGAATGCGTTCTTGCGGAACTTCAATGCCGAGGTCGCCGCGAGCCACCATCACACCGTCCGCCACTTCCAGGATTTCATCGATATTATCTACACCTTCCTGGTTCTCAATCTTGGCAATGATGCGGATGTCGCTGTTGTGGGCATCAAGGATTGCCTTGATGTCAAGTATATCTTGCTTGTTGCGCACAAAAGAGTGGGCAATGAAATCTATATCCTTCTCAATGGCATAAAGGATGTTGGTGCGGTCCTTCTCCGTCAAAGAAGGCAGGTTGATGCGTACACCGGGAACGTTGACGCTCTTGCGGCTGCCCAGGGTAGCCTCATTCTGTACCTCGCAGAGCAGATAGTCGGGAGTCTTCTCCACAACGACCAGTTCCAAATCACCGTCATCAATAAGGATATGGCCGTCCACATCCAAGTCTTTGACAAAGTGGGGATATGAAACGGAAATGCATTCACGGGTAGTTTCCTGTTCCGGATTACCTACCACCTTCACACGGTCGCCTGCCTTGAAAGGAATAGGCTCGGCAAGGACAGTGGTACGGACTTCCGGTCCTTTCGTATCCATCAAGATGGCAATGCGGTTGGAAACCGAACGCACATTGTTAATCAACTTCTCGGCACCTTCACGGCCAAGATGTGCAGTATTCATACGTACGACATTCATACCTGCGTCGAACAACTGCTTTATAAAATCAACATCACAGCGCTGGTCAGAAATCGTTGCGACAATCTTCGTTTGCTTCAATAACATAATCTATATACCTATTTTTACTTAATAATCTTTTAACGCCTCCATGGCCAGACGGTAGGAGTCCAGTCCGAAACCGAGAATGACACCCTTGCAAGCGCAGGAAATCATAGATACATGGCGAAAAGACTCGCGGGCATGTACATTAGAAATATGCACCTCAATCACCGGAGAAGTAACCGAACGGATAGCATCCTGCAGAGCAATGGACGTATGGGTGTAGGCACCTGCATTCAAAATGATGCCGTCCACATCAAAACCCACCTGCTGAATCTTGTCTATCAGCTCTCCCTCAATGTTGGACTGGAAATAGTCAATCTGTATATCCGCATATTTTTTACGGAGTTCGGCAAGGTAGTCTTCAAAAGTAACACTGCCGTAAATAGAAGGTTCACGCTTACCCAAGAGATTTATATTGGGTCCGTTAATAATCTGTATCCTCATAACACATTTTTTTATACCTTTGCGTAGCAAAGATAGTGCGAACCGAATACAGAACTTTCATGCGAGCATGAAAAGTTATGTTGAGGTGCAGCCTATCTTCGCTTTTCTGTTGCAAAGATAGTGCAAACCGAAAGCACATGCAAATTTATTTGCAATTTGCTGAAATGCAGCCTGTTTTCACAAAGCAAAGTAGAGAAATGAAGTCAGAAGAGAAAATCACGGATAAGGAGAGAAAAGAGCTGATAATCAGAAAGTACTACCAATATCTGAAGTTAGAAAAAGCATTCTCACCCAACACGGTGGATGCTTATCAAACAGACTTGGAAAAGTTGCTGTTCTTTTTGGAGGAAGAGAATATCGATATTCTTGACACTACCTTGGACGATTTGCAACGTTTCGCCTCCGGACTGCACGACATCGGCATCCATCCCCGCTCGCAGGCACGCATCCTGTCGGGCATCAAGTCGTTTTTCCATTTCCTCGTTATGGCCGGATACCTGGAGGGAGACCCCGGCGAACTGCTGGAGGGACCCAAAATCGGGTTCCACCTTCCGGAAGTGCTGACGGTGGAAGAGATAGACCGCATCATCTCCGCCATCGACCTGTCCACAAACGAAGGGCAGCGTAACCGTGCCATCCTCGAAACCCTGTACAGCTGCGGCCTGCGGGTTTCGGAACTGTGCAACCTGAAAATATCCGACCTGTATTTCGACGAGGGCTTCATTAAAGTAGAAGGGAAAGGCAGCAAGCAACGGCTTGTTCCCATATCATCCCGTGCCATCGACGAAATCAGGAAGTGGTTTTTATACCGCAACGGAGGCTGGAAAATCAAGAAGGACTTCGAGGACTATGTATTTCTGGCCCGCTGGGGCAAAAACATTTCACGCATCATGGTGTTCCACCTTATTAAAGAACTGGCAGAAAAAGCCGGTATCACCAAAAACATCAGTCCGCATACCTTCCGTCATTCCTTTGCCACCCACCTGCTCGAAGGAGGCGCCAACCTGCGCGCCATACAAAGCATGCTGGGGCACGAATCCATTGCTACAACAGAAATTTACACACACATCGACCGGAACAGATTACGCAGTGAAATCATAGAACATCACCCCCGCAATATAAAGTACCGCAAAGAGCGGGAAATTCATTAAATTATGATAAAATTGATGCGAGGGTTAACAAACTGTAATAGGATTTAATATCTTTGCGTTGTTGTATCCATACATAAACAACACACTAAAATGGAATAGACAAATTTCAATTACAAACAATTAATTTATACCTAAAATGACTAAGAAATTGTATCTGCCGTTTTTAATGGCAATGGTTGTTGCATTAATGACATCGTGCAGCAAAAAGATGGGTGAATTGTCATCAGACTATTTCACCGTAACTCCTCAAGTTCTGGAGGCTGTTGGTGGTAAAGTTCCCGCCACAATCAACGGAAAATTCCCCGAAAAGTACTTCAACAAAAAAGCCGTGGTAGAGGTAACTCCCGTGCTGAAATGGAACGGTGGCGAAGCTAAAGGCCAGCCTGCTGTATTCCAAGGAGAAAAAGTAGAAGGCAACGACCAGACTATCTCTTACAAGATGGGTGGCAACTACACAATGAAAACATCTTTCGACTATGTACCTGAAATGGCCAAATCCGAACTGTATCTGGAATTCAAGGCTACAATCGGCAAAAAGACCGTCACTATCCCTGCTGTAAAAGTAGCCGATGGCGTAATCTCTACTTCTGAGATGCTGGAACAGACACTGGGCAGCGCTAACCCCGCCAACGGTGACGACGCTTTCCAACGTATCATCAAAGAAAAGCATGACGCCAACATCATGTTCTTGATTCAACAGGCCAACGTACGCGCCAGCGAGTTGAAGACTGCCAAAGAATTCGGTAAGGAAGTGAAGGAGATAGACGAAGCTGCCAACAAGAAGATCAGCAACATCGAAATCTCTGCTTACGCTTCTCCCGATGGTGGTGTAAGCTTGAATACCAAGCTGGCCGAAAACCGCCAGGACAATACTGCAAAAATAATCAGCAAAGATTTGAAGAAAGCCAAAATCGATGCAGCAGTAGACACCAAATATACTGCTCAAGACTGGGAAGGTTTCCAGGAATTGGTATCCAAATCAAACATCCAGGACAAAGAGTTGATTCTTCGCGTTCTTTCCATGTATCAGGATCCCGAACAAAGAGAGCAAGAAATCAAGAACATCTCTTCTGTATATAAGACTTTGGCTGACGAAATCCTGCCGCAACTGCGTCGTTCACGTCTGACTTTGAACTACGAAATCATCGGTAAGTCTGACGAAGAAATCGCAAACCTGGCTGACAGCGATGCCAAGCAGCTGAACATTGAAGAATTGCTGTATGCTACTACCCTGACTAAAGATCCTGCCAAGCAAGAAGCTATCTTCACAAAAGCCACTCAAATCTACCCGAACGATTTCCGTGCTTACAACAACTTAGGTAAACTGGCTTATCAGGCAGGTAACCTTGATAAAGCAGAAAGCTATTTCAAGAAAGCCGCTTCCATCAAAGATGCTCCTGAAGTCAACATGAATCTTGGTTTGATTGCTTTGACAAAGGGTGACAGAACTGCAGCAGAAAACTACATGAGCAAGGCTTCCGGTTCTAAGGAACTGAACGAGGCACTGGGTAACCTGTACGTTGCTCAAGGACAGTACGAAAGAGCAGTCAACTCATTCGGTGATACAAAGACCAACAGTGCTGCTTTGGCACAGATCCTGGCTAAGGACTACAACAAGGCAAAGAACACATTGGCCGCTATCGAAAAACCGGACGCATACACTGACTACCTGATGGCTGTACTTGGTGCAAGAACCAACAACACATCTATGGTAACCAGCAGTCTGAAGAATGCCATTGCAAAAGAACCGGCTTTGGCAAAGAAAGCTGCTTCTGACTTGGAGTTCGCCAAGTACTTCACTAATACTGACTTTATGAATATCATCAAATAATAAAGGTTAGATTGAAAAGAACGTGCCCGGCATAGAAATATGTCGGGCATTTCTTTTTATTCACACCAAAAAGAAGTATTTTCGCGACGAAGTATCAGAAAAAGAACCGGAATGAAGAAAATCTGTCTTGCATATCTTCTGCTTATCATATTGTCTGCCTGCGGCAGCAAAAAACCGAATTCAATCTTCCTGAGTGGCGAAATCAAAGGGCTGGGGAACGATACCCTTTATATATATGGTACAGACAAGCTCTATAACCGTATGGATACACTGCTTGTCAAAGATGACAAGTTCTCTGCAACCCTCACCACCGACACGCTGGTCTCCACATGGTTGCAGTTCAGTGACGGTACGGAATATCCGCTTTACCTGGACAAAGGAGACAAAATAAAAATAAAAGGTTCTGCCGCCGAGCTCACTTCCCTGGAAATCACCGGGAATACTCCCAATGAAGAGCTGACAGCTTTTCAAAAAGAGCTGAAAGGCCTGGGTACCCCCTCGGAAAAAGCACTGGAAGAAAAAGCAGAAGCTTTCATCAATAGCCACCCCTCTTCCCTGGCAAGTATCTATCTACTGGAAAAGTATTTTGTGCAGAAGCCCTGGCCGAACTTCACCTTGATCAAAGAAATGACAAAGCACATGACCGGAGGATTGAAAGACCGCCCGTATGTGGACGAACTGCTCGACCTTATCCAAGAAGCAGAAAAGGTGTCCATTGGGAAAACAGTCCCTTACATCCATCTGCCCAATGCCAAAGGCACGCTAATCAGCCGCACCAGTTTTAAAGACAAATATGTGCTGGTGCATTTCTGGGCATCCTGGGACCAGCAGAGCATGGAAGCCAATGCTGCCCTGCGCCGGATCTACAAGAAAGAAGAAAAGAACAAGCTATTCGCCCTTTGGGGCATTTCCCTGGACGTCGACAGAAAGGAATGGGAAGAAGCAATCAAAAGAGATACCTTGGAATGGGAACAGAGCTGCGATTTCTCCGGATGGAATACAGCCCCCATCAAGCAGCTCGCCATACAAGCGTTGCCTGCCAATCTGTTGCTCAGCCCTTCCGGAAGAATTGAAGGAAAGAATTTGAGTGAAGAAGACATCAAGAAGAAACTGGAGAAAATAGAGACAGAAGAGAAGGAAAAGAAGGAAGCGGAAAAGAAATTCAAAAAGCAAAACCGACGATAGCCCATCCATTCTACTCACCTCACCACTAACCCCTAACACTAAAAACGTGCTCATAAAAGTTTTTGGAGCGGCTGGTCAAGGTATTGACGCAACCCTCATCACCATTGAAGTCAACAGTTCCAGAGGCTGTATGTTCTATTTAGTCGGTTTGCCGGACTCTGCGGTCAAAGAAAGCCATCAACGTATCATATCTGCTTTGCAGGTCAACGGTTACCGGATGCCGACCAGTAATATCGTCATCAACATGGCACCGGCAGACATCCGGAAAGAAGGTTCCGCATACGATTTACCTTTAGCCATCGGCATGCTGGCAGCCAGTGAGGTTATCCTGCCGGATAAGTTGGACCATTACCTGTTGATGGGCGAACTGAGCCTCGACGGTAGCCTGCAACCTATCAAAGGAGCACTCCCCATTGCCATCAAAGCCAGAGAGCTTGGTTTTGAAGGGATAATAGTGCCTTGCTCGAATGCGCATGAGGCCGCTGTAGTGAACAACCTGAAAGTCTATGGCGTGGAGAATATCAAAGACGTCATTGAGTTCTTCAACGGAAAACAAGAATTATCCCCGGCACAAGTCAATACCCGTGAAGAGTTCTACTCCCGGCAAAGTTCCTTTGAAGCGGATTTTGCAGAAGTGAAAGGGCAGGAGAATGTGAA